>JAHCAY010000004.1:40000-314568 GCA_019634575.1 Candidatus Didemnitutus sp.
GTCGGGAGCTAAGACGAGGCCGTAAGGAGTAGTCGATGCACAGCCGGTTCAATATTCCGGCACCACCTTATTTGAGTTCGATGTCGAGGACTGACGGAGAAAGCTAACATGAGCGGGGCGCTGATTCCCGTTCAAGCTCGTAGGTTGCCTGGGGATAAAATACCGGGTGTATCTGAAAAGCGATGAAAAGCTAAGGCTACGGCCGAGGCAATTTGTGTGATGCTCCGCTTCCGGGAAAAGGTTCGCGACTATTCGATAGGGTGCCCGTACCGTAAACCGACACAGGTGGAATAGATGAGTATTCTAAGGCGCGTGGGTTAAATCTCTCTAAGGAACTCGGCAAATTGATCCCGTATGTTAGCTATAAGGGATGCCCCGCGAGGGGCCGCAGATAAGAGTATCAACCGACTGTTTAGCAAAAACACAGCTCTCTGCTAAGTCGCAAGACGACGTATAGGGAGTGACACGTGACCAATGCGGAAAGGTGAAAGCGTTGGGTGCAAGCTCAGCGTCTAAGCCCCCGTGAATGTCGGCCGTAACTATAACGGTCCTAAGGTAGCGAAATTCCTTGTCGGGTAAGTTCCGACCCGCACGAATCGTGTAACGAGTTGATAACTGTCTCGGAGAGAGGCCCAGTGAAATTGTAGTGGCGGTGAAGATGCCGCCTACCCGCAGCAGGACGGAAAGACCCTATGCACCTTTACTGTAAGCTGTTATTGTCGCTTGATTTTAAATACGTAGCATAGCTGGGAGACTGTGAAGCCCCTCTCCAGGGAGGGGCCGAGTCAAAATATGAAATACCAGTTTTTTATTGTTAGGCGTCTAACCTCGACCCGTAATCCGGGCGTGGGACAGTGATAGCAGGTCAGTTTTTCTGGGGCGGAATCCTCCCAAAAAGTAACGGAGGATTACGAAGGTTCCCTCAGCCCGGTTGGTAATCGGGCCATAGAGCGCATGAGTATAAGGGAGCTTTACTGTGAGACCAACAAGTCGAGCAGTTGCGAAAGCAGGTTCAAGTGATCCGGTGGTTGAATGTGGAATCGCCATCGCTCATAGGACAAAAGGTACGCTAGGGATAACAGGCTGATCGCGCCCAAGCGTTCACAGCGACGGCGCGGTTTGGCACCTCGATGTCGGCTCATCACATCCTGGGGCTGGAGAAGGTCCCAAGGGTCCGGCTGTTCGCCGGTTAAAGTGGTACGCGAGCTGGGTTCAGAACGTCGTGAGACAGTTCGGTCCTCTATCCGCTGTGGGCGTTTGAGATTTGAGGGGTTCATTCTCTAGTACGAGAGGACCGAGAATGACGCACCTCTGGTGTTCCGGTTGTCACGTCAGTGGCAGCGCCGGGTAGCTATGTGCGGAAGAGATAAGCGCTGAAAGCATCTAAGCGCCAAGCTCATCCCAAGATAAGATCTCAATCCGTCGCAAGACGGTGCAAGGTCCGGGTAGACCACCCGGTTGATAGGGCAGAAATGCAAGCGCAGCAATGTGTTTAGTTTACTGCTACTAATGACCTTGCCGGTTTATGTAGACCCAGTTTCTAGGCGTTTATTTCACCTCCTTACAGAATATTTCTTCTGAACTTTATCGATTACTCCGGCTCTGCCGTGAGTTTCCCTTCCTGGTGACCAGATGCCGGGGGTTCCACCCGTTCCCATCCCGAACACGGCCGTTAAGCCCCGAGCAGCCAATGGTAGTAGGACGTTAGGTCCCGCGAGAGTAGGTCGTTGCCAGGTTTATGGCCCGAGCGCTGAAAACAGCGCTCGGGCCTTTTCTTTTCCAAGACTTCTCAATACCGCTACACGTGATCCCACTCGGGTGCCAAGCGGTGACCGACCTCAAGTTTTCGAACCACCCGGAGAGTCAGTCGGGGAGTTTGTTATGGGTTGTGACTGACCTGCCCCCTGAAACTGGAGTGGCGTGAGCGAGAAAGTCGGGTGAATATGGACCTCACCCGACATGAGGAAGCACCATACCGAGGAGCAGATCCTCGGGATTTTGAAGGAAGCCGCGACGGGCAGGCCGTTGCCCGATCTTTTGCGCCAGCACGCGATCTCCAGCGGCACGTTCTATCGGTGGAAGAGCCGCTACGGCGGCCTGGATCCGAGTCAGTTGCACCGCTTGAAGCAATTGGAACGGGAAAACACGGAGCTGAAGAAGATCGTGGCAGATCTGACCTTGGACATGCGGATGCTCAAGGACGTGAACTCAAAAAACTGGTAGAGCCCGCCGCTTGTCGCGCCGCCGTGGATTACCTGCAGGAAAGTTATCCGGTGAGCGGCACCAGAGCGTGTGGGCTACTGCACTTGGCCGTGAGCAGCTACTACTACCAGTCACACGGCCGACGTGATGAAGAGCCAGTGCGAACCGCCCTGCGGCGTCATGCGGCGGTGCGCCGACGCTGGGGCTACCGATGGATGCTGGTGTTGCTGCGCCGGGAAGGCATCGGCCGATAACCATAACGGGTGTATCGGCTCTACCGCGCAGAAGGGCTGCAGGTGCGGCAGCGCCGCCGGCGCAAGCAGCGGCTGGTCCGTGGCGTCGAAGCGGTCGGCGTGCCACAACGACCGAACGAACGCTGGAGCCTGGACTTCGTCCATGACCGGCTGGCTGGCGGCCGCTCGTTGCGTCTGCTCACCGTGCATGATGATTACACCCGCGAGTGCCTGTGGATCGAGCTCGATACCTCCTTGTCCGGGCGCGGGTGACACGCGTGCTTGATTACCTGACCGAGCTGCGCGGCCAGCCCAGCAGCTTCCTCACCGACAACGGGCCGGAGTTTGCCGGCCTGGCGCTCGAGCGCTGGGCACATGACCGGCAAGTGCACCATCGCTTCATCACGCCGGGAAAGCCGCCCCAGAATGGCTACATCGAAAGCTTCAACGGCAAGCTCCGCGACGAATGCCTCAACGAAACCGAGTTCCTTTCGTTCAGCCATGCGCGTGATCTGCTCGAAGCGTTCCGCGAAGACTACAACCACCAACGACCACACAGCGCGCTCGCGGATCTGACCCCGGCCTAGTTTGCCGCGAAAATCGCGCGAGCCCCATGGGGGCTCCTGTAGACCTGACCAACTCTCCACTTGCAGTCGAAACCCTCGTCAGTAAACCAACCTCAACCACTCCGGCTTTCTCGTTTTAGCACTCCAGCTTCGGGGGCAGGTCAGTCTCTAACGGCAACCACCTCGCGCATGCCCGACGGGAATCCCATCACGTGGCGCTCGCTCTCCGCGGCTCCTAAAATTGCCCGAATTCTACCGAGCTCCGCGCGGACTGCCTCCACCAATTGCTTCGCGCGGCTCGTGTTGATTGCCACCTTGCGTAGTAATCGCTCATCCGGTGGCCGCGCTCCGTCACCCTCGATCGCTACGGTGCGAATCCATTTCGCGAGATTGAGGAGCGATGCCAGTTGTCCGTGTGCGGCGGTTGCGGCAGGCAGATATTGCCAGCGGACCGGCTCCGACATCACGGCCGGAAAATCCCACAGCCTCAGCAACGCCGCTCCCGCTTCCCCGTTGTGAAAGCCCAGAAGTCGCCGCTCCTCTTCGCATGTCTCCAGCGGCAATGCTCCGCGGGTGAAACGCAGCTGAGGCATCGAGCGCTCCAGCCATTCGTTCACGGCAACCATGCCGACTTGGTGCAGGAGTCCGATGGTGTAGGCTATATCTCGGTCGATATTCAGCCCCGCGGCGATCATTTCTGCGGCGATGGCGCAAGCGATGGCATTCTCCCACAACCCGTCGGCCTCCACCTGATAGACGACAAGCGGGCGCACCAAGACTTCGGATGCGACGGCATTCGACACCAGTTGGTAGATCTGCTCGTAGCCGACGCGGTGCACGGCTTCGTCCACCGTGTAGCAGCGCAAGCCTTGGTTGTAGTAGGCGGAATTTCCGATCTGTAGCACGCGCGCCGCGATTCCGGGGTCGAGTCGCACAAGATCCACGACTTCGTGCAAGGATGAGTTACTATCGCTCAGCAAGCGCTTCAGCTTGGGCAGCACGCGCGGTGCCGAGGGGAGATGTGTCAACTGTCGGACGATGTCCTCTGGAGTCGTCCGAGCAGACACTGAAGTGGGGCTGAGCGCGCTCACGCTCTTTCCCATCGGCAAAAATCGGTGAAACTTGCGCCGTTAAGAAGAAAATCCCCTACGAGTGCCGTTGGTAAATCTTCTGCAGCATTCCGGCGGGCAGGGTGGTGGGCGCCGGCGGGCGCGTCCCAGAAAGACTGAATCGCAACAACAGTTGCTCGTTCTCCTTCTCGAGCTGCAACACCTGAAGGATTCGCGCTCGCGTCTTCTCCAGCGCCTGGCGTTGCGCGGGATGATTGCTGCCTTCGAGGGTGGCCGCTCGCAGTGCGGCTAACGTCTCGTCGAGGCGGGCCAGGAGAGCGCGCTTGCGCTCGAGCAACGGTGCATCTGGCGGGCGCTGATTCTGCTGCAAAAACCGATTTTCTTCGAGCGCGAGGGCGTGGATTTCCTCACAGAGTTGCAGGTGCTGCTGTAGCGCTTCCAGGGGCGTCATGACTCGTCGCGGTTGGTGGTGGCGTTTGGCCGGTGGTCGTCGAAAACGCGGAATTGAGCTTTCGATCGGCTTGGTCCTGCCAGGTCATGTTGTTTATGCGCCACGCGGCCATTTTGGCGAGTTCGTTCAGCTCTGCGGAAGTATTGCCGGCCTTTGCGACCGTCGAGACGATGTTCTGGTAGGTTTCGCGCGCTCGATCGATGGCGCGCAATTGTTCCTGACAAAGCGCGACTTGGTAGAGCACCGGCAGCTGCCAGCTCGGCTCGTTCGAGAGGGCGGACAAACCTTGGTAGATGGCGAGCGCGTGTGGGGTGTCTCCGGCGTGAAAGAATTCGTTGGCGAGTTGGTTGCCAGTGCGGCGCTGCCAGTAGGCCCAGCGTTTCGGCTCGGCTTCGGATTGCGTTTTCTCGCCGCGCAAAAGGGCAAACGTTTCGGCGAGGGCCTCGTCGTTGCGGCCGATCTTTCTCAATGTCGTGGCGAGCAGGAATCTCGCTTCCGGAACGTTTTCGTCATGCGGCCACTGTTCGAGGTAGGTTCGCAACGTGGCGATCGCCGCGTCGGTCTCTCCCGCGAGTTGCAGTGCGTAGGCGGATTTGAAGTGCGCCCGGGCGCGGTCGGCCGGTGCCAGATCGAGCAGGCGGAGGCGGGAGAAAAATTTCCCCGCGTCCACGAAGTTGCCGGATTCGAAATGCGTCTCGGCGATCTCGAACTGCGCGGTCTTGGCGAGCAGCTGGTAGTGGTCGAACGCGTCGGCCGGCAGCTTCAACGTCGAGTTCAACACGCTGTAGAAGCGTGCGATCGCGAGCTTGTAGGCTCCCATGGCGCGCAGCGTCCGGCCCAGATCGAGCAAGACATCGGGCACGCGGCCGTCTTCGGGAAATTCCTTCAGATACTTTTCGTAGATCGCGGCGGCTTTCGTATAGGTGCCTTGCTTCCGATAGCAGCGGGCCATGCCGATCAGCGCTTCCTGTTGTTCCGGTTTCTTGAATGTGCCGGAAAACAGGATCTGCCGGTAAGCGATTTCGGCGGCGGCGTAGTCGCCGCGCTCGGTCAGGCTCGCGCCGAGTTTCAGCAGTCCGCGCGCTTCGGCGGAGAGTGCGGGGGCACTGGTCTCGTGTTCCTCCGCAGTCCCGGCGGGCGGCTTCTCGCTGGCGGCAGCGTTCTCCGAACCGCGTGCGGTGAGGAGAATGACAGCGGCGAGAAAAAGCACCGTGAGAATACGGGCGCCGGGAAGGATATGAAGCGGGCGGATCATTGCTGCCGATACGTGGCGGAACTCGCGGGGAGCGGCGCGGCGGTCGGTGCGGAGGGCACCGGAGCGACGACCGTGACGTCTCCGTTCGCCGGCGTGTTGCCGGGGAATTGGAAGAAGGGCAGGAAGTCTTCGGCGCGCACTTTGGGGCGGGTGTCGTCAGGCAGGATCGCGGCGGGTGTCTTGGCCGGCGCGGTGCGTGACGCTGGATCGGGTGTGCCGATTTCCACCGGTGTGCTGGCCGCGGGTGCCGTCACCGTGACGTCCTGTTTGACGACTTCGGGCGTCGGCGCGACGTGCTCCTCGGCTGGTTGCGGGGGCGGTCCCGCGGGTGGCCGGACCGAGAGGTCCGGGGGCGGGATCGCTTCGCCAAACCGGAGGGCAGGGGATCCGATGGCCGACAAATAGGGTCGGCTCATCGCATCGGATGAAAGTTCGGGGGCGACAGACGGTGCGGAGGTCGCCACGACCGGCAAAAGCGTGAGCACCAGGCGGACTCCCGCCCAATGCACGCTCGCCGCTCGAGGCGGGTATGCGCTTTGATTCATTTGTTGTGCAACAACGGTCCATGGTGATGGATCGGTCTGATTCGCCGTATTCTTGCATCGGCTCCGGGGGTTGAATCTGTAGCGCTTTTGCATCGTCCGGAGCCGGTCAAATCTCCTGTGCCCCGCGGTCAATATCTCGGTTCTTTTCCGTCCAGGACGGCGCGCAGCGCGCGGCCGAGTTCTTCGAGGGTGTAGGGCTTCTTCACAAAGTGCCGCGCGCCCATGCGCTCGAATTCCGTGCGCGTCTCGGGCGTGAGATGTCCGGTGAGCACCAGAACTTTCAGTTTGGGATTGGTGGCGCGGATCACGCGGTAGACTTCGAGGCCGTTGGCGCCCGGCATGTTCAAATCGAGGAGCACGGCGTCCAGTTTATCGCCGGTCGAGGCGATCACTTCGATCGCCTCCAAGCCGTCGCCGGCGCTGCGGACCGAGTATCCTTTGCGCGAGAGGGCGGCGTCGAGCAGGAGGCGCAGTGGCGCTTCGTCGTCGACCACGAGCAGGGATTCGCTGCCGCCGGGAAATTCGCTGGCCTTGGTGGCGACCGCCGGAGGCACGGCAGTGTCGGCGAGCGGCAGATATACTTTGAACGTGCTGCCTTTGCCCAGCGCACTCTCGACTTCGATTGCGCCTTCGTGGCTGGCGACAATGCCGTAGACGACCGCGAGACCGAGTCCGGTCCCTTGGTTGACCGCTTTGGTGGTGAAGAACGGTTCGAAAATGCGCGCGCGCACCTCGGGTGTCATGCCCGTGCCGGTATCCGCGATAGCGAGGCACGCGCAGGCTCGCGCTCCGACGATCGCCGGTGGGACGGCCGCGCCTTCAACCCGGCTGGTGGTGACGGTGATCGATCCGCCCGACGGCATGGCGTCGCGCGCGTTCACGCAGAGATTCAGAATCACCTGCTGCAACTGGTTCTGGTCTGCGAGCAACGGCGGCAGGTTCTCTTCCAGTGCGAAACTGAAGGTGAGATTCCGGGGAAACGTCTCCGAAAGCAGCGCCACCAACTCGCGCGTGAGCTGGTTCAAATCGAGCGGCGCGAAACGCACTTCCGCCTTGCGCGAGAAAGTCAGGATCTGCCGCACCAATCCACTCGCGCGCTGCGAGGCCTTCTTGATTTCCCGGATGCATTTCTCGAGCAACGCCACATCGCCGGGGTTCAGCAAAGCGAACTCCGCATAGCCGTTCATCACGGCGATGATGTTGTTGAAGTCGTGGGCGATGCCGCCTGCGAGCGTGCCGAGGCTCTCCATCTTCTGCGCCTGGCGCAGCTGATCCTCTAGCGTCTTGCGGCCGGTGATGTCTTCGCGCAGGCACAGGAAATTCGTGACTTCACCGGTCGGACTGCGCAGGCAGCACACCTGCACCGATTCGAAAACCTTTCGGCCGTCCGGACCTTCGCGCGTCAACTCCCCGCGCCACTCCTGGCCGCGGCGCACGGTTTCCCAAAATTGTTGGTAGGAATTCTCGTCGGGGTGACCCTCGCGCAACACCTGCACGTCCTCGTCGAGCAGGCGCTCGAGCGTGTAGCCCGTCGCCTCCGTGAACTTGGCGTTCACGTATTGCACGTTGCCGTCGGCGTCGGTGATCGCGATCGCCACCGGCGACTGCTCGACGGCGCGGGACAGCTTGAAATATTGGTCCTCCGCCACGCGTTGGCGGGTGATGTCGTGTCCGACCGAGCGCACGCCGATCCAGACGTCGCCTTCGCCGATCGCCTTTTCCTCCCACGCGATCCAGCGCCAGCCCTGCGGGGTCAGCCAGCGGGATTCGCAGGAGGCGCGCCGCGGCTCTTGATTCAGCTCCGCGTCCGCTGCGGCCAGGGCCGGAGCGTCGTCCTGATGCAGCCAAGCCGCGACCGGTCGCCCGGTGAGATCGATTTGCGGACAGCCGAACTTGCGCGCAAAAGCGTGGTTGGCCGCCAAGATGCGGCCCTCCCAGTCACGACAATAGACGAGCGCGTCGCTCCCGGCCCAAGCGCCAAGCAAAGCCTCCGGCGGCGGGAACGCGCCTGCGCCCGCGATGGAATCGCTGATCACAACTGACATGCAGTTGTGTCATCGGCCCACGTCGGGCGAACTTGAGGCCATCAGACCCCTCAGACCAGGCCGCTGAGCATCGCCGGCAGGCGCTGGAGTGCGTTCTCGATCGAGGCGCGGGCGAGCGTCGATTCCGGGCCGTCGGCGCCGTAAAGCACGTTCCAGCCTTCGAGTTGCAGCCAACTGTCGCGCTCCACGGGCTCGACTTTCTCGAACCCACCGGAAACGCCGGAATAGCGCACGAGATGATCCGCCACTTGCACCGCGGCGGCGAACAGCCGGTGGCGCGGCGCCCGATCAGGCTCGCAATGATAGCGCACAGCCATCGCGATTTCCTCGCAGACTTGGTGCTTCTGCAGGTAATGCGCGCCGATCTGCGCGTGGTCCCAGCCGATCAGCTGCCGCTCGAGGCGGCAGATGTCTTTCGGCGTCTTCGCCGGGGTGTTGGAAATCTGCACCAACTCATCCGGAAAGGCGTAGGCCATGACGACCTTGCCGATGTTGTGCAGCAACCCGACCAGGTAGTCCGTATCGTCGTCGATCGACAGCGGCGTGGCGCGGAGGATTTCCCGCGTGAGGATCGCCGAGCCGATGCTGTGCGCCCAGAGATCCTTCCAAGGCAGGGGAGCGGACACGTTGCCTTGCAGGCGTTCGAGTTCCTCGATGACCGGCGTCGCGACGGACAGCTCGCGGATTTGACGCAAACCGAGGAAGAACACCGCCTCCTCGATGTTGTTCACGCGCGCGCCGAGACCGAAATAGACCGAGTTCACCATGCGCAACAGTCGGGCCGAGAGCGACGGGTCGCGGCGGATGATCTCCGCGATCTGCGACGTGAGACTCTGGTCCGATTTGACCAGCTCGCTCAGCGCTTCGTTGTTGGCCTGCAGCGACGCCAGCTTCGGGCACGCGTTGATGCGGCGCCGAATTTCTTGATCATCGAGCACGACAGGACCGGGAACAGACGGTGTGGACGGAGGCGACATGGGTTGTTGTCACGAATGCGCGCTGGCGTGGACCGCCCGCGTTCACTCGCTCTGTTCATCGGCGGCTGGCACCGGCACTTGAACCCGATTTCGCTCAATCTCCGCCTACCTGCGCCGATGTGCCCCTTGGCGAATCACCGACCCGGAGTCCGATGCCCGGCCGGCGCTTCGCGTTTTCGCGCATGCCTCCGGTCCAACTGCAACGCCTCCTCCAAGACGCCATCGTGCACCACCGCGCCGGGCGCCTGCACGAGGCGGTCGCACTCTACACGCGCATCCGCGCCGTGTTGCCGCGTCATTTCGATGCCGTCCACCTCTCGGGCGTCATCGCGTTGCAGCAGAATCGCGCTGCCGAGGCGGTCGAGCTGCTCACGAAAGCCGCCGCGATCAACGCCCAGCACCCGGTCTGCCGCATGCGCCTGGGCCTCGCGCTCATGGCCGCGGGGAAGCCGAAGGACGCCGAGCAGCAATTTCGCGAGGCGCTGCGCCTGAAGCCCGATCTCGTGGAAGGGTGGGACAATCTCGCCTACTGTCTCAAAGGCCAGGATCGCCTGAAGGAAGCGGTCGATTGCCACGAGCAGTCGCTGAAACTGAATCCGCAGAACGCGGTCGGCTGGTATAACTACGGCCTCACGCTCAGCCTCTACGGCCGCGTGGGCGAGGCGTTGCGCTGCCACGACCGCGCGCTGCAAGTCGATCCTGCTTACGCCAAGGCGCATTTCGGCCGCGCGCAGGTCCTCCAGCAATCGCACCGCGCCCGCGAAGCCATCGAAGCTTACGACCGCTACCTCGAGCGCGAGCCGCGCAATCTCGATGCGCACGGTTACCGCCTGTTCGCGTTGAACAACGTCGACACCGCCAGCCGCGAAGAGGTTTTTCGCGGTCACGTCGCATTCGGCCAACGCGTCGGTGAGTTTCCCGTTCCGGATTTCGCCCACGACCGCTCGCCGGATCGGCGGCTCCGAGTGGCGATTATCTCGCCCGACATGCGCGCCCACTCGTGCGCCTATTTCCTCGAGCCGCTCCTCCGGCATCTCGATCCCGCCCAGTTCGAGCTCTACCTCTATCACGATCATTTTCGGCAAGACGCTGTATCCCGTCGCTTTCAGGCGATGGCCGCCACATGGCGCTCGATCGTCGCGCAACCGAATACCGTGGTCGAAGAAACCGTCCGCGCGGACCGTCCCGACATCGTCATCGATCTCGCCGGACACACCGGCTCCATCAATCGCCTGCCGATGTTCGCCCGGCACCTCGCGCCGGTGCAGATCAATTACCTCGGCTATCCGAACACCACCGGCGTGCGGGCGATCCGTTATCGCTTCACCGACGGCGTGGCCGACCCGGTGGGTGATGCCGATGCGTTCGCCGTCGAGCAACTCGTGCGCTTCGCCCCGACCGCGTGGTGCTATCAAGCGCCCGATCACACGCCCGACGTCGCCCCCGCGCCCAGTCTCGCCGCGCCCGATGCGCCGTTCACCTTCGGCTGTTTCAATAATCTGGGCAAAGTCACCGACGCCACGCTCCGGCTCTGGGCGCGCATCCTGACCGAAGCGCCGGATGCCCGCATGCTCTTCAAGGGCCGCGGCCTCGGCGAAGCGGCGGCGCGCGACGGCCTCGCGGCGCGTTTCGCCCAAGCCGGCATCCCGATCGAGCGCGTCGAATTTCTCGACCGCACCGACAGCACCGCCGAGCACCTCGCGCTCTACCACCGCATGGATGTCTCGCTCGACACGCTGCATTACTGCGGCACGACGACGACCTGCGAATCGCTTTGGATGGGCGTGCCCGTGATCACGCTGGCGGGCGATCGCCACGCGGCGCGCGTGAGCACGAGTCTGCTCACCGCCGTCGGCCACGAGGAATGGATCGCGCGCGACGCCGACGACTACGTGGCGAAAGCCGTGGCGCTGGCGCGCGATCGCCAAGCCCTCGCGACCATTCGCGCCGGGCTGCGCGCCGACCTGTTACGCTCGCCCTTGCTCGATCACGCCGGCCAATCCCGGCGCTTCGCCGCGGCCCTGCGCCAATGCTGGACGACGTGGTGCGCTGAACGCGCGCCGGCGGAACTCACGGCGCACTGAGGCCGCCCACGCTCCACGCGGAGCCCGAACTCAGGCGCGGCGTTGGGGCAAAAACTGCCGGAGCCGCCGAGATCGCGAACGCTTCGCTCTTGGGCGACGGCTTTCGTGGCGCGGAAATTTTTTTTAGCTGCAGGTTAGCAATACCTTATGCGCGCTGCCGCGTCGACGGCCCGCGGTTTGCTGAATGGGGTGCTTCCCGCACGGATGCCATCGAAACCTACCGCCCGCCGCCTTGCCGCCTCACCCGTCCCGATCGTTTTCCGATCGTCGGCGCTCCGGTGCGCGTCGCGGGCCCAACCCCGCTGAATCATGTCCTCCGTCGCCCTCCCCGAAATCACCGTCACCAAGCCCGCGCTGCCGCCGCTGCAGGACTACGTGGCCTACCTTGAGCAGATCTGGGCCTCGCACTACGTCACGAACAACGGCCCGCTGCTGCGCCAGCTCGAGGGACAGTTGCGCGAACGGCTCCAGTCGCCCCATGTGTGGTTCGTCAGCAACGGCACCATTGCGCTCCAGATCGCACTCCACGCCGCCAACGTCGACGGCGACGTCCTAACCACCCCGTTCAGCTTCGTGGCCACCAGCGGCGCGCTGCTCTGGGAGCGCTGCAAGCCTGTCTTCGTCGACATCGAGCCGCGCTACCTGACGATCGATCCGAAGAAACTGGAGGCTGCGCTGACTCCGCGCACAACCGCGATCCTCGCGACGCACGTCTACGGCTTCCCCTGCGCCGTCGACGAACTGGCCGCTTTCGCCCGCGCCCATGGCCTCAAGCTCATCTACGACGCGGCGCATACGTTCGGCTGCGAACTGCACGGCCGGCCGCTCGTGACCTACGGCGACCTGAGCTGCCTGAGTTTCCACGCCACGAAGATCTTCCACACCATCGAGGGCGGTGCGGTCGTGATCAATCATGACGACGTCCTGGCTGAGCGTGTGAAGCTCATGCGCTCCTTCGGCCAGTGGGGCGAGAATTTCCGCTGCGAGGGCATCAACGGCAAGAACTCCGAGTTCCACGCCGCGATGGGCCTCTGCATGCTGCCGCGCGTCGAGGCGCTGATCGCCGAGCGGCGCGAGCAGGTCCTGCTGTATCACGAGCTGCTGGACGGGAGCGGGGCCGTGCTGCCGAAGCCGCCCGAGGAAGGGTTCCGGCATAACTACGCCTACTGCCCGATCATCCTGCCTACGGCAGCAAGCTCGCAGGCCGTGCTCGACAGCCTCGCCGCCGTCGGCATCCGCGCTCGCCGCTACTTCTTCCCGCCGCTCAACCGGCTCGCCTATCTCAGCGACACGCGCGACTGCCCCATTGCCGAGGACATCGCCGGCCGCGTGCTGTGCCTGCCCACCTCTGCGGACGTCATTCCCGCTGTCCAGCATCGGGTGGCGAACATCATCCTCGACGTGCTGGCGCGCTCACGGCGCCGCGTCGCCGGCGACCATGTTGCATCCTGAGAAGACCTTTCTCGTCCCTAGCGGATACAATTTCCGCGCGGTGCTCGCCTTCTGCCGCGCGCTCGAGGAGGCCGGCCATGTCCCGGCGGTCGTCGCCTGCACGGCGGACGATCCAGTGTTCCGCACCCGGTTCGCCGCGGCGGTCGTCTTCACTCGCACGGGGCGTGGCCTCGCGGTGGCGGATTTTGCCGCCGCTGCCGCCGCCGCGCGGAATCGGAGCGGCGCGGCGCGCTGCGTCCTCGCTCCGGCTTCCGAATACCTCATCCGCTGGGCGCTGCGCCACCGCGACGAACTTGCGGCCGCCGGCTGCGAGCTGCCGCTGCCGGACGAGGCGAGCTACTTGCGCGTGACGGACAAGGCGTCCTTCACCGCGTTTTGCCACGCGCGTGGGCTGCCGGTCCCGCAGGAGCTGCCGGATGCGTCGCGTCTGCCGTGCGTGGCCAAGCCGCGCTGGAATGTGGCCCCTGACGGCACCTCGCTCTATCCGTGGCTGCTACGCACCCGCGAGGAGGTGCTGCGTTTCGAACGCGAGACGCAACCGGAGCATTTTTTTTTCCAGGAATGGGTCGAGGGACGCAGCCTCTACCTGTTTTTCCATCTGCCGCGGCGCGGCCGCGCGACGGTGTTCTCCCAGGAGAACCTCGCGCAGCAGCCCGGTGGCAAGTCTGTGCTGCTCGCGCGAGTCGCGCGCCTGCATGAAGACGCCCGTGAGGTCGCCGGATGGGAGGATGCCCTGCGTGCCGCGGAATTCCATGGCGTCGTGATGCTCGAGCTGCGGCAGCGCGCCGACGGCACCTGCGTCCTGATCGAGGCGAATCCGCGTCTGTGGGGTCCGCTGCAACTTTGCGTCGACGCCTGCCCGCCGCTGCTCCGTGGCTACATCGACGAGCACCTCGGCCATGCCGCTCCGGTGCGGCCGCCGCGGCCGATCCGGAGCCGCGGCGCTTATTGCTGGGCTGGCGGCTTCACGGCAGGCACTCCGGTGTGGCACGGCGCGCAGCCGCCCCGCGGCTGGTTCGCACGCCTGCGCTTCGCCGTGGCGGATGTCTACCTGCGTCGCGATTCCTGGCGCCAGTTCCTCCATGAGTGGCGCGGCCCCGCGCGTGATGCCGGCGTCCATCCGGTGCCGGGCAAGGCCCCGCCGGCTCCCGCCGCCCACACCTGAAATTGTTCCCATGAGCACCCTCACCGTTCCCGACGCCACGCTGGCCGCGCGACTGCACGAGCTCTATCACGACCAGTCCAAGCACTCGGTCTATCAGAGCGTGCCGGCGTTCGTCGCCCGCGCGCTCGGCTATCAGGAGGAGATCCACTCGCTGTGGCGGAGCGACGCCCCGCGCTACGACTACCTCGCCGCGCGGCTCGGTCTGCCGCCGCAGGCCACGATCGCGGACATCGGCGCCAACACCGGCTTTTTCACGCTGAACCTGGCGCACGCCTTCCCGCACTGGCGTGTCGAGGCCTACGAGCTCAACCCGCGCCACGCGGAATTCATCCGACTCACGGCCGCCGGCTTCGGCCTCGGAAATGTCGCCGTCCGTTCTCAATCGTGCGACTTCGCCGGCCTGGAGCGCCTGCCGCGGTTCGATGCCGTGCTACTGTTGAACGTCGTGCATCACGCCGGCTTCGACTTCGACCGCCACGTGGCGGACAACAACGCCGCTTACACCGACCACGTCGTCGCCTACCTGCGCCGCTTGCGGGAGCGCACGCCGCGCCTGGTTTTCCAAGTCGGCTCAAATCGCGGCGGAGACAAATCCCGCCCGGTGCACCCGCGCGACGACGATGCCCAGCGTCTGCGCTGGACAGGTGACACGCTCCGCGCCGCCGGCTGGCGCCTCGCTGCGCTCGGCTACGCGCAGCTCGACGCCGCGGGGGCGGTGGTCTTCCGCGACGCGCCCGCGGCGCTGCGCGAGCGTGCCAACACCGGCGCCGTGGCAGAGGACGAGGGTTTCTTCGCGGAGGCGGAATTGGACCGATTTCCCGGGGAATTCCACCGCCGGCCGCTGATCGTCGCAGAGGCGGCTGACCTTCGCTGACATGGCTTCGTCGCCGATCAACGTCCCACCGGGCCGCATCGACGCCTGTGCGCGTCTCGACCTAGAGGAATTTCTGGCGCGATTCCGGAAGGCGCCGGTCGAGGAGATCCCGCACCGCTGTCCGGCGGAACCGCTCGTGTCGGTCATCATGCCGACCTACAACCACGCGCGCTTCGTAGCGCAGGCGCTGGACTCGATCCTAGCGCAGAAGGTCGATTTCCCCTTCGAGATCTGTATCGGCGAGGACGATTCGCGCGATGGCACGCGCGAGATCTGCCTGGACTACGCGCGGCGCTTCCCGGAGCGCATCCGGCTCTTTCTTGTTCCGCGGGCCAACAACCTGAAGATCGCCGGGATCGCGACCGGCCGCTTCAACCTGGTCAACCTGCTGTTCCACGCGCGCGGACGCTACCTTGCGTGGTGTGAGGGCGACGACTATTGGACTGACTCGACAAAGCTGGCGCGCCAGGTGGAGTGGCTGGAGCGCAATCCGGGCTGCGCGCTCACGTTCCACGACGCGGACGTCTACTACGAGAATGGTGCGAGCTGGGACAGTAAGCACGGCTACGCCGAATTTCCGTGGTGCCGGATGGACGTCGCGCGGCGCGACTACACCGCTCGCGAGCTGATCGAATCGCCGTTGTGCCCGACGGCGAGTGTGGTGCTCCGCCGGCCGGCGAACTGGCGTTTCCCCTTGTGGTTTTTCCATGTGCCGAGCGGCGACATCCCGATCGAGGTGATGGCGACCGGCGCGGCCGGGGTGCACAATTTCGGTGCGCGCTGGTCGGCCTATCGCAAGCATAAGGGAGGCATCTCTGCACAGCATCGCGGCGACATGATCCACGTCGGCCGCATCCTGACCTACCTCGGGCTGTTGTCCGAACTGGACGGCGCCCAGCTCGCGCCGCTCGCGGCCGCGATCGAGAAGCACGCCCGCGAGCTCTCCGCGTCCTTTGCGCCCTATGCGCCGGAAATCTGGGACTCGCTGCTCGCCGCGACGAGGTCGCGACTCGATCGCGCCCCGGTCGACGACGCGGCCGCGCGCACGCTGAGCCGGGTGCTGGTCGAGCTGGAGGCGCGGCGCACGGACCGCGCGTCGACAGCCGAGCGGGCGCGCGTCCACGAAGTGCTTTTCCTCGCCCACGGCCCCGGACAAGTGAACGGTCCGAACATCTGGCTGACACGCCTCCTGACGGCGTTGAAGGACCGCGGCTTCTCGCCGCGCGTGCTGATGTTCATGACGCGGCCTGGTGCGTGTCCGATCGCCGAGCGATTGCGCGCGACTGGCGTGCCGGTCGACGAGGCTCCGTTCGCGCACACGGAGGATATGATTCGCACCATCTTGCGCTACGTGCAGGCGCACCCGTGCGAGGTGTTCGTGCCGAATCTCAACGTCCAAGGCTACTTCGCGGCCGAGCATTTGCGCGCCGCGGGCATCGCGACGGTCGGCGTGCTGCATTCCGACGATGACTTCCATCGCGACTTGGTCGACGAATTCATCGGCGCGCAGAACGGACGGTATCTTTCCGGCGCAGTCGTCGTTTCGGAGTTTCAGGCGGCGGCGCTGCGCGCGATCGACTGCGGTGCGACGCAAATCATCCAGGCACCCTACGGCGCGCCGGTGCCGACGAAGATCGCGGAGCACGCCACGCCGTTCCGGTTCGTTTACGTCGGCCGCCTCGTCGAGGAGCAGAAGCGGATTTCTGAAACCGTGGGGGCCATGATCGAGGTGCTGAGGCGCCATCCCGGGACGGAGTTCGTCATTTGCGGCGACGGCTCGGCCCGTCCGGCCGTCGAGAAACTGATCGCGCAGGCGAAGCTCGGTTCCCGCATCAAGCTCCTCGGCAACCTGCCGTCCGAGCAGGTGCAGGCGGTGCTGCTTGCGAGCCAGGCGTTCGTGCTGCTGAGCGATTATGAGGGCATCCCGATTGCGTTGATGGAGGCGATGGCTTGCGGCCTCGTGCCGCTCTGCACTCGTATTCGCAGCGGCGTGGGAGAACTCATCCGCTCAAGCGAGAACGGCTTCTTCGTTGGCGACCGCGGAGCGGATTTCGTCGCAATCGCGGAGCGTGTGATCGCTGATCGCGAACTCTGGACGCGTTGCTCGCGTGCGGCGCGCGCGTCGATCGAGCAGCGTTTCTCCGTCGATGCGAACGCGGACAACTGGGCCGCGTTCCTGAACAGCCTGATTTCCGCGGCGCCGCGCGAACGCCGCGCGATCGCAATCCCCGCCGAGTTCAATCTACCCCCGGTGCGCCCGAATCCGAAAGGCATCGCGCGCGAAGATCGCCGCCTGCCGAAACCCGCCATGAACCACGCCGCTCCGCATCCCTTCACCAATCCTCCGCTCGAGATCAACAACGTCGATCTCTACTGGACGCGCGCGTCGATCCTGCGCGCGGTGCGCGAGGCGGCGCCGCAATTCCACGGCGTGTTTCTCGACATCGGCTGCGGCGTGATGCCGTATCGTGAAATCATCCGCCAGGCGGCGCCGAAGCTCACGCGCTACATCGGTCTCGATCTCGAAGGCTCGGCGATCTACCGCGCCGAGGTCGATCTGCGCTGGGACGGCCGCCGGATTCCTCTCGAAGATGCTTCAGTCGACAGCGCGATGCTCACCGAAGTGCTCGAACACTGTCCCGAGCCGTGGGTCGTGCTCAAGGAAGCGCGCCGCGTGTTGAAGCCCGGTGGCGTGCTCTTCTTCACCGTGCCCTACATCTGGCCGTTGCACGACGCGCCATGGGATTTCTTCCGCTACACGCCGTTCGCTCTCGAAAAACTGCTCGCCGAGGCCGGCTTCGCCGACGTGAAACTACAGGCGCTCGGCGGCTGGAACGCCAGCCTCGCGCAGATGATCGGCCTGTGGCTCAAGCGCTCGCCGATGACGCACGACGCGCGGCTGAAAATGGCGCGCGAGCTCTGGCCGCTCTATCAGGAACTCGTCCGCACGGACCAGTTGCCCGCCGATCCGAAGGCCGGCAACACGATGGCGACCGGCTGGACGGGTGTGGCGCACGTTCCCGCCGCGCAGTCCGCGGCGCCCGCGCGCCATGCCACCGTGGGCGATTTGCCCATCGTGCTCGTGCGCTCCCACGAGTTCAACTACTCGGAGACCTTCGTTGAGGATCACGTCAACCAGCTCAGCTCGCAGACGACGTTGCTGTATGGATTCCCGTTTCCGCGGTTTCGACGCGGCGGCCAGTCGGTGCTGCCAGCGGCGACCGAACAGAAAATCCAGGCGACGCTCGCCGCGAAGAGCCCGATCACCGGCGAACTCTGGGCCGACTACTCCGCGGGACTCGCGGCCTTCCTCGCGCAGTCGGGTGCGAAGGCCGTGCTCGTCGAAACCGGTTTGATGGGCGCGTTCGTCCACGAAGCGTGCGAACAGGCGAAGCTGCCGTTCGTGGTTCACTTCCACGGGGTGGACGCGTTCGGTCAGGAATTGCTCGGGCGCTGGCTCCCGCGCTACCGCAAGTTCTTCCAATCGGCCGCGAGCGTGCTTGCGGTCTCGCGCGCCATGCACGCGCAACTGCTGCAGCTCGGCGCCGATCCCGTGCGCACGCTGCTCACGCCCTACGGCGTCGCCGTCGATTTGCCCGCACTTGCTCAGCCGGCGAAAGCGCCGCCGCATTTCGTGGCGGTCGGACGTTTCGTGGAGAAAAAAGCGCCGCAGCTCACGTTGCAGGCGTTCGCCGCCGTGCATCGCACGCTGCCGGAGGCGCGCCTCGTGATGATCGGCGATGGCGCGCTGCTCGCCGGTTGCCGCCAATGGGCGGAGCAACACGGCCTCGCCGACGCGGTGACTTTCGCCGGCGTCTGCTCTCGGGAAGAGGTGTCGCGCCGCCTGGCGGCCGCGCGGGTTTTCGTGCAGCACAGCGTCACCGCCGCGAATGGCGACAGCGAAGGACTGCCGCTGGCGGTGCTCGAGGCCGGCGCCCACGGCTTGCCCGTCGTGTCGACGCGGCACGCTGGCATTCCCGACGCGGTGCGCGAGGGTGAGGACGGCTTTCTGGTCGACGAGAAGGATGTCGCCGGCATGGCGGAAGCAATGCTCCGGCTCGCGCAGGACGGCGAACTCGCCGCGCGCCTCGGCTCGAGCTTCCGGGCGCGCGTGGTCGCGCACTACTCGCGCGAAGTCTCGCTGGTGCGTCTGTTGGACGTGCTGCGTGCCGCCGCGGAGGAGCGTCCGGCCAAGGAGCTGGGCGTGCCAACCGCAGAAAGCGCGCCGCCTCCGCCGAGTCCGCGCGAAGCGGTGGCCGAAGACCGCAACAATCTCGCCGCTTACGTCGATCTCGGTGCCGCGTTGATCGATGCGGGCAAATTGCCCGCGGCTTACCTTGCGATCGCCGAGGCGCATCGGCTCAGCGGCGGCACGGAGCAGACGCAGGACGCGCTCCGCCAACTCGAGGAGCACGGCGCGCTCGAGCAGCCGATCGTGCAGACCTACCGCGAGCGCGCGGGGTGGACGCCGCGCGCGCGGCATCCGAATCCGCATCGCATTCTCGTGGTCACGAATTTGCTGCCGCCGCAGGAGATGGGCGGCTACGGACGCACCGTCTGGGAGTTTTCCCGCGAGCTGCTGGCCCGCGGGCACACGGTGCGCGTGTTGACGGCCGACATGCCGCACCTCACGCGCAAGCCCACCGCGGAGCACGCCGAGTTCGAGCGGCACGTGAGCCGCACTCTGAAGCTGGTCGGTGATTGGAAGGACGGCGCGGTCACGCTCGAACCGGACGCTGATCGGCGCGTGGCGATGTTGCGCGCGAACCATCAGACGATCATGCGCGAGATCGACGAGTTCGGTCCGACCGCGATCATGGCGGGCAATCTAGACTTGGCGGGACATTTTTTCATCCAGCCGGCGCTCGATCGCGGCATTCCCGTGCTGCACCGGCTCGGCAATGCGTTCCCCGGCTACGAGCCGGCGCAGTCGCCGCGCGGGCCGCTGTTCTGCCTCGCCGGTTGCAGCGCCTGGGTGAACGAAGGCATTCGCGCGAAGAATTATCCGATCTCGCGCTACGAGGTCGTGCCGCCGGGCTCGCCGCTCACGGAGTATTATCGTGCGTGGACGCCGCAGCGGAAGAAGCTGCGCATCGCCTACGCGGGTCTGTTAATGCCCTACAAGGGCGCACATGTGCTCGTGAACGCGTTGGCTCACCTCGCGCGCGCAGGCATCGACTTCGAGTGCACGCTCGCGGGCGACACCACACGGCCGGAGTATCTCGACTCCATGCGCGCGGTCGCGACGGAGCACGGGTTTCTGGAGCGCCTGAGTTTCCCCGGGTTCCTCGGCAAGGCGGAACTCGCCGCGCTCTACGCCCGCAGCAACGTCCTCGTCTTTCCGAGCGTGTTCGAGGAGCCGTTCGGCAAGACGCAGATCGAGGCGATGGCGGCGGGCCTGCTCGTCGTCTCGAGCGGCAGTGGCGGTGCGAGCGAGATCGTCGAACATGGGAAAACCGGCTTGCTCTTCCCGGCGAGCGACGCGCGTGCGCTCGCGGAGCGGCTGGCCGGGGCGCATCGCAACCCGGCGGTGGCGGAGAAGATCGCACTCGCCGGACAGGCGCGCGCCTTCGCCTTCACGACCGAGGCCTCGGTGAGTCGTATCGAGGCGATTTTCGATGAGATGCTCGCCGCGGCTCGGAGCGGCGTGCCTGCGCTGGCAAGCACACCGTGAACGCCGCGACGGAAACGGCGACAGCCGGCGCAGGGCGGACATGGCAGTATCCGGGCGCGACCACCGGCATCGTCGTGGGACCGATGCGCCCGGAGTGGCTTGCGCAGTTGACGCAGGCGCGGGCGATCCTCTGGTGTGCCGGGACGGACGATTTGGTGCGCCCACTGACGGAACTGCCGACGACGGCGGTGCAGCGCATTCCGTTGGATGAGTCCGCGCCGGCGCGTCTGGCCGAGAGTTTGCCGCGCTTCCTGCGGCTCGATGCCCGGCGATTGCCGTCGGTATTCGTTGCTTTGGGCGAAACCGAGGCGGCGCAACGTCGCCTCGAACCTTTGCTGGAGTGGCTCGTCGCCGAGTTGCGCGAGCAGCACCGGGCGCGGGTGACGCGGCAGCAGGATGCGTTTCGGTGGCAGCAACACGTGTTGGCGAATCTCGACGCCTACGCGCAGCGACCGTTGCCGGAGCAGTGGCGCGGCGCGCTGGCCGGCTTGCCGGCGGCAGTGTGCGGCGCGGGTCCGTCGCTCGATGTCTCGGCGGCGAGATTGTTGGCAGCGCAGGAAGGGTGCGTGGTGTTTGCGGCGGATTCGGCGCTGCGCACGCTGGCGCGGCATGGCGTGCGCGCGGATTTCGCGGTGTCGATCGACGTGGCCAAGCGGCCGGAAAAATGTCTGCCGGAATCGGGTGAGCTGCCGGGACGCGTGATTCTTGCCGCGGTAAGTCCGCCGGGGTGGCGGGCGCGGGTCGACGCGGAGAAACTGCGTTTCGTGAGCAGTCGTCAAATCACGACGGATTGGGCGACGCAGCGCCGCATCCCGGCGCCGGCGGTGGCGGTCGCAGAGAATTGCGGTGTGACTGCGTTGGAGCTCGCGCGCTGGCTGGGTTGTTCGCCGATTTACCTGTTCGGGCTCGATCTCGCACTCAGCGGACGTCAGCGGCACACCGCGGCGGTCGACGCGACGATCTACGCGCGTTCGGGTTTCGACGCGGAGCAGGAATTTCCGGAGGTGCCGGGCAATTGGGAGCCGAGCGTGCCGACGCACGCGCTGGGAGACTGGCGGGCGTTGAACGCGCGGCTGGCGACATTCCCGGCGGGCACGGTTGGCAATGTGACCGATCGCGGCGCGCGGCTTGAAAACACGTGTGCCATCCGACCCGACGAATGGGTGATGCCGCCGGCGGTGGACAAAGCCGTGCGTCTCGCCGCGCTCGAGGATGCCGGTGTCTCGCCTGCGACCGGGTCGGAGACGGCGGCGGAATTGCGGCGCTGCGGCGAGCGCTTGGACGCGGCGTTGCCGGAGTTGCGGGCCGTGCTCGCGAGCGGCGGTCCGGCGGCGGTGGCGGTGGCGCTACGGCCGTGGTTGGCCGATGCGACGATCGGCCGGGCGCTGGGCGCATATGCGCTGAAGCTGATGCCGCACCTGTTGCCGCCGACGGAGGGCGATGCGACTTTCTGGAGCGGGTTGCTCGATGAGCTGGGGGAGCTGTCGCGCGCGTTGGCGGCGCTGCGCTGATCGCGACGCAAATCGATTTTCAAAACGCAGAAGACCCCGGAGAAGGAGCTCCGGGGTCTTTTTGCGGATAGAGGCTGAGGGCCCCAGTCGCCGGGTGTGGTGGTGGGTCTGGATTCCGCCGCCCATGCCCGGCCGCTCGTGAGAGCGGCCGGGGGGTTGGGCGAATCAGAACAACCACTAGAACAAGCCGGGAACTTACTGGATGAGGCGCAGAGCGACTTGGGAGCTCTGGTTGGCCTGGGCGAGCATGGCGGTGCCGGATTGGACGAGGATGTTCCAGCGCGCGAGTTGCGTGCTTTCCTCGGCCACGTCGACATCGGTGATGCGGCTGTTGGCTGCCTCTAGGTTGGCCTTATTGACCGTCAATACTTCCGAAGCGAAGCCGAGGCGGCTCTGCTCCGCGCCGTTGGTGGCGCGCATCGTCGCGACGTTTTGGATCGCGTCGGTGATGTCAGACAGGTTCGAGATGTCGCCGAGGCTCGAGACCGACGCGGAGTCGGTCAGCGCGCCGACGCCAGACGTCGAGCTGCTGAGGTCCTTGCCGCTGAGGGAGACGGTCTGCGAGGCGTCCTCGGAGACCTTCACCGTCAGGCCGGTGGAACCGAACAGGCTGACATCGTTGAACTTTTCGTCGCTGAGCGAGGTGAGTTCGCTCTGGAGTTCGGTGAACTCGGCGTCGTAGTTCGCGAGGTCGTCGCTGTTCTTGGTCGGGTCCTGGTAGAGCGTATGCAGTTCGCTCATACGATCGAGGACCTTGCCGGCGACTTTGAGCACGCCGTCCTGGGTTTGCAGGAACGAGACGGCATTGCCGATGTTGGTCGCGGCCGCGGCGGAACGCTTGGCGGCAGCGGAGAACTTCATCGACACGGCGAGACCGCCGGCATCATCGGAGGGATTGACGATTTTCGAACCGCTGGAGAGCCGGTTGAGGCTCTTCTGCAAGCTAGAGTTCGAAGCGGCCAGGTTGTTTGAGGCAACCGTCGCCGCGTAGTTGGTATTAATCACGACTGACATGGTATCTATCCTTGATCACTTGCGACATTCCGTCGTCGCCACGGGCCGGGATATGCGGCGCCCGGTCGCGCCGTTTGAGGCATGAGCTTCAAATTCAAAGAACACGGCGGCACGGGCCCGCCGGTGGGAAAGACATATAGACAACCGCTCTGACAACGCGGGGTCGGGGGACTAGGCCGACCGCCGCGGACTACCTAACCGCTCCGGATCAACCCAGGAGCTTGAGCGCGATCTGCGCGCTCTGGTTCGCCTGCGACAGCATGGCCGTGCCGGACTGCACGAGGATGTTGTAGCGGGCGAGGGCAGTGCTCTCACTCGCGACATCGACGTCGATGATTCGGCTGTTGGCGGCTTCGAGGTTGGCCTTGTTGACCGTGAGCACCTCGCCGGCGAAGCCGAGGCGGCTTTGCTCGGCGCCGTTGGTGGCGCGCATCGTCGCGACGTTCTGGATCGCATCGGTGATGGTCGACAGGTTCGAGATGTCGCCGAGGCTCGCGACCGACGCGGTGTCCGTGAGTGCGCCGATGCCGGCGGTGGAACTGGAGAGATCCTTGCCACTGATGGACACGGTGGAGCCGCCGTCCTCAGAGACGGGCACGCTCAGGGCGGTAGTGCCGAACAGGGAGACGTTGTTGAACTTCTCGTCGCTGAGCGAAGTGAGCTCGCTCTGGAGTTCGGTGAACTCGGCGTCGTAGTTCGCGAGGTCGTCGGAATTCTTGGTGGGATCCTGGTAGAGCGTGTGGAGCTCGCCGAGGCGCTCGAGGACCTTGCCGGTCACCTTGAGCACACCGTCCTGCGACTGCAGGAACGAAATCGAGTTCGCGATGTTGGTATTGGCCGCGGCGGAGCGCTTGGCGGCGGCGGACAACTTCATCGACACGGCCAAGCCGCCGGCGTCGTCCGCGGGGTTAACGATCTTCGAGCCACTCGAGAGACGATTGAGGCTCTTTTGGAGCATATCGTTCGACATGGCCAGGTTGTTCGACGCGACAGTCGCGGCGAAGTTGCTGTTGATGACAACTGACATGGGATCTTCCTTGATTTTGAATGCGACGTCCGTGTCGCAGTCGGTCCCAGATTCGCGGCTCCGGGACGGACCGGCCTTGGTTTCTGATTCGCGGCAGGTGAAGTAACGGCGCGCGGTGAGGAAAATTTAGCCGCACGTTGCGGAATTTTTTTCCGAATCGAGAAACAGCGATGCGGCAGATTTTTCACTCGGAGAAATGACGCTGCGGCGCTTCGGGGGGCGCGGTCACACGACGGCGGCGAACGAAAAACGCGCGCCCATCGATGGCGCGTTGCGCGCGCCGGCGCCGTCTGGGTGCGGCGATCGGATGTCTCGCTCGCGGGCGATTCATACACGCGGGCACGCGCGGCGATCGCTGATCGGTCGCGCCCAGGGCGCGGAAGCCGTGGGCGAAAACGCAAAAGCCCCCGGAGAAAACTCCGAGGGCATTTTGTGGATAGAGAGGGCTTGTGGCCCCAACCGGCGAGGGTGGTGGGTCTGGATTCCGCCGCCCATGCCCGGCCGCTCGTGAGAGCGGCCGGGGGGTTGGGCGAATCAGAACAACCACTAGAACAAGCCGGGAACTTACTGGATGAGGCGCAGAGCGACTTGGGAGCTCTGGTTGGCCTGGGCGAGCATGGCGGTGCCGGATTGGACGAGGATGTTCCAGCGCGCGAGTTGCGTGCTTTCCTCGGCCACGTCGACATCGGTGATGCGGCTGTTGGCTGCCTCCAGGTTGGCCTTATTGACCGTCAATACTTCCGAAGCGAAGCCGAGGCGGCTCTGCTCCGCGCCGTTGGTGGCGCGCATCGTCGCGACGTTTTGGATCGCGTCGGTGATCGTCGACAGGTTCGTGATATCACCGAGACTGGTGACACCCGTATCTGTCAGGGCGCCGACGCCAGCGGACGTGCTGGACAGGTCCTTGCCGCTGAGGGAGACGGTCTGCGAGGCATCCTCGGAGACCTTCACCGACAGGGCGGTGGAGCCGAACAGGCTGACATCGTTGAACTTCTCGTCGCCGAGAGAATCGAGCTCGCTCTGGAGCTCGGTGAACTCGGCGTCGTAGTTCGCGAGGTCGTCGCTGTTCTTGGTCGGGTCCTGGTAGAGCGTATGCAGTTCGCTCATACGATCGAGGACCTTGCCGGCGACTTTGAGCACGCCGTCCTGGGTTTGCAGGAACGAGACGGCATTGCCGATGTTGGTCGCGGCCGCGGCGGAACGCTTGGCGGCAGCGGAGAACTTCATCGACACGGCGAGACCGCCGGCATCATCGGAGGGATTGACGATTTTCGAACCGCTGGAGAGCCGGTTGAGGCTCTTCTGCAAGCTAGAGTTCGAAGCGGCCAGGTTGTTTGAGGCAACCGTCGCCGCGTAGTTGGTATTAATCACGACTGACATGGTATCTATCCTTGATCATTGCGACATTCCGTCGTCGCCACGGGCCGGGATATGCGGCGCCCGGTCGCGCCGTTTGAGGCATGAGCTTCAAATTCAAAGAACACGGCGGCACGGGCCCGCCGGTGGGAAAGACATATAGACAACCGCTCTGACAACGCGGGGTCGGGGGACTAGGCCGACCGCCGCGGACTACCTAACCGCTCCGGATCAACCCAGGAGCTTGAGCGCGATCTGCGCGCTCTGGTTCGCCTGCGACAGCATGGCCGTGCCGGACTGCACGAGGATGTTGTAGCGGGCGAGTTGAGTGGACTCGCTGGCGACATCGACGTCGATGATCCGGCTGTTGGCGGCTTCGAGATTGGCCTTGTTGACCATGAGCACCTCGCCGGCGAACGACAGGCGGCTCTGCTCGGCGCCGTTGGTGGCGCGCATCGTCGCGACGTTCTGGATCGCGTCGGTGATGGTCGACAGGTTCGTGATGTCGCCGAGGCTGGTGATGCCCGTATCGGTCAGTTCGCCGATGCCGCTGGTGGTGCTGGAGAGATCCTTGCCACTGATGGACACGGTGGAGCCGCCGTCCTCGGAAACCGGGACGCTGAGCGAGGTGGTGCCGAAGAGAGAAACGTTGTTGAACTTCTCGTCGCTGAGCGAGGAGAGCTCGCTCTGGAGTTCGGTGAACTCGGCGTCGTAGTTCGCGAGGTCGTCGGAATTCTTGGTGGGATCCTGGTAGAGCGTGTGGAGCTCGCCGAGGCGCTCGAGGACCTTGCCGGTCACCTTGAGTACACCGTCCTGCGACTGCAGGAACGAAATCGAGTTTGCGATGTTGGTCGAGGCCGCGCCGGAACGTTTGGCGGCGGCGGACAACTTCATCGACACGGCCAAGCCGCCGGCGTCGTCCGCGGGGTTAACGATCTTCGAGCCGCTCGAGAGACGATTGAGGCTCTTTTGGAGCATATCGTTCGACGCGGCCAGGTTGTTCGACGCGACGGTCGCGGCGAAGTTGCTGTTGATGACAACTGACATGGTATCTTCCTTGATTTTAGATGCGACGTCCGTGTCGCATTCGGCCCCAGATTCGCGGCTCCGGGACGGACCGGCCTTGGTTTCTGATTCGCGGCAGGTGAAGTAACGGCGCGCCGTTGGGAAAATTTAGCCGCATCGCCGGAGGAAAATTTTTCCGACCCCGGTTCCATCAACCGGCCCGCACCGCCAGTTTCACTCGGGGAGGCACCCGTTTCACTGGTCAAAATTTGCCGGGCAAAAATTTTCTGCGACCTGCAGATTCATTTAACTTTTTGCCGGGATGGCCGATGAAGGTGTGGGGCAGTCTGCGCGTTTCGCGCGGCGGCCCCGCGACACACTCCCATGGCCGGCATCAAAATCTCGAACCTCCTGCAGAACTCCGCTTTCGACTGGCAGGAAATCGTCACGAAGCTGATGGACGTGCAGCGCACCGCGACGATCAAGCCGGTCGAGGCGGAGATCGCGGCGAACACGGACAAGACCACCGCCCTGAACGACCTCAACACGCTCATGGAGAGCCTGAAGTCGTCCGTGCAGGCCATCCGCACCGATAACGTCTTTTCGCTGCGCTCCGTCTCTTCGTCGACCAACACCACGTGGACCTCCACTTCCTCGAATGGCGCCGCCGTCGGCTCCTATACCTTCGACGTCACGCAACTCGCCACCCAGGCGCGCCTCGCCGGCGCCGATAACATCGGCTCCTCCCTCGCGGCGACCAACGACGTCACCGGCCTCACCGTGGCCAACCTCCGCACCGCGACCGCCGTCACCGCCGGCACCTTCACGGTCAACGGCAAACAAGTCACCGTCGCCACCACCGATTCCCTCGACGACGTTTTCAACGCCATCTCCACTGCCACCGGCGGCACCGTCACCGCGAGCTACGACTCATCCACCGACAAGGTCACGCTTTCCGGTTCGTCGACCGTCGTGTTGGGCGCGGCCAACGATACCAGCAACTTCTTCTCCGTTTTCAAACTGGCCAACAACGGCGCCTCCAGCGTCTCCAGCTCCGGCAAACTCGGCACGGTGAAAACCACCGCGTCCCTCGCCAGCGCCGGCTTGGCCACGACGCCGAGCGGGTCCGGCACCTTTTCGATCAACGGCGTCAGCATCGCCTACGACACCGCGACGGACACGATCAAGAGCCTCATCAGCCGAATCAACAAATCGACCGCCGGCGTCACCGCCAGCTACGATTCGGCGAACGACCGGATGATGCTCTCGAACAACTCCACCGGCGACATCGGCATCGGCGTGACCGACGACAGCAACGGCATCCTCGCCGCGCTCGGCCTCACCAGCGGCACCGGCGCGACGCTGACCCGCGGCACCAACGCGCTCTTCACCGTCAACGGCGGCGAAACCCTCTCCAGCACGAGCAACACCCTCACCGATAGCGTGCACGGCATCAGCGGCCTGTCGGTCACCGTCAACACGAAGGACGAACAGACGCTCACCATCGGCAGCGACGTGGCGACGATGCAGAGCTACATCACGAAATTCGTCGATGCCTTCAACGCCGTCCAATCCAAGATCGACGAAGACACCAAGATCACGATCACCGGCACGAAGGTCGCGACCTCCGTCCTCACCGGCAACCGCGAGGTGGAAGGGTGGGGCACGAACCTGCGCGATCTCGTCTTCTCCTCGATCAGCGGACTCTCCGGCACGATCGACCAGCTCGACGATCTCGGCATCGATTTCGACGGCATCAGCAACCAGCTCAAGATCGCCGACAGCGAGAAGCTCGCCACCGCGCTGACCGACAAGCCGGACGACGTCGGCGCCTACTTCCTCACCTCCGGCACCGGCTTCGTCTCCAAACTCTACACCAATCTTACGAAGCTCACGTCCGCCAACCGCGCGCAACAAAGCCGCCTGAGCGACTCGAACGACAAGCTCAACACCCAGCTG
Source organism: Candidatus Didemnitutus sp. (assembly GCA_019634575.1). Taxonomy (NCBI): domain Bacteria; kingdom Pseudomonadati; phylum Verrucomicrobiota; class Opitutia; order Opitutales; family Opitutaceae; genus Candidatus Didemnitutus; species Candidatus Didemnitutus sp. Next base: position 68,466 of record JAHCAY010000004.1, read on the forward strand.
GAACGCCTGCAGGCCCAGCTCGCCTCCGAGGAAGACCGCCTCACCCAATCCTTCATCCAGATGCAGAACGCCCAGTCGAACGCCCAGACCCAGGCCAGCGCGCTCGACAACGCCTTCGGCAACAAGAGCAGCAGCAACTGACGATGAAAGCCCTCCGCCACCTTCTTGTCCTCGCCGCCGCCGGCCTCGGCACCGCGTTCCTGCTCGCCGGCTGCGAGATCACGCCCGACCTGAACGATCCCGTGCGCTTCGGCCCCTTCTACGCCCCGCGGAACTTCGCCGGCGAGAAACAGATGCCCGCCGACGTGCGCCGTGTGCTCGTGCTGCCCGTCGCGCTCGGCGAACTCGGACCAGAAGAAACCGCCGTCACCCTCGACGCCGCCGTGGCGCAGGCGCTCCAGGTCCAGCAACGCTTCGAAGTTGTGCCGCTGCCCCGCGCCGAATTGCGCCGTCTCTTCGGTCTGCCGGAAATCTCGTCCACCGCCGCGATGCCGCACGGCATGCTCGATGAGTTGGCGAAACGCTACGCGGTCGACGCAGTGCTCTTCACCGACGTGACCGTTTACCAGCCCTACCGGCCGCAATCGCTCGGACTGCGCAGCAAACTCGCGACCACGCGCGACGTCCGCCTCATCTGGACGTTCGACGAAGTGATCTCCGCCAGCGACCCCGCCGTGGCGAACAGCGCCCGCCGCCAGCCGTTCATCGAGGCCCAGGGGCGCAGCCCGGTCGACCTCAGCCCGGCCACGCTGCTCAGCCCGTCCCGCTACGCGGCCTTCGCGGCCGGCGAGATGTTCCGCACCTTGCCCCCGCGCTGACTTCACGCGCACTTTACCAGTTTACATCTAAAGAAACCCCGCGAACCGACGATATTGACCCTATCAACCAACGGCGTTCCCTGCCATCAGCGGCTGACCGTTCCTACCAACGCTGAGTCCATGATTCATTCCACTTCTCCCTCTGACCGGACGGCCCGAACGGACGCTGTGCCGCTGGTCCCGCAAAAACCCGTGGTTCGCGGTCCCGGCGCCGACAGCTTTTCGGCCGGGCAATCCACCACGCTCCGCGCCGCCCTGCAGGCGCAGCCGGAAATTCGCCCCGACGTCGTCGCGCGCGCCAAGGAGCTTGCCGCCGATCCGAACTACCCGTCCGCCGACATCCTTCGCCACGTCGGAGCGGCGATCCTCAATTCCCCGGATCTTTCCGAAGACCAGTCCTGAGCCTCCCCATGGTTGCCCAAGACTACGCTCGGACCTACCGCTCCAACGCGGTCCTCACCGCCAGCCCCGGCCAGCTCGTGTTGATGCTCTACGATGGCGCGCTGCGCGCTCTCCACGGCGCCCGCGGCGGCTTCGAGCTCTCCAGCGAGGATCCCCGGCGCTTCGAAGTGATCAACACCCAGCTCCTCAAGGCGCAGGCGATCATCTCCGAGCTCCAAGGCACGCTCAATCTCGACGCCGGCGACGGCAAGTTCGCCCGTGAGATGCACCGCCTCTACGACTACTACCTGCGCCGCCTGATGGAGGCCAACCTCCGCAAGCAGCAGGAGCCGATCATCGAGGTCGAACGCCTGCTCGGCGATGTGCGCAACGCCTGGGCCGAGATGCTCGCCAAGCACGAGAGTTCGACCACCGAACACGTGCGCGGCGTCGCCTGAACCGATGGAAACGCCGCTCCAGACCGCGCAACGCCTGCTCTCCGCTCTCGAGGACCTCGCGAGCCAGGAGTCGGTGTTGTTGCGCTCGCTGGATCTGGTGGAAGCCGTCCAAATCTCCGAGCGCGCCGCCCCCTTGGTGGAAAAGCTCTGCGCGCTCGCGGTCGACCCGGCCGTCGCGCTGCTGCGGCCGCGCGTCGAGGAACTCGTTGCGCAGCGCCGCCGCAACGCCGTGCTGCTCGATTCGCACCTCGCCCGCCTCCAAGGCGAATTGCGCCGGATCGACGAGGCACGCAACCGGCTCGCGCGCGTCGCGCCCGTCTACTCGGGCGGTGCACCCTTGGTGGAATCGCGCCTCAACACCGCCGCCTGATCCGCACGCGGCGCACATTCTCTCCGTCACCGGGCCGGCTTACGCCGGCCTTTTTTATTTCTGCGTCCACTCGCCGGGCCAAAAAGAAAGGCCTCCCATCGGAGGCCTCAACACCGGCAAAAATCGGAGCGACGGCTCAGACCGCCGCGGCGAGCGGGGCGGCGGCGTCTTCCGTAGGAACGATCTCGACGGCGACCGCCATCCATTCGGCGGCGACCTTGCGGGCTTCGCTGGTCCAGTTGACCTCGGGCTTCGAGAAGATGGAGTGCGTGGCGTTCTGCGCGGAGCCGTTCCACGACAGCGCGGCCTTGAGGCACGGCGTGCCGTCGGCGAGCGCGTAGCTTTGCAACAGCACCTGGCCGCGGGAAATCAGCCCGGTCGCCGTGCGCACGCTCAAGTTCAGCCGCGCAAGGCCGAGATGATAGTTGACGGTGCGGGAGGTTTCCCAAGTGCCGTCGAGAGGCGCGGGATCATCCGCCGCCAGCGCGCGCTCGAAATCGGACAGGAAGGAAAGCAGGCGAGTGTGCATGAACAAAGTGAGTCAAGCGCCTCATTCGCCACATTAGCGCGGAACTTGAGCGAAATTTTTCGGGAATAAATGGAAAGAAAGCTCGCGGTCCCGGCTAGGGCCGATTGGCTGATGCCTCTTCCGCATGCGTGATTCCTCGTCACTGTCTCCGGTGCCCGCCGATTCTCCGCGTCGCAATGCGGTCCTGCTGCTGGAAGACAACGAAATCATCGCCAGCATGCTGACCGCGTTGCTGAAGTCCCTGTCCTTGCGGGTCATCTGGTGTGCGGACGGCGCGAGCGCGGAGCGGATTTTTGCGGAACGCCACGGGGAAGTGCTCCTCGTGCTGGCCGATTGCCGCCTCCCCGATGTCGACGGCCGCGATGTGTGCGCGCGCTTCCGCACCCGGATACCCGAGCTTCCCGTTTTGGTCACCAGCGGCAGCGTGTCCGGCCGCGGCGTCGCTCCGCTCGAGCGCAACCGCCTCGTCGAATACCTGCCCAAGCCCTACGCGCCTTCCGAAGTGCTGACGCGCGTGCGGCGGCTGATGGATGCGGCCGGAAATGCCGGCCCGTTGAACACAGGAATGGTTTGAACCGTCTTCCGGTGTTCTCTAGCGGTGTAGGTCCCAACTGATCGCGGCCTAACGCCGCTCGCGCACCCCATGTCGTTCGAGAAAGTCCTCATCGTCGAAGACGAGCCCGTCGTCCGAAATCTCCAAACCGAGATCTTCACGCGCCGTAAATTCATCGTCGCGACGGCCGAGACGCTCGCGCAGGCCGAGTCGTTGCTGACCAAGGAGTCCTTCGACCTCGTCATGCTCGACATCCGCCTGCCCGACGGCGACGGCCAGCAGTTCCTCGAGCGCCTCGCGACGCTGCCGGAACGACCGCTCGTCGTGATGGTTACGGGTTACGGCTCGATCGAGTCCGCCGTGTCGTGCATGCGCGCCGGCGCGTTCGACTACGTGCTGAAGCCCTTCACGCCCTCGCAGATCGATATCATCATCAAGAAGGGCCAGTCCTACCGCCAGTTGCTCCAGGTCAACAAGCTCCTCAGCGACCAGCAGGGCGAGGACGAGGGCGCCATCGTCGGCAAGAGCCCCACGATGCTCCGCCTCCGTCAGCTCATCGAGCGCGTCGCGCCCACCGACGCCACGGTGCTCATCACCGGCGAGAACGGCACCGGCAAGGAAATGGTCGCGCGCGAACTCTACCGCCGCAGCCCGCGCCGCCAGAATCCCTTCATCAAGGTCAACTGCGCCGCGATTTCCGAAAATCTCATCGAGAGCGAATTCTTCGGGCACGAACGCGGCGCGTTCACCGGGGCGACCGACCGTCGCGAAGGCCGCTTCGAGTTGGCGAACCAAGGCACGTTGCTCCTCGACGAAGTCTCCGAAATCCCCGCCAACCTCCAGGCCAAGCTCCTGCGCGTGCTCCAGGAACGCGAATTCGAGCGCGTCGGCGGCAATCGCACCATCAAGGTCAACGTCCGCATCCTCGCCACTTCGAATCGCGACCTCATCGGCTACGTCGAGAAAGGCGCGTTCCGGCAGGACCTTTACTACCGCCTCAACGTTTTCCCGGTCCACGTGCCGCCGCTGCGCGAGCGTGCGGAAGACATCCTGCCGCTGGCCGATCACTTCCTCGCCCGCTACGCCCGCAAGTTCGGCATCAAGGTCGCCGGCTTCTCGGAGTCCGCTCGCGGCGCCATGCTCGGCTACCGCTGGCCCGGCAACGTCCGCGAGCTGCAAAACACCATCGAGCGCGCCGTGATCCTCACCGAGGAAGGCCGCTCCGTCTCGGCCGCCGCGCTCGGCCTGCCGCTCGTCGGCAGCGTGACCTCTTCCGGCGAGGCCTTGCTGAATTCCAGCGTGCCCTTCGATTTCGAGCAGCGGTCCGCGGCCGGCGCCAACGGTGCCGAGCCATCTTCCGCCGTCTCCACGACCGACGCGAACGGCAAGGTGCTCACCATCGCCGAGCTCGAGAAACAGGCCATCAAGGCCGCTTTGCAGCAGACCGGCGGCAACCGCACCAAGGCCGCCGAACTGCTCGGGATCAGCATCCGCACTCTCCGCAACAAGCTCCAGGAATACCGCGACGCCGGCGACCCGATCGAGGTCGGCGCCGAAGCGGCGGAGTGACGCCGCCGCCCCGGGCGAGCCAGCGGACGAAGATGCTTTCGCGGGCAGCGCGCTCGCGAGAACACTGAAGCTTGTCCACTCGCGCCGAGGCGTGGTTCAGCGCCGTTTCCACGATTTTCTGCGTCGATTTCAGACGGGAGCGGCTGTGCCGATGTATCCTCATGCCGTCGGCGTTCCCACGCACGCACTTCCACGAAATTTCGCGTAAAGTCTACGCGGAGGTGGGCCGATAACCTTGCAGAGTCGCGACCCCGACCACGAGCACCCAATTACCATGCCCGCCACCCAGGAAATCTCCGAGTCCCTCGTCCGCGAGAATATCACCCGCGCGATCGCCGATGTCTTCAAAACCATGCTGGGCCAGTCCTCGGCTCTGGTCACCACGGCCACCCAAGGCAGCGACGCCAGCTGGCCGCCGATCCCGGTCGACGGCGCGAACTGTGCGCCGCAAGTCGTCGGCACCGTCGGTTTCATCGGCGACGCCAACGGGCTCATCTATCTCTATCTTCCCGTCCATTTCGCGAAGATCTGCACCTGCCAGCTGCTCGGCATGAGCGAGGCCGAGGTCGACGAAGCCGGCGACGAAGTCGTCAACGACGCCATCGGCGAGCTCACCAACATGAGCGTCGGCTCCTTCAAGAACGGCCTCTGCGACGCCGGCTATCCCTGCATGCTCACGATCCCGTCGATCCTGCGCGGCAGCAATTTCTGCGTGGAGCCGATCAGCTCCGCCCAGCGCTACATCTACTCCTTCGAATGCGGCGGCCACAAGGTTGTGACCGACATTCTGATGAAGACCGGCAACTGAACCGTTTTCCGACTCCACCCATGCGCAACAAAGTTCTCACCGTCGATGATTCCAAAACCGTCCGCATCATCGTGCGGAAAGCGTTCAAGCCGTATGACTGCGAAATCCTCGAGGCGGCCAACGGCGTCGAGGGCCTCGCGGTGGCGGCAAAGGAAATGCCCGACCTGATCCTCCTCGACGTCACGATGCCCGTCATGGACGGCGTCGAGATGCTCACCAAGCTCAAGGCCGACCCGCAGCTCAAGAGCATCCCCGTCATGATGCTCACCGCCGAAGGTGGCCGCGACAACGTCCTCAAGATCGCCAAAATCGGCGTGCGCGACTACATCGTGAAGCCGTTCAAGGAGGAAGTCCTCGTCGAGAAGGCCGGTCGCATCATCGAACTCAAGCCGCTCTCCGACGGCCCCGCGAAGGCCCGCTCCATTTTCGATCCGGCCACGCTCCTCGTCGTCGAGGACAAGCCCGCGATCGTCCAGCAGATCCAGGAAGGCCTGAAGCATACGCCCTGGAAGATCCACGGCGTCAGCACGCAGGGCGAGGCGATCGACTTCTGCACGAAGTCCCCGCCGGACCTGATCATGATCTCGCTCTCGTTGCCCGAGGACGCGGCGTTCACGCTTTTCCGCCTGATCCGCACGAACGTGAAGACGAAATACACGCCCGTGTTCGGCCTCGTCGTGAAAACCGAGACCGCGCCGCAACAGCAGGCGCAGACCGTCGGCTTCACCACCGTGATCACGAAGCCCATCGATCTCGGCGAACTCGAGACCAAGATCGCCAAGGCGATGAACCTCGACACCTCCCAGCGCTACTTTGCCATCGAGGGCGATTGCCTGATGATGAAGGTCTCGGACAACAGCTCCCAGTCCGTGATCGCCGAAGTCGCGACCTACATGAAGCCGAAGATGGCCGAGGCCGTCGATGCCGGTCACAACAAGGTCATCATCGACGTGCACCAGCTGAAGTCGCTCCACATGGGCGTGATCAAGCTGCTCGTGCAAGCCATGCAGACCTGCCGCGATCTCGGCATGCAGTTCGCGATCGTCGGCAACTCCGTCATCGCGACCGAGTGCAAGGGCTTCGAAGACACCCGCACCTGGACCTTCCACGAGAGCGTCGACGAGGCGAAGAGCAGCCTTGGCAAGCAGCCCGCGCTCGCCGGCGCCTGACCCAAACTCGATTTCTTTGCGCATACGACGCCGCGGCCCGCGCCGCGGCGTTTTTCGTTTTTGCGCTGACTCGATTGCCGGGACAGGAAGGCGTCCGCTGCCTGGCTCCGGGGTTAGCGCATCTTCAAAAATAGTGTGGCTGCTTCTTTTCGTAGTCATCGCCACGGCGCGCGTTACCGCACCGTGGCGATCCATCTGAACAGCAGCTGGATTGCTTCGTCGCTGCGCTCCTCGCCATGACAACCCGGTGGCGACGAGATTTCTGCAAGCGCTCTAGCTCTACTCCGTTTCGTAAGTGCGTTTGCCCGGTAGCCCGCGACCTCCGGGCGCGGGGGCCCGGGACCCGTCCTCGGAGAGGCCGGGCTAACTTACGTTCCCCGAGCGCAAACAAAGACTTAACGGAGTAGTGCTAAGGTGCGACCAAGGTTGCCGCCGACCGCTTCGGCAAAGTGCGGCTTCAGATAGCCTCAATGCTTTTTGAAGATCCGACTTAGCCGTTGGCGCCGGGTCGCAGCGCGAGCGCGACGGCCCGGGCGAGATCCGCCAGCGTCGGCGGTTTCGGCAAGACGGCGGAGATGCGCAGGCGCGAGCTCTCGGTCTGTTGCTCCGCTTCGAGATGGCCGGAGACGATCAGGATCGGCACGCCGGGATGCTCCTGACGGAGGTGGCGGGCGAGATCGAGACCCGTCATGCCGGGCATGGCATAGTCGGCGACCACGAGGTCGTAGGTGGTCGGCGCGGTGGAGAATTTGAGCAGCGCCTCGGGCGCGTGGCGCGCGATCACGACGTGATAGCCGAGATACTCCAGCATGCCGGCGAGGGCGGCGCGCGGTCCGGCGTCGTCGTCGACGAGCAGCACGTGCTGGCCCTGGCCGCGCGGACAATCGACGGGGACAACCGGAGTGGGAAGGTCGGTTGCGGCGGAAGCGGCGACCGGGAAGTAGATATCGAAGCGCGTGCCGACGTCCGGAGTGCTTTGCACCGTGATCGCGGCGCCGTGGCTGCGGACGATGCCGTGGACGACCGCGAGGCCGAGTCCGGTGCCGCGGCCGGCTTCCTTGGTGGTGAAGAAGGGGTCGAAGATGCGCTGTAGCACATCCGCGCTCATGCCCTTGCCGTTGTCCACTACCGTGAGACGCACGGCGGGGCCGGTCGGGAGGTCGGGGTGCTCGACTTGGCGGGCGGCGTCGATTTCCACGCTGTCGATGGACACCTCGATCCGGCCGCCGGTCGGCGGGAGGGCGTGCCAGGCGTTGGTGCAGAGGTTCATCACCACTTGGTGGAGCTGCGTGGCGTCGCCGCGCACGGCGGGGCAATGCGGATCGAGCTGCGCGGAGATTTCGACCATGGGGGGCAACGTAGAGCCGAGCAGGCGCAACGCCTCCTCGACGACGTGCGGCAGGTCGATGGGGCCGTAGTCGCCTTCAGTGCGCCGGGAGAAGGTAAGAATCTGCTGCACGAGGCGTTTGGCGCGGACGCCGGCGGTGGCGATGTTGTCGAGCCAGCGGATCGACTCGTGGCCGGCTGGCAGCTCGAGGCGCACGAGCTCGGCCGAACCGAGCATACCAGTGAGGAGATTGTTGAAATCGTGGGCGATGCCGCCGGCGAGTGTGCCGAGCGATTCCATCTTCTGCGACTGGCGCAGGCGCGCCTCGGCCTGGCGTTGGGCCGTGATGTCCTGGATCGAATTGAGCGTGTAGTGCTGACCGGCGATCTGGATGAGGCTGCCGCTGAAGAGCACGGGGAACACATCGCCGTTGCGGCGGCGCAGGCGCGTTTCGAAGCCGGTGACGTGGCGCTCGGCCTGGAGCAGTTGCAGGTAGCGGTCGCGCTCCGCGGGATCGACCCACGCCATCAGTTCGAGGGAGGTCTTGCCGAGCGCCTCGGATTTCGGGATGCCGAAGCCGCGCGCGGCGGCGGAGTTTGCCTCGATGAGCCGACCCTCGGGGAACGAGAGCAGCAGGATCATGATGGGGCTCTCCTCGAACACGGCGTGGAAGCGCTCCTCGCTCTCGCGCAGCGCCTTTTCGGCCTGTTTGCGCTCGGAGATGTCGCGCAGCATGTTGCGGCCTTCGAGCACGACACCGTGGTCGTCGCGCACGAAGTCGGTGGTCTGTTCGACCCAGAATTTCCGCCCGTCCTTCGTCTGCACCGGAAATTCGCAGGAGACCGTCTTGCAGGCGGGGTCGGCGATCCAGCCCTTGTAGCGGCGGACGATATCTTCGCGCGCCTCGGGGGCGATGAGGCGGAAGCACGAGGTGCCGACCAGCTCCTCCGGGGTGTAGCCGCCGATGGCGAAGATTGCCGGATTGCAATAGGTGAACTGGCTGCGGCGGTTGGCGACGTAGTAGCCCTGCGTGATGGCCTCGACGAGGGTGCGGTAGTGCTTCTCGCTCTCGCGCAGGGCGGTCTCGGCGCGCTTGAGGTGTGTGACGTCGAGGAAGGAGTTGAGGGAGTAGGAACGGCCCGCGAGGTGCACGAGCCGGTTGTGCATCACCAGCGCGAGCTCGCGGCCGTCGCGGTGTTTGAGGGTCACGGCGACGTCGCTGAGACGGCCCTCGGCGGCGAGCCGGCGCACATAGGTCTCGCGTATGGCGTTGTCCGGCCAGAGGCCGGATTCCATCACGTTATGGCCGATGGCGTCGTCGCGCGCGTAGCCGAAATCGCGGGTGACGGCGGCGTTGATGTCGACGATTTTTCCCTCGGGATAGGAGACGAGCACCATCGGGACGGGGCCGTCGTCGAAGAGGCTGCGGAATTTCTCCTCGCTGTCGCGCAGGGCGATCTCGGCGAGGCGATGTTCCGTGACGTCCTGGATGATGCCCTGCATGCCGACGATGCGGCCGCTCTGGTCGAGCTTGGGTTCGCCCTCGTCGTGGATGTGGCGCACCGCTCCGTCGGCGCGGAGGACGCGGTAGTTCATGGCGAACTTACGGCGCTCGGTGAAGGCGGCGTCCACCTCGCGGCGGACGGCGGTGAGATCGTCGGGATGCAGTCGCGAATCGAAGAAGGCGCGGTCCACGACGGCGCTTTGGGGCGGGAGACCGAAGATGCGGTAGGTTTCGTCGGACCAGTGTTCGACGCGGTTGCCGTTTTCGAAGGAGTATTCCCAGTGTCCGAGCCGGGCGATGCGCTGGCCTTCGCGGAGCTGCCACTCGCTCTCGCGTAGCGCGGTGGTCTTCGCTTCGGCGACACGCACGGCATCCTCGTAGATGGTTGCATTGCGCAGCACGAGGGCCGAGAGCTGCGCCAGCAGCTGGCCCTTTTGGAGATCGTCGAGATTGAAGGGTTGATCGGGCGCGGTGCGGCAGAGGCCGAGGACGCCGATGGCGCGGTCGCCGTGGACGATGGGGAACATCGCAGCGGCGCGCATGCCGGCGGCGCGGTAGAGCGGGCGGCCGTCGGGCAACACGCTGTAGTCGTCGACGACGATGGGCTGTCGGGTTTCGAGGGCGCGCCAGGCCAGCGTCGCTTCGCGCCCGATCGGCTCCTGTGCGCCGTCGGGGAGCGGACCGCGGTAGGCGCGCACGGAAAGCTTGCCGTCGTGCAGGAAGGAAATCTCGGCGAGGGCCGAATCGAGCAGTGTCGCAGCGCGGTCGACGATGGCTTGGAGCAGATCGGCCGAGTCGCGACGGGCGAGCAGGTCGAGCGCGGTCTCGCTGATCGCCGAGTAAAGCTGGGCCTGCCGGCGGGTGGTTTCCTCGGAGCGCTTGGCGATCGTGATGTCGGTGTGCGTGCCGATCATGCGCAGCGCGCGGCCGCGGCTGTCGCGTGCGATGCATTTGCCGTGGCTGCGGATCCAGCGGAACGTGCCGTCCGCGCGGCGCACGCGGTGGGCAATCACGTAGTCATCGGTGTGCCCGAGCACGACGCGGCGGTAGGCGTGGCGGACCTCGGGGCGATCCTCGATGGGAACCAGTTCGAGCAGCCGGCGCAGGGACTCGCGGCGGGCGCCCGGCGCGCCGCCGGCGATCTCGGGCCAGCGTTCGTCGAGGTAGACTTCCTCCCGATCGGCGTCGTAGTCCCAGAGGGCGCTGCCGGAGGCGGCGAGGGCGAGGCGGAGCTGTTCGTCGCTGCGGGCGAGTTTTTCCTCGGCGGTTTTGCGCGCGTGGATGTCAGCGTGCGTGCCGGCGATGCGGATGGGGCGGCCGGAGGCGTCGTGTTCGACGACGCGGCCGAGGGAGCGGACCCAGCGCCACTGGCCGGCGGCGTCGCGGAGGCGAATCTCGGCTTCGTAGCGTGGCGTGACGCCGCGCACGTGGGCCTCGCTGGCGGCGTGGGCGCGCTCCAAGTCCTCCGGGTGCACGAGTCGCTCCCAGGCGGCGCGGGTGGAGGGAATTTCGCCGGGGACGTAGCCGAGGATCTGTGTGAGCAGGCCGCCGATCTCGGCGGCGTCGGTGAACACGTTCCACTCCCAGGTGACGAGCTGGCTACCGTCGAGGGCGCGCTGCAGCTGGGCGCGGTTTTCCTGGAGCTCTTTCTCGCGCTCGCTCAGGGCGGCGGTGCGTTCCGCGACGAGGCGCTCGAGCTCGGTGCGGGAGAAGGCGTTCGAGCGTAGCGTGTCGATGGCGTCGTTGATGGCGCGGGCCACGGCGCCGAGTTCGTCGTGGCCGGTGTAGGTGAAGCCGACGTTGAGCTGCTCGCCGAGGTTGACGCGACGGGCCTCGTCCTCGATGCGGCGGAGCGGCCGGATGAAGTGGCGGTTGACCGCGTAGAGTCCGCCGAGAAGCAGTGCGACGAGGAAGGCCGTGCCGACGAGCTGGCGCTCGCGCTCGCGGCGGGATTGAGCGTGCAGGGCGGTCTCGGTGCGCAGGCGGCCGATTTCGAGTTGCAGCTGGAATTGGCGGAGCGGCGCGAGGATGTCGTCCTCGATCCGGGGCACGATGATGTTTCGTGCGAAGCGGGTGCGGACGTCGGGAGTGGATTTGGCGATGGCGCCGAATTCGCGCCACTCGCGCTCGAACGAGTTGCCGGCCTCCGTGAGGCGCGTGAGGGACTTCGCCAACTCGTCGTCGGCGCTGGCGTCGCGCACGATTTCGAGCGTGTGGATCTTGTCGAGCGCCTGTCGCAGCACATCGCTGGCCTGGTGTCCGGCGGGGCCGATGTCGTCCCACGCGGTGGGGAGCGCCGGCGGGGGCGTCTGCAGCGTGGCGAGCAGGTGCGCAAATGCGTTGGTGGCGGAGCGAGCGGCGGTTTTCTCGGCGACGACGGCCTGTTGATGCAGTTCTGCGGAGCGGGTGGCCTCCTGCCAGGCGAAATAGTCGTAGGTGGCGTCCGAGGCGATCAGGGCCGCGGCTGCGGTGGCACCGAGATATACTTTCGTCGCGATCTTCAAATGGCCCGATGTCACTCTCAGGATTAGGCGAACTCCGCTCCGGTGCCGAGGAGAATCTCCCTCAGAAAGCGCGGGAGTTTCGCGCAATCGGGGATTGGGGCTGCGAGTCTCCTGTCCGAAACTCGCAGCCCCGTCCCTGGATCGTGTCAGATCCTCTGTCCTGAATTTCGCCCTGGCGGGCGAGAAAGCGGGCGATCGCCGCGGCCTCAGGCGGCCGTCGCGATGCGTTGCATGGTTTCCGGAGCGACGACGCGGTCGATGTCGAGGAGGGTCTTCACCTCGCCTTTGACCTTGGCCATGCCGAGGAGGTAGGTCGTGTCGACGCGGGTGCCGAACTCGGGCGTGGGTTCGATTTCCGTGACGGGGACGTGGACGACTTCCTCGACGGAATCGACGACCAGGCCCATTTGCACGAGGGCGTCGGAGGGGAGTCGGACCTGGACGACGACGATGCAGGTGCGCTCGGTGAATTCCGTGGCGAGGCCGAACTTGGCGCGGAGGTCGATCACGGGGATGACGCGGCCGCGGAGGTTGATGACGCCTTTGACGAAGTCCGGCATCTGCGGCACCGGCGTGATTTTCTGCATGCGGATGATCTCGCGGACCTTCAGCACGGCGATGCCGTAGGCCTCGGCGGCGAGCTGGACGGTGAGGTATTTGCCCTCGTTGGTTTTCGTGGCGGTGCGAGTTTCGGTGGCGGCGTGCATGGGTTTAATCGAGGAAGTTCTTGTCGTGGGCGCTGGCGGCGGCGAGCGGAGCGGCGGGGCGGGGCGAGGCGGCCTTCGCCGGTCGGGTGGCGGCGGCGCGGCTCGGGGCGGGGGCGGCGGCGCGGGCGACCGGGGCGGTGGATTTGGTGGTGCCGACGAGGTGGCGGAGCTCGATGACGGCCTCGTTCATGGCGACGGCTTGGGCGCTGAGCTCCTCGGCGGCGGCGGCGGTCTCTTCGGCGCTGCTGGCGTTGGCTTGGGTGACCTTGTCCATTTGCGAGACGGCGGTGTTCACTTGGGTGATGCCCTGGGTCTGCTCTTGGGAGGCGCTGGTAATCTCAGCCACCACGGCGTCCATCTTACGGGCGCGGTCGACGATTTGCTGGAGCGAACTGGCGACCTTGCCGGAGATCTCGACGCCGTGCTGACTCTTGGCGACGGAGTCCTCGATCTTCGCGGCCGATTCCTTGGCGGCGTTGGCGGAGCGCTGGGCGAGGGCGCGGACTTCCTCGGCGACGACGGCGAAACCGGCGCCTGCCTCGCCGGCGCGGGCGGCTTCGACGGCGGCGTTGAGCGCGAGGATGTTCGTCTGGAAGGCGATTTCGTCGATCGTCTTCACGATCTTGGCGATCTCGCCGGAGGAGCTCTTGATGGCGTCCATGGCGGACTTCATTTCCTCCATGTCGGTCGCGCCGGTGTCGGCGGCGGTGCGGGTCTGGCCGGAGAGTTCCTTGGCCTGGTTGGCGCTGTCCGCGTTGCGCTTCGCCATGGAGGCCATCTCCTCGAGTGACGCGGAGGTCTCTTCGAGGGAGGCGGCTTGCTCGCTGGCGCCTTCGGCCAGGGATTGGCTGGCCGAGGAAACCTGGCCGGTGGCAGCCGCGATCTGCTCCGCGCCGTCGCCGACGGTCTGAGTGACGGCACTCAGCGGGCCGACGATGCTGCGGGTGATGATGAAGATGAACCCAATGGTGAGGAGCACCGTGCCCAAGCCGATCCACACGAGGAGCGATTGGGTGTAACTGAGCTGTGCCGCCATGATCGGGCCGTCGTGGTCCTGGGAGGCGATCAGCTCAAGTTTGAGCTGCTCGATGGCGTGATCGAGTTCTTCGCCCATGCCGGCCATGCGGTCTCCGATGGACTGGAGTTTGGCGGTGGAGGCGCCGCGGCTGCCGGCGGCCACCATTTCCTCGAAGGCGGCGACGTGATTGGCGAGATGGCTTTGCGCGTCGGTGACGAGCTTGAGGTGCGCCGGTTCATCGGCGAGGGCGGTGCGGGCGGTTTCCATGAAACCGACGACTTTCTCGTGGCGCGCCTTGTAGGTGGCGACGTCGGAAGTTTTCTTGGTTATGGTGTAATCTTTCACCGCGATGCGCATCTCGAGGAAGTTGGCTTGGATGCGGCCGGCGAGGACACTGTGGCGCGCGTCGGCGCGATAGGTCGTGAAGCCCGCGTTGGCGGAATGAAACGCCTCGTAAGCGATGCCGACGATGGCGACCAGCAGCACGAGGACGGTGACGAAACCGGCGCTCAAGCGGCGGCCGACCGGCCACGATTTCATGCCGGAGAGAGAGTAACGGTGGGCGCCGAAAACCGTGAGGGCGATGGCGAGCAGGCCGAGGACGATCGTCAGCCAGCTGATGGAGGTCGCGAGCTCGCTCGCGGGAGCGGTCGGGGCGGAGGAGGCGGCGGCGTGCGTCTCGGGCGCAGGGGAGTGCGCGGTGTTTTCGGGCGCGTGCTCGGCGGCGTGGGCGCCCGCGCCGCCGGTGTAGGCGAGGAGGCGGGCCTGTTCGGGGTGTTCGCCCTTCACCTGGACTTCGCCGGAGGCGAGATCGTAGACCGCGCCCACCACTTTGAGTTTTCCGGCTTTGACGAGATCGCGGACGGTGGCGCTGTTTTCGAAGATGGTGTCGATGGATTGCCAGACGTTCGCTTCGACGGCTTTGGCGAGGAGCTGGGCGCCGGGCAGGCCGGGGTTGACGGCCTTGGTTTTCTCGACGACGGGGACGATGGGGGCGACGAGTTCGGGGATGTTGCCGTGGACTTCGGCACCGTCGACGACGGCCTTGACCGCGCCGCAGGAACTGTGGCCCATCACGACGAGCAGCGGGGTGCCGAGGTGACCGGTCCCGTATTCGATCGAGCCGATCTCGTCGGTCTTGGCGACGTTGCCTGCGACGCGGACAAGGAAGAGGTCGCCGAGTCCCTGGTCGAAGATGGCTTCGGCGGGCACGCGCGAGTCGGAGCACGTGAGGATGGTGGCGAAAGGAGTCTGTCCGTTCGCGATCTCGGCGCGGCGTTCGGGCGTGAGGTTCGGGTGACGGAAGTCGCCGGCGACGAAGCGGGTGTTGCCGTCAGCTAAACGCTGGAGGGCGGCGTCGGACGTAACCGTGCCCGCGTGGGAGACAAGCGTGGTGACGGCGAGGAGGAAGCCGGACAGAGCGGCGTGAGGGAGGAGACGTTTCAGGGACATGATGGGGCGCGAGTTCGATTCCTCGCCGATGCGGGTCAGTGCGCGGCGATAGAATATGGATATGCATCGGTGGTGAACCGAGTGCGTCGCTTCCCGTTCTTACAGGCCCTGAGCCTGTCCGGACTGGCGGTCGCATCCGTATGGATGCACCGCAACGCTGAGGG
Organism: Candidatus Didemnitutus sp.; assembly: GCA_019634575.1. NCBI lineage: Bacteria > Pseudomonadati > Verrucomicrobiota > Opitutia > Opitutales > Opitutaceae > Candidatus Didemnitutus > Candidatus Didemnitutus sp. The sequence continues at coordinate 83,797 of JAHCAY010000004.1, forward strand.
GATTATCGGTGGAGTGGAGTGGAACTTGAGGGAAAATGGGAAAATTTCCCGCCGGGCTGGGGTTGATGGATGGGGCGCACGCGGCCGTTGGTCGCGCGGGTGTCGAGGCGTGGGCTTAGGGATCGAAGACGTGCTCGTTCGCGGGTGCGGAGACGGTGGTCGCGGTTGGTCGTCGCGACTCAGGAGACGGAGGAGGGCTGCCGTCTGTGGGCCGGAGTTTTGGGGTGAGCAGGGGGCGGGAGGGAGAAGTGAGGCGATTCCTGCGGCGCGGCCGCGGCCTGGCCGTTGATCAGGCGCAGGAGGATGTCGACGGAATCGGTGAGCATCAGGGCTTGCGCGTTCAGTTCCTCGGCGGCGGCGGCGCTTTCCTCGGCGGCGCCGGCGTTGCTCTGGACGACGTTGTTCATCTGGCCGACGGCGCGGTTGATTTGCTGCACGCCGTCGCTCTGTTCGCCGCTGGCGGCGGCGACGTCGCCGATGAGCGTGTCGACTTGCCGGACCTTCTCGGCGATGGCGTTCAGGCTGGTGGCGACTTTGGCGCTGATGGTGACGCCGTCCTTGGTCTTGCCGATGGCGTCCTCGATTTTCGTGGCGGTTTCCTTGGCGGCGTTGGCGGCGCGTTGGGCGAGGGCGCGGACTTCCTCGGCGACGACGGCGAAGCCGGCGCCGGCCTCGCCGGCGCGGGCGGCTTCGACGGCGGCGTTGAGCGCGAGGATGTTGGTCTGGAACGCGATTTCGTCGATCGTCTTGACGATTTTGGCGATCTCGTCGCTCGAGGATTTGGTGCCGTGCATGGCGGTGCTCATGGCCTGCATGTCGCGGGTGCCGACGTCGGCGGCATGGCGGGCTTCGCGGGTGAGGTCGTTGGCGCGGTGCGCGCTGTCGGCGTTGCGCTTGGTCATGGAGGCCATCTCCTCGAGGGAGGCGCTGGTTTCCTCGAGGCTGGCGGCTTGCTGGCTCGAGCCTTCGGCGAGGGATTGGCTGGCGCTGGAGACCTGGTTGGCAGCGTCGGTGGTTTGGTGGGCGGCGGAGCCGAGATTGGTCGCGACTTCGGAAATCGGACGGGTGACGCTGCGCGCGTAGAAGATGCCGGCTACTGAGGCGAGCACGGTGGATACGGTCGCGAGGGCGATGACCCAAATGAGCACCGTGCGGCTGGAGTGATCGAGAGTCGCGCGGACTTGCGCGAAGTCTTCCTCATAAGTGCCGGCGCCGATGACCCAATCCCACGGGGCGAAATAGGTGACGGCGGCGATCTTCTCGCGCGGTGCGGATTCGCCGGTGTTTTGCCAGGAGTAGTGCTCAAAGTCGGTCGCACCGTCGCGTGTGGCGAGGGCTTTGCCGGTCAACGATTGGATGAAGTGGCGGCCGGTGGCGTCCTTGGACTCCCAGATGTTTTCACCGTCGCGCTTGCCTTGGGCGGAGACGATGTAGCGGCCGCGCTGGTCGCCCTGGCTGCCGATCACGAAGACGTAGCCGGTCTTGCCGACGACCATGCGGGTGATCGTGTCGTGCACTTCCTGGTTGATGGTGCGGAGCGGGAGGCCGACGTAGAGCATGCCGATGACGCGGCGCTTGTCGGCGTCCCAGAGGGGCTCGTAGGCGGCGGCGTGCCAGTCGTTCACGACGTAGGCGCGGCCGCGGTAGGTTTCGCTGCGGAGCACGGTTTGGATGACGGCGTTGGGCGCGCCATCGGGGTTCTGGGCGGGAATGAAAGTGCCGATGGCGCGCGTGCCGTCGTCCTTTTGCACGCTGGTGCAGACGCGGAGCATGTCGCCGGCGTCGTTCACGCGCTGGAAAATCGTGCAGAAGGTGCCGGTGGCGCGGCGGATCTCGTCGACGATGGGAGCGGCTTGGTCGGCGGCGGTGATCTGGCCGAGCCATTGGCTCCCGCCGAGCGTGGCCTTGGGCAGCGAGACGGCGGTGGCTTGTTTGGTGAACTGGTTGACCGCTTGCCAGCTGACGGTGTCGGTCGCGAGCGAGAAGCCGCCGGCGCGCGTGACGGCATCGCGCGCGGAGGCGATGCTGCGGTCGAGTTCCTTCTGATTGCGTTGCTCCATGCCGAGGCAGATCAGGTAGGCGTCGTGCGCGACCTTGGTGCATTCGCTCATGGCTTGGTCGACGACGGTCTGGTCGACCTCGACGTTGAGCTGGCGCTGCCGGACGAGGAGGGTGGTGAGGATCACGGCGACGGTCGCGACGATGGGACAGACCGCGAGCAGGGTGATCTTGGTGCCGAGGCGGAGTTGGAGGAGGCGATTCATGATGGGACGTGTTTAAAAGGTGTGGCGGACGGACAGGTTGCAGAGGTGACGGGTGAATTCGCGGCCGTCGGTCGACGGGATGCCGCTCGTCGCGTCGTCGTAGGACCAAGTCGCTTCGACGAGGCAGTGTTTGTTGGCGGCGAACTGGAGTTGCAGCGTGGGCGTGCAGACGCGGTCGCGGCGCACGGCGGGGAGCTGCCAGATGCCGGTCCAGATTTTCAGGGCGGCGCCGGCGGTGAGGCGATCGGTGCATTTGTGGCGCCAGGTGAGTTCGCCGGCGGTGTCTTCGTAGATGCTGACGCTGGTGGAGGCCGGCTGCTCGGCGCGGCGCAAGGTGAGCGTGATGGTGTCGCGCGGGGTGGCTGTGGCGGTGGCCGACGCGTCGATCCAGAGCAGGCGCTTGTGGCGGTCCAAGCCGGCCGGCGTGCCGGGAGCGAAGGTGCGCGTCTCAAGGGCGGCGAGCAGAGTCAGCTGCAACCAGGAAGCGGGCGCACCCTCGAGTCCGCCCACGAAGCGCCGGCGCGTGCTGTCGTAGGGACTGTCGACGCCGAAGAGGGAGCCTTGATTTTGCCGCGCGAGACGGAGGCCGGCGATCACGCGGGTCTTCGGGCGGAATTCGTAGCCGGCTTCGATGCCGGCGCACACTTCGCTGCGATCGACGTAGTTGGCGCAACCGGCCTGGCGAAACTGATTGGTCCGGAAATCGTGCCAATAACCGGAGGCGAGCGCGCGGAGGAGCCAGCGTCCTTCGAGCGTTTCCCAGCGGAAGGCGCTGCGATTGACCAGGGCCGCGCGACGGTCGCGCATCGGAATGCCGCCGAGTGCGGGTGCGCCGCCGGGGCCGCCGTAGATGGGCGAGTCCTTGCTGCCGTCGATCCAGACGAGGGCGTCGGAGAAATTCCACGAGGTGGCGCCCGACCGATGGCTCGCGCCGATCTGGGCGCGGTGCGTCGTGTAGTTTTCCGCGGCCGCCGAGTGATAGCGGACCACTTCCGGTGCGTAACTGCCCGTGAGCACGAGGCCGGTCGCGCCGCGCGCTTCGACGTTCATGCCGGCGAACACGCTCGTGACGAGCGAGCTCAGCCCGGCCGGCACGGCGCCGATGATCGTCGGGCTCGGGGCGTGATCCTGGAGATAGACGTTGGAGTCGTAGGTCTCGCGGACGCCGAGCGACGTGGTGAGCTTCCACGTTGCCGGCGCGGGAGCGGTTGGTTCGGCGGCGGAGCCGGCCGACGAGGCCAGACCTGCGCAGGCGACGAGGAGTCGGGCTGCGTGCCGGGCGAAGGAAAGAAATGAAGGGGTGGCCATGAGGAGGAGGTAACCGGGTCCCTGGAGTAGGGACTCGCGGCGTCGCTCCTCTTCCTTGCAGGCCGTGGGCTGCCCGAAACAGGCGGTCGCATCCGGGTGGATGCACCGCAACGCATCCTAGGAATCGGTCCCGAATCGACGGGACTGTAGGCAAAACGTCATAGGCGCGGGCATGGCCGTCCCATGCGCGCGGTGGCGTGCGGGTTGCGCGTTTTTTCCCGGGGCGTCGCGCGGTCGCCCGCCGTTTAAACGAAAAAGCCGCCGAATCGGCGGCTTCTCGACGGAATTGGTGCGCTCAGGCGTGCGCCGTGGCGATGCTCTGCATCGTCTCGGGCGCGACGACGCGATCGATGTCGAGCAGCGTCTTCACCTGGCCTTTGACCTTGGCCATGCCGAGCAGGTAGGTCGTGTCGACCCGCGTGCCGAACTCCGGCGTCGGCTCGATTTCCTCGGAGGGAAGGTGGACGACTTCCTCGACCGAATCGACGATCAGGCCCATCTGCACGATGGTGTCGTTGGGCAGTTTGACCTGGACGACGACGATGCAGGTGCGCTCGGCGAACTCGGCCTTCAGGCCGAACTTCACGCGCAGGTCGACGACCGGGATGACGCGGCCGCGGAGATTGATGACGCCTTTCACGAACTCCGGCATCTGTGGCACCGGAGTGATTTTCTGCATGCGAATGATTTCGCGAACCTTCAGGACGGCGATGCCGTAGGCTTCGTTGTCGAGGACGACGGTCAGGTATTTGCCGGCGTGCGTCGTTTGGGTGGCAGTGGCGGTAGCGGGAGAGCTCATGGGTTCAAGAAGCGGAAAAAGGTGGTTTGGCGGCCGCTCGGCCGATGCCAGGGAGGAGGAATGTCCACCGCGGACCGGCAATGCAGGCGAGGAGTTCATCGGCACGGCCGCGCGGGACTTTTGCTCTTTTTGCGCGGAAACTCTTGGCGCCCCGCGCGCTTCGGCGGATGCCCTGCGGATGGCGGCATGGCCGGTGCACGCCGGCGGTCTGGCATGCGCGCCGGCGTGAGGCGCGACGACCGTTAGCCTGCGGCGGACGGGGGGCGCTTGGCGTGGACGAAATCCTGTCACACATGGGCTTAAGGTTTTCGTCCCACGGGCCGATGAAGAGGGCGCGGTTCCCGCTCATTTGCCCATGTCCCTCGCTCCGGAATTCTTCCAAGCGCTCGATGACTCGCTGAGTCGTTTGGCGGCCGAATCCATCCTCGCCCAGCCTGGTCGTGACGATGGCCTCATCCCCTCCTACAGCCTGCTCGGCGAAATGCGCGACCAGTGCGCCGCCGTGCCTACGCTGCGCGAAGCCGTCGCAGGCGTGCACGCGCTGATCGACAAGCGCCTCGATGCCGCCCAGCCGTTCGACGACGCGACGCTCGCCGCGCTCCGCCGCCTGATCGCGTGGCTGCCCGAAGCCATCGAAGCCGCCAAGGCCGGCCGCGCGCCCGAGGTGTTCGATGCGAGCGCCGCGCCTGCTCCGGCCGCCGAAGCCCCGGCTGCGACCGCCGCCTCCGCCGATGACACGGCCGCGGACGTGTTGCTCCAGCTCAACCTCGGCGAGAATCAGGAACTGCTCACGGAGTTCTACGCCGAGGCCGTCGATCATCTTTCGCAGATCGAGGCCGCGCTGCTCATCCTCGACCAGCAGCCGGACAACCCCGAGGCGATCAACTCGATCTTCCGCTCGTTCCACACGATCAAGGGCAACGCGGGCTTCCTCGGTCTCGTGCCGATGCACACGCTCGCCCACGAAGTCGAGTCGCTGCTCGACCTCGCGCGCAATCGCGAGCTGCGTCTCACGCCGGCAATCATCACGGAAATTCTCCGCAGCCGCGATGCGCTGCAACAGCTCACGCAGCAAATTGCCGTCGCTTTGGAAAAGGGCCACCTGCCGAGTCAGATCATTCCCGTCAGCCATCTCATGCGCGCGGTGCGCGCCCTGGCGAAGGGCGATCCGACTCCCGCGCCGACCGCGACTCCGGTCGCGACCCCGACGACGCCCACGGCTCCCGTCGCGGCTGACGCTCCGGCCGCTCCCGCGGCATCGCCGCTCGGCGCCGCCGCCGCAAACGCCATCGAGGCGCAGGCCTCGACGAAGACCACCGCCGGCGGCCAGACCGTGCGCGTCAACACCGAGAAGCTCGACTCCCTCATGGACGTCGTCGGCGAACTCGTGATCGTGCAAAGCCAGCTCATCGAGTCCGCGCGCGGCATTTGCGACGACGGCTCTCCGATGCAGCGCAACGTCGCCCAGCTCTCGCGCATCGCCAAGGAACTCCAGCACACCGCGATGTCGCTGCGCATGATTCCCATCAAGCCGACGTTCCAGAAAATGGAACGCCTGTCGCGCGACCTCGCGCGCAACTTCGGCAAGAAAGTCCACTTCCAAGTCAGCGGCGAAGACACCGAACTCGACCGCACGGTCGTCGAGGAAATCGCCGACCCGCTCGTCCACATGGTGCGCAACGCGCTCGACCACGGCCTCGAAGGACCCGAGATCCGTGCTGCCGCCGGCAAGCCCGAGGCCGGCACCGTTCACCTCAGCGCCTACCACCAAGGCAGCAACATCGTCATCGAACTGCAGGACGACGGCCGCGGCATCGATCCGGACAAAATCTTCAAGAAGGCGATCGAGAAGGGCATCGTCGCCGCGAACGCCCAGCTCTCCCGCGAGGAATGCTACGCGCTCATCTTCGCTCCCGGTTTCTCCACCGCCGAGAAGGTCACCGCCGTCTCCGGTCGCGGCGTCGGCATGGACGTCGTGAAGCGCAACATCGAGAAGCTGCGCGGCAAAATCGAGATCACCTCCGAAGTCGGCAAGGGCTCGGTCTTCAAGATCAAGCTTCCGCTCACCATGGCCATCATCGACGGCCTCGTCGTGCGCGTCGGCACCGACAAGTTCATTCTCCCCAGCACCTCCGTGCAGATGGCGATACGCCCCACGAAGGATTCCATCACCACCGTCCACGGCACCGGCGAAGTTCTCGAGCTGCGTGGCAAGATTCTCCCGCTCCACCGCCTGCACCGCCGCTTCGGCATCCCGGCCGACGCGACGCAGCCGTGGGACGGCATCGTCGTCATCGTCGAGCACTCGGGCAAAGTTTCCGCGCTCCTGGTCGACGAGATGGTCAGCAAGCAGGAAGTCGTCATCAAGAACCTCGGCGCGTTCATGCAGGGCTTGCCCGGCGTGGCCGGCGGCGCGATCCTCGGCGACGGCAACATCGCACTGATCCTCGATCCCGCCTCGCTGCTCCAAGCCGCCGCCTAACCCTCGACCGTCCCAGGCATGTCCACCCTCACACCTCCGACCCTCGAGCAAGTCTGCGAAAAAGCCCTGCGCCTGCCGTGCTCGCCCTCGCTGTTGCCGCGCCTCGCGCTGGCACTGCAGGCCGACGACAGCTCCGCCGCTGAGATCGAGCGCCTCATCTCGCTCGACGCGTCGCTCGCCGCCGCGACTTTGCGCCTGGCCAATTCCGCTGCGTTCGCGCGCGGGACCGTCGAGACGGTTGAGGCCGCCGTGTTCCGCCTCGGTGCCAAGGAAATCTACCGCCTTGCCGCGCTCGTGCTCGTGAGTCGCTGGGAAACCGGTCAGAAGGGTCTGCGCTGGGAAGCGGGCGATTTCTCGCGTCACGCGCTCATCACCGCCATCGCCGGCGAAGTGCTCGCCTCCACCACCGAGCGCCTCGACCCGCAGGTCGCCTACACCGCCGGCCTCGTTTCCGATCTCGGCAAGCTCGCGCTCGCGCACTCGTGCAACGATTTCTACCCGGCCGTGCGCGCATTCCGCGAACGCATGCAATGCACGTGGGACCAGGCCGAGCGCGCCGTGCTCGGCTACCATCATGCCGACGCGACCGCGAAGCTCCTTGCCGCGTGGAATTTCCCGAAAATCTTTCAGCTCACGGCCGAGTTTCTCACCCGTCCGACCGAGGCGCCGATGGAAGCGCTCCCGCTCCTCGCGCACTTGCACGCCGCGAAATATCTCGCGACGTCGCTCGGGCCCGGGGTGACCGAGGAAGGCTTCCTCACCGCGGTCCACGGCGCGTTCCTGCGCGAGTGGGGTTTCACGCCCGAGCTCCTCGAAGCCGCCATGCCGGTCGTGCACGAGCGCGCCTTGCAGCGCCTCGGCGACAAGATGACGACCGGCGCAGTCGCGCTCTAAGCCACGCGGCGAACTTCACCGCGTCGGCAGCGCGATGAGTTGGCCGTCGAAACCAGCGGCGATGATCTGGTCGTCCGCGAGGGCGAGCGAACCGGCGTAGCCGCCGAAACCGTTTTCGGGCGCGGGCGTGGCGCGCAGGTGCCATTTCACGGCGCCGGTCGCGCGATCGAGCGCCAGAATGCCGCCGGTGTGGGCGATGACGGTGCCGGGAATGTTTTGCGCGGCCGTGCCGGTGAACACGGCGTCGTCGGTCACGAGCGGCGTGCCCCAGTTCATGCCGTGCACGGGCGTCTGCCACTTCGCGCGGCCGGTGGCGGGATCGATGGCGCTGACGCGGCTGTAGTCGGATGCACCGACGTAGATCAGGCCGTCACGCAGCACGGGTGTGGATTCGATCCAGGAGAACCAATACGAGAAGCGCCAAGCGACGCTGCCGTCGGCGAGGTTGAAGCCGTAGAGCACGTAGTCGCGACTGCCGGCGATGACCTTGTCGCCCACGACGAGTGGCACGGTGACCACGCCGCCGGCGGTTTGCGCGCGGAACGTTTCCTTCTGCGTGCGGCGGTCGAGCAGGACGACCGAGCCGTCCATCGTGCCGAAGGTGAGCATGTCCGCGCCGTGCCGGCCGATGCCGGAAAAGATCGGCGCCTTGGCGTCGTGGCGCCAGAGCTTCGCGCCGGAGGCGGCATCGAGCGCATAGAGTCCGCCGTCGCTCGAACCGCAGTAGATGACGCCATCGACGACGAGCGGGAAGGCGGCGCGGTGGTTGAAAGTCGGGTTGGCGGCCACGGGTTTGCCCGCGGGTTGCGCGTCGTGCAGCGCGGCCGTCCAGCGCGGCGAGCCGTCGGTGCGATTGAGGGCGATGAGATTGGTTTTCGCATCGACGACATAGACGCTGTCCCCGCTCACGACGGCGCGGCCGTCGATGGGATTTTCGCCGCACCAGGTCCAGAGTCCGCGGCCGTCGGCGGCATCCACGGCGTGGAACTGGCCCGCGCTCGTGCCGACGTAGACGACGCCGTCGGCGACGACGGGCGGCGCCCACGTGCCGGCACCCAGCGGAAACGACCACCGCGGCTTCGGTGCAGCCGGATAAGCCGGCGCGGGCGGACGCGGTGTCCAGGCGCCGCCGCGGTGAAGTGCCAGCGGCAGTTGGGCCGCGCCGAAGGTGCCGCTGAGGTTGTCGCCGTCGCGGTGGAGCTTCACCGCGAAGGCGGGCGTGATGGCGTAGTTGCCGTCGCCCGCCGTCTCGACGGGAATCATGAACGGCGCGGCGAACGTGAGTGCGTCCGGGAAATTCATTCGGAAGGCGAGGTTGCCGCGTTTGGTGCGGAAGAACTCGAGGCCGAACTCGGCCGTGCCGCCCTGCGGCGGTGCGATGGTGCCGGTCCAGCGACCTTCGATCGGATCGGTCGCAGCGGGAACCGGATCAGCGGCGCACGCGGCGCAGGAAGCTGTCAAGGCGAGCAGCAGAAGCAAGGGGCGCATGCCGGCAGGGAAGGGATTTTCGGTGGCGGGATCGAAAGGATTGCGATGCGCGGCTGTGCCGGGCCGCTGAAGCGTAAGTTCGCGCGGACGTCCTTCACTTCGCGGTGGGTCCGATACTCGCAGATTGCTTCGGCTTCGTAGGGGAGCGGTGGGAGCGAGCTTGCTCGCGACTTAGCGTGCGATGTCGCGAGCAAGCTCGCTCCCACAGAAACATCTCGCGGCTGAGGTTGCCCCAGGGCTGGCTCCGGGGGGGCTTCACTTCACCTCGGCCCAGAGCTGGGCGAGGTGGAGGAGCGTCTCGGTGGATTTTTCCATGTCCTGCAATGTGACCCATTCGCGCTGGCTGTGGACCTCGTGCATGCCGGTGAAAATGTTCGGTGTGGGCAGGCCGCGTTGGGTCAGGCGAGAGCCGTCGGTGCCGCCGCGGATCGGTTGGCCGAAGGGCGTGATGCCGGCGCGGCGCGCGGCTTCGCGGGCGAACTCGACGGGGCGCATGTCCTTTTCGAGCCAGTAGCGCATGTTGCGGTATTGCTCGGTGAACGTGAGCGTGACGCGCGCGTGGGGCTCGGCGGCGCGGAGTTCGGCGGCGAGTTTTTCCATCAGGGCGCGTTTTTCGGCGAGGCCCTCGACTTCGAAATCGCGAATGATGAACGATACGGTCGCCTGCTCGGCGGAACCGGTGCAGGAGACGGGATGGATGAATCCCGCGCGGTCGCTGGTGCGCTCGGGCGACTGCGCCATGGGCAAGGCGGCGAGGTAGCGACCGGCGAGGCGGAGCGCGTTGACCATGACGTCCTTCGCCCAGCCGGGATGCGCGGCGACGCCGGCGATCTCGAGTTTGGCGGCGTCGGCGGAAAACGTCTCGTGGCAAATCTCGCCGCGCTCGCCGCCGTCGAGCGTGTAGGCGAATTGTGCGCCGAGTTGCGCGAGTTCGAGTTTGTCGACGCCGCGCGCGATCTCCTCATCGGGATTGAAACAGAGGCGGATTTTCCCGTGCGGGATGCCGGGGTTGCGGAGCAAGTGGCGCGCGGCGGCCATGACGATGGCGACGCCGGCCTTGTCGTCGGCGCCGAGCAGCGTCGTGCCGCTCGCGGTGATAACGTCCTGGCCGATGGAGGCGCGGAGGAAGGGAATCGTCTCGACGGTGAGCGTCTGTGTCGGGTCGTCGGGGAGGACGATGGGGCGGCCGTCATAGGCGCGATGGACGATGGGCTTGGCGGCGCCGGGGAGATTGGGCGCGGTGTCGACGTGTGCGCAGTAGGCGATGACCGGCGCGTCGGTCTGCGCCGTGGCGGGAATCGTCGCGAGCACGTAGCCGTGCGCGGTCAGCTCGACGTCGGTCGCGCCGAGTTCGCGCAGCTCGCGCTCGAGCAGGCGGAGGAGATTCCATTGCGTCGGCGTGCTCGGGCAGTCGGGCGAAGCCGGATCGGAACGCGTGTCGATCTGAACGTAACGAAGAAAGCGGTCGAGCAGGTCGGCGGAGTCGATGGACATGGCGGCAGCCTACGCCCACGGGTCAGCGCGCCAATGTCGAATTCCCGCCGCCATCTGCGTTTGCTCGGCTGGTTTCCCTCCGCGGCTTTGTCACCTAATAGGTGACACTTCGGGGCGGATTGCTGACGCGGCGAAACTACGGACTCGGGGCTGGTGCCGGTCGGGCGAGGCGGTGACGGTCGCGCGTGCGAGGGGCGGAGCGATGGCGGGCGGACTCAGCGTCAGTGTCCGCGGCAGACGCTCGGGCGGAAGCCGCCGCCGAAGCCGAGCGGCCGGCCGTAGCTCGCGAAGCGCAGCGGCGCGCCGTAGTCCCAATAGTAGGGGTAGTCGTAGCCTGCGTAGCCCCAGTCCGGGTAACCGTAGCCCCACCAGCCGTCGCCGGAGACTTGGCTGTAGCCGATGCCGAGCGTGGTGCCGGTCTGTTTGTCGTGGATTTCGGTGTAGATCGAGCCGGCGCGCATCTCGCGTCCGCCGGAGCCCCAGCCATAGGCGAGGGAAACCTGGCCGTGGACTTCGAGGCGGTCGTTGCGGGCGACGTCCTTCGCTTTCAGCCGTTGCGGGAGAGCGGGCTGGGCCGGGCCGGCGGCGATGGCGTTGGCGACGAGTTGGTCGAGTTGCGCGAGTTGCTCGGGCGCGAGGCGGTCGAGACCGGCCGCGGTCGTTTCGGATGGTTTGCGGCGGCTGCTGAAGGTGCCGGCGAAGGCCTTCACGTTGCCTTGGCGGGCGAGGGAGACTTCGCGGGCGACGAGGGTGTTGAGCGTGGTCTGCTCGTCGGCGGAGAGGTGGACGAGGCCGGCGGCGGCCTGTTGTTCGGTGGAAAGCGTGGCGATGAAGCCGCCGGTGGCGGCGGATGCGGCCGGCGCGAGCGCGAGCAGGGCGACGAAGAGGAGCGAAGCGAGCAGGGAACGCATGAGGATTTGTGACGCGCGAGGTGGGCGGTTGGTTCCGCGGCGGGCCGCTGTTCAGCGCCGCAGGGCGGACATCATCGCTTCCGGGTAACGCAGGCCGACGGCGCGGCCGACGGGAAAGACGGCGGCGATCTCGGCGAGCTCCGTGGGCGTGAGGCTCACGCGCAGCGCGTCGAGGTTTTCGTCGAGGTAGCGGCGGCGCTTGGTGCCGGGGATCGGGACGATGTCGTCGCCTTGCGCGAGGACCCAGGCGAGCGCGAGCTGGCCGGGCGTGCAGCCTTTGCGGGCGGCGAGGGCGTTGACGCTTTCGACGAGCGCGAGGTTCTTCTGGAAGTTCTCGCCTTGGAAGCGGGGGGAGTGGCGGCGGTAGTCGTCGGCCGCGAGATCCTCGAAGCGCTTGATCTGGCCGGTGAGAAAACCGCGGCCGAGCGGGCTGTAGGCGACGAAGCCGATGCCGAGTTCGCGGCAGGTGGCGAGCACACCGTCCTCGGGATCGCGGGTCCAGAGGGAGTATTCGGTTTGCAGCGCGGCAATCGGGTGCACGGCGTGGGCGCGGCGGAGCGTTTCGGGCGATGCTTCGGAGAGGCCGAGATAACGGACTTTGCCGGCGCGGACGAGGCTGGCCATGGCGCCGACCGTTTCCTCGATGGGCGTCTGCGGGTCGACGCGGTGCTGATAGTAGAGATCGATCGTGTCGACTTTGAGGCGTCGCAGCGAGGCGTCGCAGGCGGCGATGACGTAGTCGGGGCGGCCGTTGACGCCACGGACCTGCGGGTTGGCGGGATCGCGGACGATGCCGAACTTCGTGGCTATGACCACGCCGTCGCGCCGGCCAGCGAGCGCGCGGCCGAGGAGTTCCTCGTTGTGGTGCGGGCCATACATGTCGGCCGTGTCGAAGAACGTGACGCCGCGGTCGATGGCGTGGTGGAGCGTGGCGAGGGATTCCGTCTCGTCGCGCTCGCCGTAGAAATCGGACATACCCATGCAGCCGAGGCCGAGGGCGGAGACACGCGGACCGTTTTTGCCGAGCGAGCGAAGTTGCATGGCACAATCGTAGTCGCGCGGGCCGCGAAGTAAAACGGCAACACGGTGTCGCGCGGGCAGCAAAAAGCCGCCGGCGGGCGGCCGGCGGCTCGTGAAGGGGTGGTCGCGCGTTCGGCGCGGCGGGTGCGCTCAGTTCGGGCCGGCGAGGCCGCGGCGCTCGAGGAACGGCTTGATGTCGGGATCGGCGCCGACCATGTCGCGGTAGAGCTGCATGGCGTCGGCGCTGCCGCCGCGGCTGAGGAGCTTGGCGCGGAAGCGGTCGCCGTTCTCGCGTTTCAGGCCGCCGTGGGACTTGAACCACTCGACGGTGTGGGCATCGAGGACCTCGCTCCAGAAGTAGGAGTAGTAGCCCGCGGCGTAGCCGGACATGATGTGCGAGTAGTAGGTCGTGCGGTAGCGCGGCGGCACCGGGGCGAAATCGAGGCCGGCTTTCCGTAGCGCGGCGGTCTCGAAGGCGACGACGTCGTCGGCACCGGGAACCTGGTCGGCGCGGAGCTGATGCCAGGCTTGGTCGATGACGTTGGCGGCGACGAGCTCGGTGGTGGCGTGGCCTTGGTTGAACTTCTTTGTCGCTTCGACCTTAGCGAGCAACTCGACCGGGATGGGCGCGCCGGTCTGGTAGTGCTTCGCGTAGTTCTGGAGGATTTCCGGCCAAGCGGCCCACATTTCGTTCACTTGCGAGGGGAACTCGACGAAGTCGCGCGGGACGCTGGTGCCGGCGAAGCGCGGATACATCACGTTGGAGAACATGCCGTGGAGTGCGTGGCCGAACTCGTGGAAGGCGGTGCGCACTTCGTCGTGCGTGAGCAGCGTGGGCTGGCCTTCGGGCGGCTTCGGGATGTTGAGGTGGTTGGCGATGACGGGCTTGGTGCCCTTGAGTCCGCTCTGGGGCACGTAGGCGTTGGCCCAGGCGCCGCCGTTCTTGTTCGGGCGGGCGTAGTAGTCGGCGATGAAGATCGCGAGCTGCGAGCCGTCCTCGTTGAACACGTCGAAGACGCGCACGGTGGGCTCGTAGACGGGGAGGTCGTGGCGCTCCTTGAAAGAGAGGCCGTAGAGTTTGTGCGCGGCGAAGAAGACGCCATCGATGAGGACGTGGTTGAGCTCGTAGTAGGGCTTCAGCGCGGATTCATCGAAGTCGTATTTCGCCTTGCGGACTTTCTCGGCGTAGAGCTGCCAGTCGCCGGGCCCGAGGGTGAAGCCGCCTTTTTCCGCGTCGATGATGGCCTGCATCTCGGCGGCCTCCTTCTTCGCGTTGGCGACGGCGGGCGGCCCGAGCTGGGCGAGGAGCTTGTTGACGACGTCGACGGAGCCGGCGGTCTGTTCCTCGAGGGAGTAGGCGGCGAAATTCGGTGCGCCGAGGAGTGCGGCGCGTTCGGCGCGTTTCTTCATGATCGCGACGACGATGGCGCGGGTGTCGAACTCGCCGCCGCGGCTGCCGCGGGCGAGGGAGGCGGCCATGAGTTTGTCGCGGGTGGGGCGATGGGTGAGGTTGGTGAGGGGCGGCTGGCCGGTGGTGTTGACGAGGCGGAGGGCGAACTTGCCTTCCTTGCCGTCGGCCTTGGCGAGGTTCGCGGCGGTGGTGATCTCGGCGTCGGAGAGGCCGGCGAGTTCCTCGCGGGTGTCGACGTAGACGGTGGAGGCGGCGACTTCCTTGAGGGTGTTTTGGGTGAACTGCGTGCTGAGCGTGGCGAGTTCGGCGTTGAGTTTCTTCAGCGTGGCCTTGTCGGCGTCGGAGAGTTTGGCGCCGGCGCGGACGAAGTCGCGATGGTAGCGCCAGAGCAGGCGGGCGGACTCGGCGTCGAGGCCGAGGGTGTCGCGGGCGCTGTAGAGGGCGTCGATGCGGGCGAAGAGTTTCGGGTTGAGGCGGATGGCGTCGCCGTGCGCGGCGAGCTTGGGCGCGAGGACGCGCGCGACCTTCTGCATCTCGGGGTTGGTGTTGCTGCCGTTCAGCGAGAAGAAGATCGTGCTGGCGCGGCCGAGCAGGTCGCCGGATTTTTCCATGGCGACGATGGTGTTTTCGAAGGTCGGGGCGGCGGGATTGTCGGCGATGGCCTCGATCTCCTTGAGGTTCTCGGCCATGCCCAGCTCGATGGCGGGCAGGTAGTGCTCGTTCTTGATCTTGTCGAACTGCGGGTAATGCAGCGGCAGCGGACTCTCGGTCAGCAGCGGGTTGTCGTTCATAGCGGCAGGAGCGGGCTCGGCGGCGGTCGCGGACAGCGCGACGCCCAGCGCGAGCGCCACAGGGGCAACGGTGGGTCGGAACATGCCGCGGAACTTGTGCCGGAGCGGGCGCGACGGCAAGTGCGCTTCGACCAACGCGGCGGCGGGGCCGACGAGGCGGTGCCGGCTCAAGCCGACGGCGTCGCGGCGACGGCGAAGAGATCGCGGAGCGAGGTGCGCAGCTGCGCGGGGAAAATCGGCTTCGGCAGGATGCGGTCGACGGCGAGCTGGCGATATTTTTCCTGCACGATCGGGCTGATCTCGGAGCTGAAGACCATGACCTTGCCGCGGTAGGTGCGTTCGCGCAGGCGGCGGACGAGCTCGAGGCCGTTCATCTCGGGCATGTGATGGTCGGTGATGACGAGGTCGAAATGGTCGGGCGCGGCGTTGTTCAATTTCTCGAGCGCGAGGTTGCCGTTGGCGAACGACTCGACGGTGTGGCCGTCGCGGCCGAGCACGATGGTGATGAGCTCGCGGAGTTCCTTCATGTCGTCGGCATAAAGGATTCGCAGCGGCCGGCCCGGCGTGGATTGGGAGGAGGCGGGGGTCGAGGAGGTCACGAGAGTCGTTGTCATCGTAGACGTCAGACGCGAAATTGCACGGATTGGTTCTGCGAAAAGGATGCGAAAGTTTGCCCAGCGCGTCTGTGGGTTTTCCGCCGGGAAAACAGGGATCGGACGGCATGGGCGTCCGATCCCTGCGGGGTGAACGGAAGGCGGGCGCGACGACTCAATGTTCCGCGCGCGCCTTGGCGAGCGAGGCTTGCAGTTTGTCCCACGCGGCGGCCGCCTCGTCGCGCGCCTGGTTCCAGGTGTCCTGCGAGGCGCGGGCGAGCGCAGCGGTCTTTTCGTCGAAGGCGGCTTTGTCGCTTTTCACGGCGGCGAGGGCGTCTTTGCGCGATTGGGAGGCTTTGGCCGCGGAGGCGTCGGCTTCGAGTTGGCTGAGCTCGGCGTCGAGCCGGGCGATGATGGCGCTGAGGCGGGAGTTGAAGTCGCCGCGCTTTTCGTAGGCATACGTGCGCAGCTCGGTCCAGGTGTCGGCCGCGGGTGAGGCGACCGAGGTGTCGGCGTTGCGCGCATCGGTTTCGGAGGAGGAATTGCGGCCACACGCGGTGAACGCGAGCGCGCCGGCGAGGAGGAGGGGAGCGAGGATTTTCATGGGATGGGCAGGGCGGGTGGACGTGACCCGGCCGGAGCGCCACCTGGCGTGGTCGGGCATGCGGCTTCCGACCGCACCGGCGCGTCGGCGTGCGTCTCCCGGTGGCAAAAGGGGAACATCTCCGATGCGCCGCTCGGGGCGGCAGCGGAGGATTGACCGGGCGCGGGGTTTGCGGCGGGCTGCAGCGGTGTCCCGTT
The DNA here is from genome assembly GCA_019634575.1 of Candidatus Didemnitutus sp. NCBI lineage: Bacteria > Pseudomonadati > Verrucomicrobiota > Opitutia > Opitutales > Opitutaceae > Candidatus Didemnitutus > Candidatus Didemnitutus sp. Next base: position 100,053 of record JAHCAY010000004.1, read on the forward strand.
CCGTCGTCCTCCGCGAAACTCCGCGCTGCGCGCATTGCCAGCTCACGCCGCGCTGGTGCATTTGCGCGGGCGAGCGGATCGTGGAATCGTCGCTGCGGGTCGATGTGCTGCTGCATTTCATGGAGAGCTACCGGCCGAGCAGCACCGGGCACCTGATCAAGCGCGTCATGCCCGCGTCGGGCCAGCATCTCTTCCGCAAGCAGGCGCCGCTGCGCCGCGAGGACGTCGTGCAATCCGGCCGCGAGTTGTGGATTCTACACCCGCAAGGCGAGGAATTGCCCGCCGCGCCTGAGCCGGCGCGCCTGCAAGTGCTGCTGCTCGATGGCACGTGGACGCAGGCGACGGCAATGGCGCAACAGGTCGGCGCGTGGGGCCGCCGCGTGCGGCTGCCGATGGCGGGCGAGAGTCGCTACTGGTTGCGCACGCAGGCGGGCGAGGGGCGGTTTTCCACGATCGAGGCGCTGTTGTTCCTCCTCCAGGCGCTCGGCCTGGGCGAAGCGCACGCGGCGCTCCGCGCGCAATTTGAACTGCACGTCTACGCGACGCTGCGCGCGCGCGGGTTCAAGGAAAAGGCCGCCGCGTATCTCGCGACGTCTCCGATCCGCGAGGCGTTTCCGGAACTGCTGGCGCGGCTGGACGAGCGGCGCCCGAACCTTCAGGCGGCGTCGGGGGCCGCGGGCGGCTGAGCAGCGGGCGCAGCGAGAAATCTGGCCGCGATCAGCGCGATCGGCAGGCCGACGCACAACAAGTGCGCCAGGAAGGCAGGTTCCCAATTCGCCGGCGGGAAGGTCTTGGGCGGTGTGCGCGTCAGCGGGAGGAAGATGAGCTGCATCGTCAGCCACACCGCGACGCCGTAGAGCGGGCCGGCGATGCCGGGCTGGCGGACGAGATACGGGCGGAATTTTGCGGCCATGCAAAACAGCGCGGCGACGATGAAGGCGATGGCGAAGTGCAGCAGCACGCCGACGATGGCGTAGCCCCAGTCGACGGGATTGCGCGCGGCGGGCCCGAACAACGCGGCGGCGATGCCCTGGAGCAGTGCGACGACGTTGCCGCCGCGGTAAAGCGTCAGCCCGCACACGTAGACCAGATCGAGCGCGCCGGCGGCGAGACCGGACCAGACGATCGCGCGCGCTAGCGGCGAGGTGAGCGGGTTGGCGGAACGGGGCGCAGCGGGCATGGCGCGACGTTGCGGCGCGCGCCGGGGAGGCGCAACGTCCGAGAGCGTCAACGCGCGGCGGGCGCGCCAGAGTCCCCACGCGCCCGCGGCGACGACGCCCCCGAGCCACGGCGCGAGCGCGACCATCGTCGACGGCGCGCTCGCCCCGCAGAGTTCGCGCCCGAAAAGCGCGCCGCCCGCCGCGTAGGCGGCCAGGCAGCACACGCCCTTCGGCGCGAGCGCGAAGAGCGTGAGCGGCGCGGCTTGCCGGACGCGCCGGCGCCACCCGGGCTCAGGCCGTGACGGCGGCGGGCTCATAGGCGTCGTGATAACGCACCCAGGCCATCGGGAATTCCAGCGCGCTTTCGTTGCGGCCCTGCGGCGTGAGGTCGAGGAAGTTGTAGGTGTTCATGAGGTGATCGAGGCCACGGCCGTAGGTGGAGTAGGTGTGAAACACGCCGCCCGACGCGTCGCGGACGAAGACGCTGAGACCCGGCGCCTCCTCGAAGGGGAACGCCGGCATTTCGGCGTAGTTGTAGCGGATGCGCCCGGACGCGAGTTCCTCGGGTGTGAACGAAACGCGGAAGTCGTCGTTGAAGGAGCTGCCGTGGGACGAGACCCAGCGGAAGCGCCAGCCCATGCGTTGCTGGAAGGGCGCCAGTTCGTCGAGCGGCGCGCGCGAGACGACGGCGAGCGCGGTGTCGCGTGCGGCGAGATGCGGCAGCATGGCGTCGAAGTGATCCGACACGAACGAGCAGCTCTTGCAGCCCTCGCCCCAGCCGGGGCCGAACATGAAATGATAGACGATCAGCTGGCGCCGCGGGCCGAAGAGATCGGCGAGCGTCGCCGGGCCGTCGGGCGTGGCGAAGGTGTAGGGCTGCGCAAGGCGCACCCACGGGAGCGCGCGACGGCGCGCCGCGAGGGCGTCGCGCTGGCGGGTGAGTTCCTTTTCGGCGCGGAGGAGTTCGAGCCGGGCGGCGAGCCACTCGGCGGGTGAGGCGATGCGGGGAGCAGGTGTGGTTGGGTTTTTCATGGGAAAAATTCGGGCAAAGCGGCAGCTGCGGCGTGCGGCGGCACGTCGGCGGTGGAGGGAAGAGCGCGCGAGTTTTTCGGCTAGGCGCTCAGGGCGCGTTCGAGCGCGTCGGCCATTTTCTGCCAGGAAGCGGCGGCGCGGTCGGCGAAGGCGGCCCACTCGGGCGCCATTTCATGGTGCAGAGTGAGTTGGCAGGCGGTGGCACCGAGCGGTTCAATCCGGACGGTGACCTTGCTGGTGGCCGGCAGGGCGTCGCGCGTGGCCCAGGTGAAAACGAGGCGGTGCGGGCGTTCGAGCGCGAGGTATTCGCCGACGTGGTCGACGAGGGTTCCGGCGCGATCGACGGCGAAGGAAAACTGGCCGCCGACCCGCGCGTCGACGGTGAGGCGGACGATTTTCTCGTCGCGCACGGCGGGACCGAACATCCAGCGGCCGATCCAGGCGGGATCGAGCCAGGCGTCAAAGACGCGCTCGGCAGGCGCGGCGAAGCGCTTGCTGATGCTGGCGGTGGCGGGCGTGGACATGGCGGCGGATCAGCACGGGACGACCGCGTCGTAGTGCGCGCGCAGGCGGTCGTGCATCGCCCAGAGCTTGGGCGTCGGCTGGTTGCCGAGAATCGCGACGAGGAACGCCAGGTGCGTGTGCCAGCCGGCCGCGTAGTTCTTCTGCTCGGGAATATCGTCGCCCGTGGAACGATGCGTGAGGACGAGGAGGACTTGGCGGCCTTGCGGGGTAAGTTCGAACGTCACGACGGAGTCGTCCGCGCCGAAGGTGTAGCTGAGCACGTGCGGCGGATCGTAGCGCAGAACGCGACCTTCGAAGGTGACGCCGGGCTCGTGGACGTGCGCCCATTTTTCCGGCGGCGTTTCGCCGGGCGAGAGCTTCGAGTGGTGCATCTCGAAGACGACCTTGCCGCCGGCTTTCGGCTCGGTGACGCCGCCGCAGATCCAGCGGGAGCGTTTTTCGGGGTCAGTGAGGAATTCCCAGATCCGTTCGACGGGACCGGGCAGGAGGCGGACGATGCGGAGTTCGCCGCGGGCGGGGAACTGGGCGTAGGAGTCGTTCTGGATGGGCGTGGTCATTTGGAAGCGGATTTCTTTTTGCGTTCGTCGTCGGCGCGGAGTTCGCGTTCGAGGGCATCGAGGCGGCGGCTCCAGGCGCTGCGCGTGCGTTCTAGCCAGTCGGCGAGGTCGTCGAGGCCATCGCCATTGAGCGACTGGATGCGCGTCTGGCCCTCGGCACGAGTGGTGATGAGGCCGGCCTCGCGAAGGACGTTCAGGTGCTGGGAAATAGCCGGGGCGCTGACATCGAACTCGGCGACGATTTCCCCGGTCGTGCGCTCGCGCTCCGCGAGCAGTTCGACGATGCGGCGTCGGGTGGGGTCGGCGATGGCTTCGAGGCTTTGCATGGCACGAAGATTAAGTAATAACTTAATTAAGCAAGGTCAAAAATAAGAATCGCGCGCTGCGGCCCCAACCGCAGCTAACGGACACCCGCTCGCGCGCTTATGAGCGCCAAGCTGGCTCAAGTGCGGGCCGTCGCGCGCCGATAGGGAGACGAAGGCGTCACAAACGGCGCCTTAGCCTCGAAGCGTCGGCTGGGCCCGCCGACGCGCCTTTTGTCATGTCACCTGTCATTCCTCCCGTATCGCTCGCATCCTTTCTCGCGCCGTGCGCCAGCCGCCGCGACCAATGCCAGGCTCCCCAGCGATGAAGAACTGGACTGTTACGCGTCGCGTCGGAGTGGGTTTCGCCTGCGTCATGGCCATCGCTGGCGTGGTGGGCGGCGGCTCGTTCAACGCCTATCTGGCGATCGATCGGCTGACGGCCGAGATGGGCGAGCGGGCGCTGCCGGATGCGCTTCAGATCATGCGGATCCAGCAAGCGGTGAGGGAGACGTTCGGGCTCTGCCAATCGCTGGACGACCCGGCGACGCGGTCGCAGACCGAGCAACGGCTCCAGGCCAACGCCGTGGAGATCGAGGGCTTGGTGGCGCACTGTCGCGGGCGCGTGCAAGATTCACCGCAAGCGAAGGAATTCGGTGCCTTCGAGGAACGGCACAAGGCGTGGGAAGCGACTTGGCGGGAATTCGTGCAACTGCAGCAGGCGGGCACCGCCTCCGCCGCGCTCCGCGAGTGGCGCTCGGCCCGGCTGTTGCCCGCCTATGAAGCGGAAAACGCGAGCCTCGATACGCTCTCGCGCGCGAAGGTGGACCGACTCGAGCAACTGAACCAACGCGTGCGCGCCCAAGCCACGCTCGGGGTGCGCGTGCTCGTCGGCTGCATTTTCGGCGCGACGGTGGCTTCGCTGGTGATCGGATTGATGGTGGCGCGGTCGCTGGGGCGGCAGTTGCGCGACTTGGCGGACGCGCTCATGGGTGGCTCGGACCAAGTGGCGGTCGCGTCGACGCAGGTCGCCGCCGCGGCGCAAGGTTTGGCGGACGGAGCGGCGCAACAGGCCACTGCGATCGAACAGACGAGCGCGACGACCGCTGAGTTGACCGCGACCACGCGGCAAAACGCCGAGCGGGCGCGCGAAGCCAGCGACGGCGCCAAGCGCGCGCGGGAAGCGGCGGACACCGGCGCGCAGGCGGCGGCGAAGCTCAGCGCGTCGATGGGCGAAATGCGCTCCTCGAGCCACGAGGTCGCGCAGATCATGAAGTCGATCGACGAGATCGCCTTTCAGACCAATTTGCTGGCGTTGAACGCGGCCGTCGAAGCGGCGCGTGCGGGCGAGGCGGGAGCTGGCTTCGCCGTCGTCGCCGAGGAAGTCCGGGCGCTCGCCCAGCGCAGCGCCGCGGCGGCGCGCGAGACGGCGGACAAGATCGCCACCGCCCTGCAACGCAGTGACGAGGGCATCCGCGTCAGCGAGGAGGTCGTCGGTTGCCTTGCCACGCTCAGCGAGCGGGTGAAGGGGCTCGACGGGTTCATCGTCGAGATCACCGCGTCGTCGCGGCAGCAGCACGAAGGCGTGGATCAGATCAACGGCGCCGTCACGCAGCTCGATCGCGGCACGCAGGCGAACGCCGCGGCGGCGCAGCAGGCTGCGGAGGCGGCGCGGCGGCTCGACGAGCAGGCGGCGCGGGTGAAGGAGCTGGTCGGCGGCATGATGTCGCTCGTGGGCGGTCGTCGCTCCGGCGATCGCGAGGCCAATATGGGCGAAGCGCGCACCGGCGGACGGCGCGAACGTGACGAACTTCACGGCGAGATGGCATCTCCGGCACCGGCCGTGGTCCGGCCAAAACTTCCGCCGCGTGCTGTGGCGGGTAAAGGTCGCAGCTGATAGCTACGCCGACCGGCGCGGCAGCTGCGACGAGGCTGCGCGGTTTTGGTAAAGGCCCGTTCACCTGAGGGCATTGTCGCTTGCGAGTGGAAGGCGCGGGCACCGCTGCGTCGCCTCTAGCGCGGTGCGCTGGCTGCGGGCGAATCGGGCAGGCGTTTCAGTTGCCGCGCGACCCAATCGGCGTCGTCGAACCAGTCGCGCGCGCGATAGTAGGCGCGGAGTTGCTCGTAGCGCGCGACGGGATTAAAGCGGGCGCCGAACTTCAGTTTGCGCAGGCAAACGGGACACGCGTGCAGCGGCTGCCGGTCGGATTCCTCGAGCGAGTTGGCGCCGTTCATTACGCAATCGAAATGGATGCAGTGGTAGAGACCGAACATGTGGCCGGTCTCGTGCGTGAGAATCTTCGCGGCGCGGCGCAGCGCGATGTCGCGCCAGGCGGGGCCGCGCTTCTCGTCGAAAAAGGCCGGGTCGTAGCGTGCGAAACTGTAGACGCCGACGCGGTCCTCGAGGGAGGCCTGGCCGAAGACGTAGTTCCAGTCCCTGTCCGGGTAGAGGTCGTCCATCGTGACCGCGAGCAGGCAGAACGCGTCGGCGGGCAGGCGTGTGTGCAGCCAGCCGAGGATCGCGCGCGTGAGCCGCTGGCGCTTGTGGGTGAATTCGTTTTCGCGCGGGTCGAACTCGAGGTCGTGCGGGAAATACGCGGGCAGGATTTTCACCTCGAGCTGGAAGAACACGGCGGCGTAGTCGCGGAGCAGCGCGAGCGAGGGTGCGTCGTCGGCGGGAAATTCGCCGAGCGGGAGCAGATAGATCACGCGCCGCTGATCGTCGGCGCGGTGCGGCTCGCTCGCGCGGAACTCGTCGAAGCTCTGGCCCGGTTCGCGGTGGAAGAGCAGCCAGTCGCCGCGAGTCGGCGTGGCGATGGGCGGAAAATCCGCGTCGGGGCGGAACAGCTCGCGCGTGAGTTCCGGTTCTTCGTAGAGATTGCCGATGGCGGCGAGGCGCTCGTTCTCCGACGGACGTTCGAATGTGCCGCGCGCGGACGCTGCGTTCGCGGCAATCGCCAGCAGCAGGATATAGACGAGGTGGCGCGCTCCCGAGGCCATGGAGGGAGATTGTGCCGCCGCGGGACGGATTCAATCGCGGACGCGCACGGCGCGAGAGATTCGGGGTGATTTCGGCGGCGGGTTGGCTCAACCTGTCGCGCATGAAGCGTTCGCTCTCCCTCGTGTTTTCGGTCCTCGTGCTCGCGCTCGCCGGTTGCGGCCCGAAGGAAGCGGAAGCGCCGGCACAGCCCGAAAAGTCCGTGGCGGAGCAGCGGCGCGAAAACTGGTTCGGCGCGAAGCTCGCCGCCGAACCGGGCATCGCGTGGCGCGATAGCGGGCTCGGGATCAAGATGCTGAAGGAAGGCGAGGGCGCGTTGCCGCAGCGCATGGACAAGGTGCGGATGATCTACGTCGGGCGGCTGGTCGACGGCACGGAGTTCGACCGCTCGGCGCCCGACAAGCCCGCGGTGTTTCGCGTGCAGGAGCTCGTCACAGGGCTCGCCGCCGGCATCGGCACGATGCGCGCGGGCGGGAAGGCGTTCGTCTACATCCCGCCGCATCTCGGCTACGGCGGCATCCGCGCGGGCAAGGTGCCGCCGAATTCCGCGCTCATTTTCGAGGTGGATCTGCTCGAGCTGAACCCGAAGAGCTGAGCGGTGGGGCGCGGGTGTCCGGAACGGCGCGAGTGGTTCGTCGAAAGAGCGAACAACACTCATTCTTCAGCTTATGGAAACCCACCCGACTCCCACTCCCACGGCCGAACGCGAACTCGTTCTCCAGCGCACGCTGAACGCGCCGCGCGAAAAACTCTACCGTTGCTGGACGGAGCCGGCGCTCATGGTGCAGTGGTTCACGCCGCCGCCGTGGAAGACCGTGCGAGCCACGACCGACGTGCGCGCGGGCGGCGCGAGCAACATCGTGATGCAGTCGCCGGAGGGACAGGAATTCCCGAACCGTGGCGTCTATCTCGAAGTCGTCCCGAACGAACGGCTGGTGTGGACCGATGCGTTCGTCAGCGCATGGGAGCCGTCGGAGAAGGCGTTCATCGTGGGCATCATCAGTTTCGAGGACGCGGGCGACGGGCGGACGCTCTACACGGCGCGCGTGCGCCATTGGTCGGTCGCCGACCGCGAGGCGCACGAGAAAATGGGCTTCCACCAAGGCTGGGGCATCGCCACGCAGCAGCTCGAGGCGCTGGCGCAGAAAATCTGAAAAAAGGCGACGGCGCGAGTGCGGCGCGGATTCGGTGGCAGCCTGCCCAAATGCTCCGCCAGCTGTGCCGAGGTGGTCGCCGAGGACGGCGCGACCACCTTTCGCTGCGATCGCGCCGCGTCGTTTGCCTGATGTTTCGAGCGGTTAGTCGAAGCGGATCGTCGCGGTCACTGGAAAGTGGTCGCTCGGCGTCTGGCCGTTCTCGGCGTAGTCGAGGATGGCCGCATCGCTGACCGCAGCTGGCGCGCGGGCGAGGATCCAATCGATGCGCTCGCCCTGATGGCGCGGCGGCTCGTAACCGTGAAAGGTGTTCAGGCCCTCGTTGATCCGCTGCGTCGCGGCGAGCCACGCGTCGGTCAGTCCGGCGCGCGTCGTGAGGAGCGTGTAAGCTTCGCTCGCCCCGGCGAGGCAGTTGAAATCGCCGACCAGCAACAGCGGCAGCGCGCGGTCGACGCGGGCGAGGCGCTCGGCGATGAGCGCGGCGGATTTCGCGCGCGCCGCCTCGATCTCGTGATCGAAGTGCGTGTTCCAGAACTCGAATTCGCGGCCCGTGGCGCGTTCGCGGAAGCGCACCCAAGTGACCATGCGCTTGAAGCGATTGCCCCAGGTCGCGGAGCCCACGACGTCCGGCGTGTCCGAAAGCCAGAAGTGATCGAAGGCCACCGGTTCGAGTTTTTCGCGGCGATAGAAAATCGCCATGAACTCGCCGCGGCTGCCGCCCTCGCGTCCGAGTCCGATCCATTCGTAGGCGGGCAGATCGGCCGCCATGTCGCGGAGTTGTCCGTAAAGCCCTTCCTGCGTGCCGATGACGTCCGGTGCCTCGTGCGCGATGAGGTGCTGCATGATCGGACGGCGCTCGGGCCAGGCGTGCGGCGGCTGCGCGCTCGCGAAGCGCAGATTGAACGTCATCACGCGCAGCGTCAGCGGAGCCGGCTTTTCGGTGGCGGACAGCGAACCGAGCAGCACGACGGCGAGGGCGAGGAGGCGGGCGAAGGGCAGGTGCATGCCCGCAGCATGGCGGCGCGCCGGGCGGCCGCGATGCGATTTCTCGCGCGCTGTGCTGGTGCGGTGACGACGGGCGCTTGAGGCGCGGTGCGACTTGGCGCACAAAACGGCCCATGCCATTCGATCCGCGCCCGATTCTCCTCGAAGGCCAGCACGTCCGCCTCGAACCGCTCGATGAGCGGCACCGCGCACCGATGCTCGCCACGGCGCAGCAGCTGCCGGACGTGTTCCAGTGGTTCCTCACCGATACGCTGGCGAAGCCCGAGGTGTTTCACGCATGGTTCGACGATGGCCTGCGCAATTCCGCCGCCGGCACCGACGTCGCGTGGGCGGTCGTGCGCCGCAGCGACGGCAAGATCGTCGGCTCGACGCGCTACCTCGACATCCGCCGCGCGAATCGCGGGCTCGAGATCGGCAGCACCTGGTATGCGCGCGAGGCGCAGCGCAGCGCGATCAACACCGAGGCGAAATACCTGCTGCTTCGTCACGCGTTCGAGACGCTCGGCGCCGTGCGCGTGCAGTTGAAGACCGACGAGCGCAACGAGGCCTCGCGCCGTGCCATCGCGCGCATCGGCGGCCAGTTCGAGGGCATCCTGCGCAAATACCAGGCGCGCTTTGACGGCTATGTCCGCAACACCGCGATGTTCGGCCTGATCGCGGAGGATTGGCCGGCGAATCGCGCGCGGCTCGAGACCATGCTGGCGCGCTGAATTGGTCCGCGGTGGCGGGGCGGATATAGCGCTTGCCGAGCGCGCGGGGCGTTGCCTCGATTCCGCCCGCCTATCAACCCAACACCCCTATGAACGAACTGCGCTCGCGCCTCCTCGCCGGCTTGGCCGTCTTCGGCCTCGCCGCCTCGGCCCTCGCTCAATCCGTCCCGGCCAACCGGACGTTTTCGAATTACTACTTCTTCGGCGACAGCCTCACCGACAGCGGCAACACCTTCGCCCTCACCGGCTCGCCGCCCGCGCCGTATTTCGCCGGTCGCGTGTCGAACGGCATCACCTACGCCGAATATCTCGCGCCCGGACTTGCTGCCGCGGCGACGACCTCGGCCAACGCTGCGAAGCTGAACTTCGCCTTCGCCGGCGCCACGGCCACCGCCGGCAGCGCTGTGCCGAACCTCGCGCAACAGGTCGCGATGTATCAGGCCCGCGGCATCACCGCGAACGCCAACGGCCTCTACGTCCTGCTCGCCGGCGCCAACGACCTGCTCAACGCCGTCCAGGTCCCGGCCAACCAGAACGCCACCGCGATGACCGCCACCGGTGTCGCCGCCTCGACCGCCGTCGCCGGCGCCGTGCAGTCGCTCGCCGGCCTCGGCGCGAAGAACATCCTCGTGCTCAACCTGCCCGACATCTCGAAGACGCCGCGCTTCACCACCGGCTCCGGCGTTTCCGCCGCCTCGCTGATCCAGGCCGGCTCCTACGCGTTCAACGGCGACATCAAGACCCGCATCGCCGGCCTGAGCGGCCTCTCCGGCGTGAACGTCACCGTGTTCGACCTCGGCTCCATCTTCCAAACGATCGTCAACAACCCGCAGACCTTCGGCTTCTCGATCACCAACCAGGACCCGATCGACATCCTCGGCGCCGGCGGCAACCCGGGCGACGTCAGCCGCTACGTGTTCTGGGACGGCATCCATCCGACCACGAAGACGCACGCGCTCTTCGCTGCGGTGCTCACCGAGGTGCTCAACCCCGAGTTCGTGCTCGGCACCTTCGCCGCGCGCGGCACCACGGCGCTCGTCGCCACCGACCTCTCGGCCGACTCCCTGCAATCCCGCCTCGACGCCTCGCGCCTCGAGGTCGCCCGCCATCAGGCCGACGGTTTCGTGAACTTCGCCTCGAAGTCGGGCTCGTTCAACGCCGCCGGCTACCAGGCCGGCTTCGACTATTCCGGCAACGTCGTGACCGCGGGCTTCGACTACAGCCTCGCGTCCAACCTGCTGGTCGGCGTCGCCCTCTCGGCGGAGCACATCGAAACCGATCTGGATGGCGCGGCCGGCTCCTCCGTCATGCGCGGCCAGATGGTGACGGCATTCGCGCAGTGGAAATCCGGCAGCTTCTTCGCCGACGGTTCCTTCGGCGTCGGCACGCAGGATTTCAAGGACGTGACGCGCACCACCGCCCTCGGCGGCATGGCGACCACGGCGAAGAGCGACGGCGACCGCACCGCGGCGCACGTCCGCGCGGGCTGGAACCTCGTGTCCGACGCATGGCGCGTCACGCCGTTCGCCGGCCTCCGCTACGCCAAGGCCAAACTCGGCGGCTACACCGAGAGCGGCGTGCCGGGATTGAACTTCGCTTTCGACGGCCAGAACGCCAAGTCGTTCGACGCGCAAGTCGGCGCCGACGTCGACTACACGATGCGCGTGAACGAGCGGCCGTTCGTGCTCAGCGCGACCGCGATCTATCAGAAGGACGTGAACGAAAACACCCGCAGCCTCTCCGGCCGCCTCGCCGACACGCTGGCCGCCACCGGCACGGCGACGGTGGACGACGGCCTCGGCGAGACCTTCAAGCTCGGCGCGCGCGTCAGCGGCGCAGTGAGCAAGAGCTGGGGCTGGTCGGTCGGCTATCTCGCGGACTTCCGCAAGAACGGCGAGACGGCTCACCAATACTCGCTCTCGCTCTACACCGGCTTCTGAGCCGGCATCCAACGAATCGATTCAACTGCGAAGGCCGCGCGTGCAGCGCGGCCTTTTCTTTGCGGGCATGGGCACCACGAGAACGGGCGTCGTGGAGATTTGGGCTTTGCTCAAGCCGCGTGACAAAAGGTGGTCGCCGCCGTCCCGGCGGCGACAGGCGTCGGCAGGGACGCCGACGCCCACCTCAAGCGCTTTCAGCTAGTCGTCGCCGACCGATGTGGCGCAGGCTTCCAGCCTGCTCCGAGAGCGACAGGAAGGAAGCCGGTGCGACGAGTCCTCGTTTCCGGCCACAGCACTTTTATGAGTGCGCGAAATCCCAGAAGCGACGGGCGACTGGTTCGCCGCGCCCTCACTCCGGCATCCACTGCCGGAGGAATGCGACGACCTTGTCGGGATCGTGGGCGGATTTGCCGTCCTCGAGTGCGCCGGTGTCCTGCGTGGTGAGCATGTGGCCGTTGCGATCGAGCACGACGATGACCGGCAGGCCGTGCTGGATGGGATTGCCGTAGGCCTCGTTTACCTTGTCATTGCGCTTCTTGCCGTCGCGGTGGTTCACGTCGATCCACGCGACGACGTAGTGGGCCTTCAACTCGCGGCGCACGGCGCTGTTGTCTTCAAAAAGCTCGTGCAGGCGGCGGCACCAGATGCACCAGTTCGCGCCGAAGACGAGGAGCACATGCTTCTGGTCGCGCTTGGCGAGGCTGACGGCCTCGGTGACTTGGGCGGCGCCGTCGGCCTGGGTGTCGTAGATGTCGGGGCCGGCCTTGGGATATTCCGGCGCGGCGCGGAGCGAAACGGCGGCGAATGCCGCGAGGAGAGCGAGCGTGAACGTGCGCATGGGCGCGGACGTTAGCGGGCGCGGCGGCAAGCGCTAGAGGAATTTGCAGCGCGTCACTTCGGCCGCACCGGCACGAGAAAATCGAACTCGCACGCCGCGCCGCCGTCGCCGAAGCGCTCGTCCTGCCGGTCGAGATTCGGTCCACCGCTGTGGATGAACTTGGAGCGCGGCAGCCACGAGCCGAAGGCGTAGTTGATCGTCTCGCCGAGCTTCGCGACGGGCCCGCGGTGCGTGAAACACGCGTAGGTGCCGGCGCGGATGCGCCAGAGCGCGAACGGCGGGGCCGCTTGGCGCGACGGGGCGACGTTGATCGCGGCGAGATATTCCAACTCGTCCGGATGACGGCGGTCACCGTCGGCGGGACAGCGCACGGCGCCGTAGACGTATTGGTCGACCTGCGGTTGGAGGCTGGCGATCTGCGGGCAGAAGCGGCCGTAGAGTTTCGGGACGACGTCGGTGTTGTCGGCATCGGGCGACATCGGGCCGATGAAGCGCGCGGTGAGGCCGAGGAGATTGAGCGCGGGCAGTTCGATCAGGGTGGGTTCCATGGTGGTTTGACGGGGAAGGCGTTTGAGGCGGCGCAACGTGAGGCGCGGTCGCGTGCGGTTCCACGCGAGGCCGCCGCGGCGGCGGAATTCGCTCGGCGTGACGTCGAACGCGGCGCGGAAGGCGCGCGTGAAGGCCTCGTGCGACTCGAATTGGAAATCGAGCGCGAGCTCGAGGATGGGGCGGCGCGACTGGCGCAGTTCATCGGCGGCGGCGGTGAGGCGGCGCTTGCGGATGTAGGAGCCGAGCGAGTCGCCCGTGATCTCCGCGAAGATGCGGTGAAAATGCCAGAGCGAGAAACCGGCGCGGCGCGCGATGGCGTCGAGCGAGATCGGTTCGCGCAAGTGGCGCTCGATCGTGTCGGCGGCGCGAATGACGGCTTGGCGGTAGTGCTGCATCGGTGGGAACGCGGCGACTCTAGCAAACCGCGTGGAGGCGTCGCTTGATTTCTTGTGCGAATCCGTTTGGAGCGAGGCGGCCCGCGACCTCCGGGCGCGGGGATGCCGGACTATGCCGGCTTCCGCGCGAGCCAGAAGCGGCATTCGTCGGAGAAATCCTTCACGTCGGAGGATTCGGCGGCGATGCGGCGGCGCATCTCGTCCCACTCGTGCGTCCAGCCGGTGGCGGCGAGGTCTTCGAGAATCTCCGCGCGGTCGGGCAGGTGCATGAAGACGCGGTAGTGGTCGTCGTCGACGAAGTAGCGGTCGCCGAACTCGACGAGCGCCGGGTCTTGTTTGCCCTGCGCCCAGAGTTCGGCGTGGCGCGCCCAGTGGCGGCGCTCCGCCGGTTCGTCATCGCGATCGTGCGTGGTGAACAGCAACGGCGCGCCTGGGCGGACGAGCGCGTGCAGCCCGCGCAGCGCCGCGCGTCGATGCTCGCGTCCGGGAATCTGCATCAGGCCATTGAACAGGAAAAGCACCCCCGCAAACCCCGCCGGCGCCGCCCGGCGCCGGCGGCCCTTGTAACCTATTAGGTTACAAGGGCCGGTGCCTCGCTCGGGAGTGGCGGTGGGATTGTAACCTAATAGGTTACAATGGTCGGGGAGCTGGGTGGCGTCGGCGTGGAGGAAGCGGATGCGGCGGGTGAGTTTTTTCTCGCGGGCGAAGTGGCGGGCCTGATCGAGGAGTTCCTCGGCGAAGTCGAAGGCGGTGAGCTGCGTGTAGCCGAGCTCGGCGAGGGCGAGCGTGACGCGGCCGGTGCCGCAGCCGGCTTCGAGGAGCGGGGCGCGGCGGTCGGGGAAGTGTTGCTCGATGAGTTTCCGCTCGGAGGCCCAGAGACCGAGACGCTCGGCGGCACGCGAGTAGTGCACGACCGACTCGACGGCGTTGAAGTCGGCGCGGACGGTGGCGCCGGTGATCTTTGTCACTTTCTGCGCCATGTGGCGACGAACATGCCGTTGGCGTTCAGCTCGTGGGGGTGGAGGAAAAGCGTGGAGCTGGGAGCCGGGAGCTCGGAGCTGGGAGAGGGGAAGACGGGGGCGGGTTCGAAATCGTGGTGGGCGGCGGTGAAGGCTTCGGCGATGGCGGTGGTCTCGGCGCGGGTGAGGGTGCAGACGGCGTAGACGAGGCGGCCGCCGGATTTCAGCGAGCCGGCGACGTTGTCGAGGAGCTTGGCTTGGATGGCGGCGAGTTCGTGGACGTCCGCCGGCTGCGTGGTCCAGCGCGCGTGCGGGTTGCGCTGCCAGGTGCCGATGCCGCTGCACGGGGCGTCGACGAGGATGCCGTCGAATTTGGTTTTCGTGGGGAGCTTGGCGGAGCCGTCCCACGGGGCGGCGCGGTAGTTGAAGGCGCCGGCGCGCGAGGCGCGTTTCTTCAGGTTTTCGAGACGACGCAGGGAACGGTCGCTGGCCCAGAGGAGGCCTTTGTTCTGCATCAGGTCGGAGAGGTGGAGCGTCTTGCCGCCTTCGCCGGCACAGGCGTCCCACCAGGTTTGGCCGGGTTGCGGCGCGCAGGCGTGGCCGACGAGTTGAGAGGCGAGGTCCTGGATCTCGAAGCGGCCGTCGCGGAATTCGTCGGTGAGGAAGAGGTCGCGGGAGCCGGAGTAGCGATAAGCAGTAAGCTTTAGGCTGTAAGCCTCGGAGGCGGGCGCGCAGTCGCCGAGGCGGGCGGGGAGATCGCGGGCTTCGTTTTGCTTGGCGCGGAGCCAGAGGACGGGTTCGCGCTGGAGTTGGCGGAGCCAGTCGGGCGGGACGTCCATCTCGCTTTTCAGCCAGTCGGGGACGGCGCGGGCGGCGAGGGTTTCGGGTTTGAAGGACGCGGGGGCGTGATCGAAGCGCGCTTGGAGGTCGAGCGCGGCTTGGGTCTGTTTTTGCAGCGACTGCTTCGGCTCGAGCCAGCGGAACCAGCGGAAATAGGCGAACACGGCGCGGCTGACGGCGCGGCGCAGCGCGGGAGCGGAGCCGTGGCGCGTGCGGCCGAGCGTCTCGCGCAGCGCGGCGTCGGCGGGCGTGCCGGCCTGAACGAGTTTCAGGACGCGGGCGGTTTCGTTGAGGACGGCGGAATCGGGCACGCCGTGAAGAGAGCCGGTCAGAGGTGCTTCTTCAAGAATGCTTCGACGCGGGTGAATAACTCGGTGCGGTGCGCGAGTTCGCTGAGGCCGTGCGCCTCGTCGGGGATGAACCACGCTTCGTGGGGCACGCCGGCTTTTTTCAGAGCGCGGACGAGGCTGCGCGATTGGTCGGTGTCGGCGTTGCGGTCCTCCTTGCCGTGGGCGACGAAGATCGGGATGCGGACGTTTGCGACGGCTTGGAGCGGGGACATGGCGTCGAATTTGGCGCGGTCCTTCTCGGGGTCGCCGAAATCGCGGCGCAGCCACGCGTAGCGATACTCGTTTCCGTTGTCCTTGTCCTGTTGCATCAGTTCGGCCCAGTCGAAGACGCCGGCGAAGGTGATCGCGCATTTGTAGAGGTCCGGTTCGAACGCCGCGCCGCTCATGGCGAGGTAGCCGCCGAAGCTGGCGCCGAAGATCGCGAGATGGGCGGGGTCGGAGATTTTGGCGGCGACGAGGGCGCGCACGCCGTCGGTGACGTCGTCGTGCATTTTCCGAAACTCCATGGCCGGCGCGAGGGAGAGCGCGGCGTTGTAGCCGGAGGAGCCGCGGTAGTTCGGGCGGAAGACGACGTAGCCGCGCGAGGCGAGGAACTGGCTCCACGGCTCGTAGCCCCAGACGTCGCGGGCCCAGGGGCCGCCGTGCGGCAGGACGACGGTCGGCGCGGGTTTTCCTTCCACGTAGTTCTGTGGGAGCGTGACGTAGCCGTCGAGCGTGAGGCCGTCGCGCGTGCGGAAGCTCATCAGGCGGACGGGCGCGAGGAGTCTCTCGGGGAGCCAAGGGGCGAGGTCGGCGATCTTGCGGACCTTGTGGGCGGCGAGGTCGATGAAGTAGAGCGTGCCGGGATGGCGGTCGGAGCCGCTGGTGACGAGCAATTTCTGCCCGTCGCGGCTGCGGCTGGTGATGTGGTTGAGACGATCTGGCGGCAGAGCGGAGTCGATTGTCGCCTGCAGCGCCTGATCGGCGGCACGAAACCAAAAACGCGTCGGAGCCTGCTGCGCATAGGTAAGGCTGACGGGTTCACGTCCGTCGGGGGAAAAATGCAGCCGACCGTCGCTGAAATCGTATTTTTCGTCCGTGTAGAGCACGGGGCCTAGAGAGTTATTGCGCGTGTCGAAGCGGCGGAGTTCGCAGCTCCCCTCG
The DNA here is from genome assembly GCA_019634575.1 of Candidatus Didemnitutus sp. NCBI lineage: Bacteria > Pseudomonadati > Verrucomicrobiota > Opitutia > Opitutales > Opitutaceae > Candidatus Didemnitutus > Candidatus Didemnitutus sp. The sequence goes on from JAHCAY010000004.1 coordinate 116,510, forward strand.
TCGTTGAGATGCGCAATTAGCAGCACAGCAGAGTCGGTATCGACTGCGAGTGGAGTGTCGCGCTCAAAGTCGATCTTGATCGGAGTCCATTTGCCGTCGCTCGCCCGGCGGAAGAGTAATTGCTCGGCTTTTATTAGCCCGAATGCGTAGCGAATCTCGCCATCGCGGTCGCACAGCCATCTAGGCACACTGTCCACGTTTTGGGGCCGCGTGATAATCCCGACGACGTTCTTGTTGCGGTCGCCGAAATAGTTGAGGGAGTTTTTCCGCACGTCTATTTCCAGAACGCCGCGGTGATCAGGGACGAAAATTGAATCAGGACGCGTCCGAGGTTTTCCGAGAAATGTCCCGGTGTATCTGCTCAGTGTAACGATCCGTTTTTTCGGATCAGTTCGAAGCATCGAAAAAAATCCCCAATAATAGTGCTGGTCGCGGGCGACGTTGAAAACTACGCGTTCGTCACCAGCCCAGACAAACGAGTATATGTCATAGGTCTGGTCACCTCGTGTGCCATCCATGACATTGGTTGCGGTATCGTAAAAGAAAAGCCCGTAGGCGTCATGGAGAACATCGCAAACTCTCATGCCGATGTGAGTGCCGGAGGGATTAAGCTCGGCGCCGGCGACAGCGGGTGAGCGGAAGAAATATTCCACCGGAATCTGCTCTGGCGACGTAAGCGTGGATGCGGCGGGCAAGGACTGCGCCGGCTTCCCTGCGGCACGGAGCGAGAGCGCTGTCAGTAGTGCTGAACCGGCAAGTAAGATGACGCCGCGAACGGGGAGGCGAAGGTGGAACATGGAAATGTGCTGGCCCGCTCGGGGAAAAGACATGCGCTGCATCGTGGGGTCAAACCGACTTCGCGAAGCTGCGAGTCGGCGCGGGCGTTTGTCGCCGCCGGGACGGCGGCGACCACCTTTCAGCGCGGCCGTGCCAGGCGCAGCAGGGCTGCGTCCCGGCATCGCTGCGGGGTGGCGGGCGGAATCAGCCGCCGAAGGATTTTTTCCCCCAGCGGCGGACTTCTTTCAGTTCGGGGGTGCGGGCTTCGATCAGGGCGCCGGCGACGGCGGGATGGTTGCGCAGTTCTTGAAATGCGGTGCCGGTCACGCGCCATTTCAGCGCGAAGGAGGTTTCCGCGATCGGCGCGACGCGGCCTTCGAAGAGGAAGGCGATCTCGATCTTCGTGTCGCCGTTGGCGGCGTCGATGGCTTTGCGGAGCTTCGGGAGAAAATCGGCGACGCCGGGATGATCGGGCGTGAGGAGCCACGTCACCTTGCGGATGTTGTTCGGGACGTAGGCGTCGAGGTGGTAAACCTCCTTGATGTTCAGGCGCGCGCCGTCGTTGCCTTTCATCACGGAGCCGAGGAGGACGACGGGGAGATTTTCCGCGAGGATCTTGCCGTAGGTCTCGTAGGCGTCGGCATACATGTTGACCGAAATCGTCGCGCGGCGGCTGGCGAGATTGAAGAAGGCCCACGGGCGGTTGTCGCGTTTCGAGAGGCGCTTGGTGATGCCGCTCATCAGGCCGGCGAGGCGGAACTCGACGCGGTCGCCTTCGAGGAGAACGGTCTCCTCGGTGTGCGTGCTGAGCGCTTCGGCGAGGCCGGCGTAGGCGTTGAGCGGGTGGCCGGAGACGTAGAAGCCGAGGAGTTCTTTTTCGAATTGGAGGCGCTCCTGCGAGGTGAAGTCGGCGGCGGAGTCGGAAGCGGCAGCGGGCGTGTCGCCGCCGGGGACGTCGGCGGCCACCTTTTTGCCGCGCTTCGGCTTCTCGTCGGCGAGCATGTCGAGGAACGAGTGCTGGCCGGCGGCCTTGTCGCGAGCGTGGGCGGCTGCGCCGGCAAGAGCGGCGTCGATGCCGTCGAAGAGCGGCTTGCGCGGCGCGTGGCTGTAGTCGAAGGCGCCGGTCTTGACCAGGTGCTCGAGCACGCGCTTGTTGATCGCGCGGCCGTCGACGCGGCGCACGAAGTCGGCGAAGTCCGCGAACGGGCCGTTGGCCTCGCGCTCCTCGATGATTTTCGCGGCGGCGAGTTCGCCGACGCCCTTGATGCCGGCGAGGCCGAAGCGGATTTTGTCGCCGACGGGGGTAAAGTCGCCGCGCGATTCGTTCACGTCGGGGCCGAGGACGGTGATGCCCATCGCCTCGGCTTCGGCGATGAAGTGCGAGACCTTTTCGGCGTTGCCGAGCTCGGCGGTGAGCACGGCGGCCATGAATTCGACCGGGTAGTTCGCTTTGAGATACGCGGTCTGGTAGCTGACGAGCGCGTAGGACGCGGAGTGGGATTTGTTGAAGCCGTAGTTCGCGAACTTGTTCAGCAGGTCGAAGATTTCGTTGGCCTTGCTTTCGCTGATGTCGTTCACGCGTTTCGCGCCTTCGACGAACTTGATGCGCTCCTTCGCCATCGCGTCGGCGTCCTTCTTGCCCATGGCGCGGCGGAGCATGTCGGCGCCGCCGAGCGTGTAGCCGGCGATGATCTTGGCGCACTCCATGACCTGCTCCTGGTAGACAATGATGCCGTAGGTTTCCTTGAGCGATTGCTCGAGCAGTTGGTGCGGGTAGGCGACGGTGGACGGGTCGCGTTTGCCGCGGGCGTAGTCGGGGATGAACTGCATCGGGCCCGGGCGGTAGAGGGCGCAGATGGCGTTGATGTCGTTGATGTCGGTCACGCCGACCTGCTTGCAAGCGTTCTGCATGCCGCCGGATTCGAGCTGGAACACGCCGACGGTCTTGCCGGCGTTGAGGATGGTGTAGGTCTTCGGGTCGTCGAGCGGGATGGTCTCGATGTCGAAGTCGGGCTGCGCGGTGCGGCGGACGTTGGCGACGGCGTCGGAGATGACGGTCAGCGTCTTCAGGCCGAGAAAATCCATCTTCAGCAGGCCGAGTTTGCCGACGGCGTTCATGTCGTATTGCACGGTCACGTCGCCTTCCTGGAGCGTGAGCGGGACGAACTCGTCGAGCGGCTGGTCGGTGATGATGATGCCGGCGGCGTGCTTGCCGGTGTTGCGGACCATGCCTTCGAGCACGAGGCCTTGATCGAGGATTTTTTTCGCGACCGGGTTGCGGTCGTATTCGTTTTTCAGCTCGGCGGATTTTTCGATGGCGGCCTTGAGCTCGATGTTGAGCTCGTCGGGGATCATCTTGGCGAGGCGGTCGGCCTCGGCGAAGGGCAGGTCGTGCACGCGCGAGACGTCGCGCACGACCATCTTCGCGCCGAGCGTGCCGTAGGTGATGATGTTGGCGACGCAGTCGTTGCCGTATTTCTGGCGGACGTAGTCGATGACCTCGCCGCGGCGGCGCATGCAGAAGTCGATGTCGAAGTCGGGCGGCGACACGCGCTCGGGGTTGAGGAAGCGCTCGAAGAGGAGCTTGAAGCGGATCGGGTCGAGGTTGGTGATCCCAAGCACGTAGGCGACGAGGCAGCCGGCGCCGGAGCCGCGGCCCGGGCCGACGGGGATGCCTTTCGATTTCGCCCAGTGAATGAAATCCCAGACGACGAGGAAGTAGTCGATGAAACCCGTGACGCGGATGATCGAGAGCTCGAAGGCGAGGCGCACCACGAGTTCCTCCTCGAGCGGGAGGCCGTTGTAGTCGGGCGCGACGGGTTTCTGGCCGGGCGGGAGGTTGGTGAGTTTCGCGAGGCGTTCGGCGACGGCGGGGCGCGTCGCGACGTCGTCGTAGTTGAAGTTGTAACGCTTTTTCAGGCCTTCGTGGCAGAGCTGCTCGAGGTAGCCGCCGGGCGTGAGCTGGTCCTTGATCTCGGCGGGGAGCGGATACTTCGGGTAACGCTCGGAGCCCTTGGGGAAGGGGATGATGCCCGTCTCACACATCTCGGCGACGGCATGGGTGTTCACGACCGACTCCGGGACCTCGATGAAGAGCTTTTCCATTTCGGCGCGCGACTTCAGGTAGAACTGAGTGCCGTCGAATTTCATGCGGTCCGTCTCGGCGACCTTGGCGCCGGTCTGGATGCAGAGGAGCGAGTCGTGCGGGCCGGCGTCCTCGTGGTTCACGTAATGGACGTCGTTCGTGCAGATGACCTTCAGGCCGAACTCTTCGCCGAGCTTCAGCAGGCCGGGGATGATCTTGCGCTGTTCGGGGATGCCGTGGTCCTGGATTTCGACGAAGAAGTTTTCGCGGCCGAAGATTTCCACGAAGCGTCCGCAAGCCTGGCGCGCTTGCTCGTAGCGGTCGTGGAGCAGGTGCTGCGGGACGATGGCGGCGAGGCAGCCGGTGAAGCCGATGAGGCCGCCGGAATACTTCGCGAGCGTCTCCATGTCCGCGCGCGGCTTGTAGTAAAAGCCCTTGAGGTGCGCGTAGGAGACGAGCTTCAGGAGGTTTTGGTAACCTTGGAGGTTTTTCGCCAAGAGCCCCATGTGGTAGTAGCTCTTGCCGTCCTCGGAGCGGCCCGTTTTCTCGAGCGCGGACGTCTCGGTCAGGTAGATTTCGCAGCCGATGAGCGGCTTGATGCCGGCGGACTTGGCGGCGTTGGCGAACTCGATGGCGCCATACATGTTGCCGTGGTCGGTGAGCGCGAGGGCGGTCATCCCGAGGTCCTTGGCGCGGCCCATCAGGCGGTCGATGCGGCAGGCGCCGTCGAGCAGGCTGTAGTCGGTGTGGACGTGAAGATGGACGAAACTGTTGTCGGGAGCGGCCACGGGGAGGCATCGGAAGCCGCGCGGCGGGGTGCCGCAAGCGGAAAGACCTCACACCTTGCCGACACGCGAAGTTCGTTCATCCACGCAGCCTTAACCATGTCGGGCGGCGTCTCGCGACCGCGCCACGAACGCGGTTGCGGCAGCGCGCGACGGCAGGGCCAGGCGACCCCGCCCTGCATCCGAAAAAATAGCTGTTGACGCGGCTTCGCGCGCCCGGCTTCTTGTGGACCTTTCGACACTTCCCAACCACTCCCTTTCCCATGTCCATCGAGATCAAAATGCGCAAAAACGAGCCGATCGACCGTGCGCTGCGCCGCATGAAGAAGAAGCTCGACCGCGAGAACATCATCAAAGACGTGCGCGCGAAGCGTTACTACGAGAAGCCGTGCGAGAAGCGCCGCCGCAAGGAGAAGGTCGCTGCCTTCACCGCGATGCTCCGCGCCCGCTACGCGAACTGAGTTCCGCGTCGCTCCCGTTTTCCGAACCGGTCGCTGCCTAGTGCGCGCGGCCGGTTTTTTATTGTCCGAATGGCCCGGCGGTCGGCGGCACCACGCCGCTTGCCAGATGCGCAAACAGTTGTCCTAGTGACAGCTCACCCATGAAGCCCATCCTTTCGCTGTCCACCTGCTGGCTCTCGCAGCGGCACCAGGATGGCTACGAGATGCTCAAGGAGATGGCCTCGCTCGGCTTCGAGTGGGCCGAGCTCAGCCACGGCGTCCGCATCACGCTCGTGCCCGGCATCCTGCGCGCGGTCGAGGAGGGCGTGATCAAGATCTCGTCGTGCCACAATTTCTGCCCGTTGCCGACCGGCATCACACACGCGGCGCCGAATCTTTACGTCCCGAGCGCGAAGGATCGCCGCGAGCGCGAGCAATGGCTGCGACACAGCAAGCGCTCCGTGGAGTTCGCCGCGCAGGTTGGCGCCAAGAAGCTCGTGATGCACCTCGGCAACCTGGAGTTCTTCTGGATGAACCCGGTGCGGAAGGTCGAGCGCTACGTCGATGCGCATCCGGGAGAGGACCTCACGAAGGACGTCGCCTACCGGAAGCTGCTCGGAGGCGTGATGAGCAAGCTGCGGGCGCACAAACAGCTTTTCTGGGAGAACACCCGCGCGAGCATCGCGGAGCTGCTGCCCTACGCCACGAAGAACGGCATCGCGCTCGCGCTCGAGAATCGCGAAAAGCTCGAGGAGCTGCCGCTCGACGACGACTACGCGCCATACGTGGAGACGCTGCCACAGGACTTGCTCGCCGGTTACTGGCACGACACCGGCCACGCGCACATCAAGGCGAGTCTCGGCGTCATCGATCATCGCGAGCATCTCACGAAAAACGCGCCGCGCGCCATCGGCTTTCACTTGCACGATGTGAGCGCGGACGGGCACGACCATCAGGCGATCGGCTCGGGCAAAATCGACTTCGCCATGGTGAGCGAATTTTGGCGGCCGGAACACACGCTCGTGCTCGAGTTCAGCCCGCGGCTCACGGTCGAGGACGTGATCGTCTCGAAACAACGCGCCGAGCTACTGATCCGAAATCGATTCGGCGGTTGAGTCGGTAGCCCGCGATCTCCGAGCGCGGGTGAAGTGCGCAGTGGAGTGCGTCGACCCCGACGTGCTCGGATTTCAATCGCGACGCAGTTTCTCGAACGCGTTGAGGTCAACGCGTTCCACCCGCGTCGGCGAGCAACTCCGCGATCCAGCGCTTGTGCGGACCGGACAGCGTGACGCGGTCGAGTGCGTCGCGTGCGATCCACTCGAGCGCGGCGTCCGCGGCGATGCGTTTGCGCAGCGCGGCGTCGAGTTGCACCGCATAGATTTGCTCCGTGATTTGGAAGCGCGTGATTGTGCGCCGTTTCGTGGCGAGCAGGGCGGACGCGGCGGGTTTCACGCCGAGGTCGCTCGCCTCCGGCAGTTCGTGCACGCCGGCGAGGCGTTTGGCGTTCGTGTCGCCCCGGCGCAGCAGAACGCGTCCGCGATCGAGGACGAAAGTCCGCATGACGGACTTCTGCTCGATCTGCTTGGGGGCGAAACGCGGCAAAGCGTCCTGATTGCCCGCTCGGCGCGCGGCGCAGAAATCGGCGACAGGGCACGTCAGGCAAAGCGGCTTGGCACGGAAACAGACGGTCGCGCCGAGTTCCATCATCGCCTGGTTGTGCGTGCCGGGATCCGCGCCGACGATCAGGGCGTCGGCGAGCGGCGTGAAGTGTTTCGCCGCGTCGACTCCGGTGGCGAAGCGCTTCGTCTCGCCGGTGAGGCGGGCGAGGATGCGCACGACATTGCCGTCGACACACGCGGCCGGTTCCCCGAAGGCGATGCTCGTGATCGCAGCCGAGGTGTATGGACCGATGCCGGGCAATTCGCGCCACTCGGCCGGCGTGCGCGGCGGGGCGGGGCGTGCGACGAGGGCGTGGGCGAGTTTGTGGAGATTGCGGGCGCGCGAGTAGTAGCCGAGGCCTTCCCAGAGTTTCAGCACCTTCGTCTCCGGCGCGGCGGCGAGCGCGGCGAAGTCCGGCAGCGTGCGCAGCCAGCGATCGAAGTAGGGCAGCACGGTCGCGACCTGCGTTTGCTGGAGCATGAACTCCGAGACGACGGTCTTGTAGAGCGACGGCGCGTCGCGCCACGGCAGGCGGCGCTGGTGGACGCGATACCAGCCATGCAGCGCGGCATGGAAGTCGGCCCGGCGGGCGGTGAGTTGCGCGGGATGAGAGGCCACGAAGAGGCACGAGAAGACACAAAAAACCAGCAGAGGGAAGGAGGGTTTTGCGCAGACGTCGCCTCGCGGTGACAGAGTGAGGGCTCGGCAAGTTTTTCGTGTATTTTTGCGTCTCTTTGTGGCCACCTCTCCGCATGCCGAAACGGTTCGACGACGCCGCGGAAGAAAAGCCGAAGGCGCTGACCACTTACACGATCAAGCTCGACGATGCGCAGATGGAAAAGCTGCGCGCCGCCGTGGCGAAGAAGTATTGGGAGGAGGTCGAGGTGCCGTATGCGCGGTTCGCGTTCAAAGGCCCGAAGGTCAACGTCACCGCCTACACGAGCGGCAAGGTCGTCGTGGCTGGCAAGGAGACGGAGGATTTCGTGCAGAATGTCATCGAGGCCGAAGTCACGGGTCTCGCGCAACTCGGCTACGACGACGTGCATCATCCCGAATGGTTCGAACCGCACGCGGGCCTTGACGAGTCGGGCAAGGGCGACCTGTTCGGGCCCGTCGTGGCCGCGACCGTCATCGCCGAAAAACCCGCCATCGATGCGTGGTGCAAGGCCGGTGTGCGCGACTCGAAGAGCATCGAGGACTCGCAGATTCTGAAACTCGACGAGCTCATCCGCGGCACGTCCGGCGCGGTCGTCGAGGTCGTCTATTGCGGCATGGCGAAATACAACGAGCTGATGCTCAAGCCGACGGCGAACCTGAACCGCCTGCTCGCGTGGCAGCACGCCCGGGCGCTCGAGGCGGCGTTGCAGAAGAAATGGGTGCCGCGCGGCCTGCTCGACCAGTTTTCCAAGGAGCCGCTCGTGCAACGCGAGTTGAAGAAGCGCGGACTCGAGCGCTTCAACCTCGAGATGCGCACGAAGGCCGAGTCGGACCCGGTGGTCGCCGCCGCGTCGGTCGTGGCGCGCGCGGAATTCGTCCGGCAGATGCGCGAGCTCTCGCGCGAGTTCGGCGACAAGCTCCAGTTCGGCGCCGGCGCGCAGGCCAAGGCGCAGGCGGCGGCGATCGTGGAACGCTTGGGCGCACGGGCGTTGCCGCGGTTCGCGAAGCTGCACTTCCGCACGAGCTACGAAGTCGTGTCCGCTGCGGGCAAGCTCGACGAGCTGCCGCTGAAGGAACCGAAGGAGAAGACGGAATGGCGGCGGTGAGTTGAGTCAGCGATGGTCTCTCAAGCGCAACGAAACCGTCGGGCCTGTGGGAGCGAGCTTGCTCGCGACCCGCGCGCCGCTGTCGTGAGCAAGCTCACTCCCACAAGCAAGTCATGCCGGTGAAACGCCGCCAGCTCCGCGCGTTCGACCTGAAGCAGATTCACGGCTTCGAGGGACTCATCGGCGTCGACGAGGCCGGGCGCGGCGCGCTGGCCGGTCCGGTCGTGGCCGGCGCGGTGCTGGTGACGCGCGAGTTCCTCGAGGGAAAATGGGCGGTCGCGAAAGGTGGACGCGTCAACGACTCGAAGCAGCTCAGCGCGGAGGAGCGGGCGGAGCTGTGGACGGAATTCGACGAGCTGGCGCGCGCCGGACAGATCCACGCGACCTTCGGTGTGGCGAGCGTGGCGGAGATCGAGACGCTGAACATTCTCGGCGCCACGAAGCTCGCGATGCGCCGCGCGCTCGAGCAGATTTATCCGCCGACGGCGTTCGAGCGGAAGATCGAGCCGGATCTTTTCGCGAGCGAAGCGGAGCGCGCGGCCTTCCAGCCGACCGTCTCGTGCAAGGTGCTCGTCGACGGTCTGCCGCTGCGGCACTTCCCGTATCCGCACGAGGGACTGGTGAACGGCGACGCGCGGTCGCTGTGCATCGCGATGGCGTCGATCGTCGCGAAAGTGACGCGCGATCGGATGATGGACGCACTCGACAAGGTGCACGAGGCCTACGGCTTCGCGCAGCACAAAGGCTACGGCACCGAGGAGCATCGCGAGGCCGTGCTGAAGCTCGGGCGCTGCGTGGCGCACCGGGACAGTTTTTTGCGGAAACTCTTCGCCCAGCCACGCGACTTGGAGGGACAGCTGACGTTCTTCGGCGAGGAATCGGCCCCGGAGTCGCAATAGGTAGCCCGCGACCTCCGGGCGCGGGAGCGGCGGTTGCCGCGCATCAAAACACCCGTCCTCGGAGAGGCCGGGCTACCTTCGCTGCCGAGAATTCGCGGCGCGGAGCGGAGTCCGCGCCCTACCTTGACGACCGGCGTCGTGCCGTGCTGATTAGCCGACGCGCTCGCATGGCAGGCAAGAAGCACAGCTCCCTCGACAAGGTTCTCGGCCGGCTCGATCAGCTCGATCAGGCCAACCTGCAGAATCTCGTGCAGCGGCTTGTGCGCGAGCGGGCGTTGCTGGAGTCGGTGTTCAACACCTTGCAGGAAGGCGTGCTGGTGATCGATGCCGACGGCGAGATCGACTACGCGAATGAGGCGGCGATGCGGCTGATCGGCCTGAAGGAGGGCGCGACGGGCGCCTCGCTGTGGCGGCTCGTGCCAGGTTTGCGGGCTTCGCTCGGCGGAGGCGAAGGGGGCGAGGCGGCTGACCGCGGCTCTCCGCTCGTCACGCGCGAGTTCGAGCTGAACTACCCGCAGCCGCGCGTGGTCCGGCTGTATCGCGTGCCGTTTCACGAGGGTGCCAACGGCGGGATGCGCTACGCGATCATCCTGACGGACATCACGAACGAGAAAAAGACCACGGAAGAGCTGATCGAGAACGAGCGCGTGTCCTCGATCCTGCTCCTCGCCGCCGGCGTGGCGCACGAACTCGGCAATCCGCTCAACTCCCTCACGATCCATCTCCAGCTCATCGATCGGCGGTTGAAAAAGCTCCGCGGCACCAAGGATGGCGATGCGCTCGCCGAGTCGGTGCGCGTGTGTTCGGACGAGGTCGCGCGGCTCGACGGCATCATCAAGAATTTCCTCGAGGCCATCCGCCCGCGCCCGCCCGATCTCGCCGAGGTGAACGTCGTCGAGGTGATCGAGGACGTGTTGCGCTTCCAATCGCGCGAACTCGACGACCGCGGCATTACGGTCGACGGGGAACTGCCTTCGAGCACGCCGGTGATCATGGCGGATCGCGATCAGTTGAAGCAGGTGTTCTTCAACCTCGCGAAGAACGCCATGGAGGCGATGGCGCCCGGCGGCCGGCTCAGCGTGCGTGTGCGCACGGACGACGATTCGGTCTACGTCGCCTTCGCCGACACCGGCAGCGGCATCAAGGCGGGCGACATGGCGAAGCTGTTTTCGCCCTACCACACGACGAAGCCGAGCGGTCACGGCCTCGGGCTCATGATCGTGCAGCGCATCCTGCGCGAGCACGGCGGGCACGTCGGCATCGAGAGCAAGGAAGGCGTCGGCACGGTCGTGACGCTGCAATTCCCGCAAAAGCACCGTCGCGTGCGGATGCTGAAGTAAGCATGCGCGGCGTGGCGCGTCTCGTGTCCGGGTTGTGCTGGCTCGCTTTTGCTGCATGCCAGCATTCGGACCGTGCGTTGCCGGAGGCGGGCGTTGGTGCCGCGAGCTACGTCTTGCTCTCCCCGCCGGAGGAAGCGGCCGCGAGGGCAGCGGCGAAACCGGATGGGGACGACGCGGGTGCGGTTTCGGAGTCGGTTGCGGCCGTGTTCTTCCAAGCCGCGGAGCCGCTTGGTTTGCTCGCGGCGCCGCGCTATCCACGCGATTTGTGGCGTCCAGGTGCTTCGGCGGCGATCCTCACCGTGCGGGTGCGCATCGACGCCCACGGGCAGGTGCTCGATGTCGCGACAAGTCCTGCCGGGCTCTCGACGCATGGGCGCGCCGAAGACGTATTCCTGGACGCGGTCCGCGTGGCGGCGCGGGAATGGCGATTCCAGCCGGCGCGAGTGCTGCGCGCCACGCCGCCCCGGGAGCCGGGCGCGGCACCCGGTTTGCACGCCGAAACCGTGGCATCCGAGTTGGATCTCCAATTCACCTTTGTGCCGTAGTGCCGGACGCGAGGCCGCAAAGCTTGCGCAGGGTTGCGCAAAGGGCGGGGGGCCGGGCGCTTCGATTACGGGCAGGATGGCAGAGCCGGAATTCCTTCCCGCAGGTATGCCGCCGCAACTCCAACCCCAGACCGCCAAATACGCTTGGTCCACCATCGGGCGCGCTTCGCCCCCGAAGCGGGCCGCGGAGGAGCGCGTGGCGGATTTTCACGAGATCTACCGGGAGTTCGACGAGGCGACCGTGCGGGCGCAGGCGGCGCGCTGCATCCAGTGCCCGAATGCCGGTTGCGTGCAGGCCTGTCCGCTCAACAACCGCATCCCCGAGTGGCTGGCCCTGACGGCGGCGGGCGATTTTCTCGGGGCGGCTGCGTTGTCCCGCGCGACGAGCAACATGCCGGAAATCTGCTCGCGCGTGTGTCCGCAGGAGAAACTTTGCGAGGGCTCGTGCATCCTCACGTCGAAGACGGACGCGGTGGCGATCGGCGCGGTCGAGCGGTTCATCAACGAATACGCGTTCCGCCACGGCGGCTTCGAGCTTCTGCAGGCGCCCGCGAACGGCCGGCGCGTGGCCGTGATCGGTTCCGGGCCCGGCGGGCTCGCGTGCGCCGACGAGCTGGCGAAGCTCGGCTACGGCGTCACGGTGTTCGAGTCGCAGCTGATTCCCGGCGGCCTGCTGGTGAACGGCATCCCGGCGTTCAAGCTCGAGAAGCACGTGGTCGAGCGCCGCGTCGACCTGCTCGTGCGCCGCGGCGTGGAGTTCAAGCTCGGGGTGCGCGTCGGCTGGGACGTTTCGCTGGAGGAATTGCGGGAAAAATTCGACGCGATCTTCCTCGGGGTCGGCGCGCAGAAGCCGAAGCCGCTCGACATCCCGGGCGCGAATCTGCGCGGCATCGTCGACGCGTTGCCGTTCCTGATTCCGAAGAACGTCGATTCGCCGCTCGCGGAAGGCGCACAGGTCGACGTGACCGGCAAGCGCGTGGTCGTGCTCGGCGGCGGCGACACGGCGATGGATTGCCTGCGGACGGCTTTGCGCAGCGGCGCGAGCGAGGTGACGTGCGTCTATCGCCGCGACCTCGCGAACATGCCGGGCAGCCGCAAGGAATACGCGAACGCGACCGAGGAGGGCGCGCGTTTCCTGTTCCTCACCAATCCGACGGAAATCGTCGGCAACGCGAACGGCGACCTGATCGAGGTGCGTTGCACGCGCATGGAGCTCGGTGCGCCCGACGCTTCGGGGCGGCGCAAGCCCCGCGCGGTGCCGAACTCGGAATTCGCGATCGCGGCGGACATCGTGCTCGTCGCCTACGGCTTCGATCCCGTGCCTTGGCCGGAGGGCAGCGCGTTCGCGCAGATCGAGGTGGACGATTGGGATGGATTGAAGGTCGACCGCAACCAGATGACGAGCGTCGCGGGCGTGTTTGCCGGCGGCGACTCGGTGCGCGGGCCGAGCCTCGTGGTGCACGCGGTGCGCGACGGCCGGAAAGCGGCGCAGGGCATCCACCGCTGGGTGACGGAGCCGCGGGTGTCGGCTTGATCGCGCACGGTAGGTGCGGCGTGGCGGTTTGAAGCGGGCAAGGCGTGGGCGGAGCGCGCGCTTGCTGGCGCTTTCCCGGTGCGTGCCGGTGCGTGGGCGCGCGGTCGGCGCAGCGGCTCAGCGTTCCCGGTCGTTCGTGTTGTTGCGCGGATCGTCCTTGTCGCGGTGGCGTTCGGGGGGCGGAGCGGGAGTCGGGCGCGAAGACGGCGGAGGCGGAGGAGTGTGCGTTTCAGGACGCGGGGGCGATGACACCGGCGGCGGAGAATGCGGGCGCGGGCGATCGCCGTGGTCGCGCGTATCGGGCGGGCCGTCGTGATGGCGATCGTGCGTGTCGGGGCGCCGGGGTGGGACGGCGTCGTCGGGGCGGCGATCGTGGTTCTTGTCGCGATCGTGCGGACGGCTCGGGCGGATCGGAGGCGGCGGTGCCGGAGTGACGACCACGGGCGGCGGCGCGGGGCGGCGCGGTTCGACGGGTTTCAGGTAGTCGCGCGGGTAGTGCGGCCGCAGATAGTCGCGGGGGCGGTAAGGATAATAACCGAACTCAGGCCACGGATTATAGTAATAGCCGAAGTCGAAAAACGGGTCGTAGTTCGACGCGAGCGCCGTGGGCGGATACGTGGCGGAGTCGCGGGACGGAGCGGAGTAGGCGGCGCCGACGTTGCCCGGATTGAAGACGGTGACTTGGAACTCGCCGCTGGCCGTGACAGACACGCGGATGATGCGGTCGGCGGCGGCGGCGTTGCTCACCAGCACGTCGTCCGGCGAGAGCAAGCCGCGTTCCGTGAGGTAGCGCACGATCTCGTCGCGCTTGGCCTGGAGTTGCTCGGCGTTGAGTTGTCCGTCCTCCGAGGCGAGCAGGAGCGCGGTGTTGATCCGGTAGACGGTGCGGGTGACCACGCGCGGCGGGGGCGGCGTGGAGCAGGCGGTCAGCAACATCGCGATGGCGAGGAGCGAGACGGAGAGCGGCCGCAGGAGGGACATGCGAGGACTTTCCGCCCGAATCGGCCGAAGCGCAACCGCGCTCATGGCTCGGCATTCGCGGCGTCGCGTGCGGGGGGGAGCGCGCCGGGGATGTTCATCGGCATGCTGGCGCAGCCGAAGACGAGCAAAGAGAGCAGCGCGGCGGCGATCAACGCGAGCCGGCCGGCGGAGCGCGGGCACAAATTGGGCATGCGGCTTGGGACGTGAGCTGGGCGACGACGTTCCCGGCCGAAAGACAGGAGGGGTGACTTTGAGGAAAATCCCCGCGGCCCTGCACGGGAGCTTGTCCGAGGCGCAGTGGCTTGCCAGCGCCCGATCTCTCCGTGGGCAGCAGGCCGGGTATTCGCGAGCGGGTTCCTGTGCTGGAGAGCGCGCGGACGCAGTCGCCTTCAGCAGCGCTCGTATTTCCAGTTGCGGGTCTTGCCCTCGGCGAGCCAGGCGAGCGTGGTGGCGAGGCGGGTGGCGCGCGTCGCGGGGCGTTTCGCTTCGGTGATCCACTCGACGTAGTCCTTGCGGTGGCTGTAGCTGAACTTCGCCCACGTCGCGGCGGCGGTTTTGTTTTTCTTCAGCGCAGCGACGAGGTCGGCCGGGACGCGCAGCGGGCGGCGCGGCGCGATCTTGCGTTTGGGACGAGGCGGCAGGCCGGCGCGCGTGCGCTCGGCAGCTTGCTTCAGGAAGGTGACGATGACCTTGTCGGCTGGCAGGTCGGCGAGGCTCGCGATGCGGCCGGCGGCGCCCATCGCGGTGCCGTTGGCGTGAAGTTTCTCGAATTCCTCGGTGATGTCGCGACGCCAGAACCCGAAGGCCGTGTGCGCTTTGAACGCGGCGAAGTTGCACAACGGCGTGTTCTCGACAGTGAAGAAGGGCATGCCCCACTTGATAGTTTCGGCGGCGTCGGGCACGGCGCGGTGCACGAGCGCGCGGAGGTGGGCGAGGATCGGACGCGCGAAGGGCGCGGCTTTGGCGAGGTAGGCGTCGATGCGCGGGTCGGCGGCGTGGGGCATGGCGGGTTTCTGGCGGGACCTTGGCCGATTGGCCAGCGCGGAGGTGTGCCATCGCGTCTCGATTGCCGTTGACCGGGTCGGGAGCGGGGGGCTTCATCGCGGCATGGTGCCGAGTGTATTGATCGTCGACGACGAGAAGCACACCCGAGAGGGGCTGCAACAGGCGTTGCAGGACAACTACGACGTGTCGGTCGCGGCCAGCGCCGACGAAGGCTTCAACCTGATGGAAGCGCAGGAGTTCGACGTGATCGTCACCGACCTCCGCATGCCCGGCAAAAGCGGCCTGAAGGTCATCGACAAGGCCCTGACGCTCGCGAACAAGCCGGCCGTGATCATGATGACGGCCTACGGTAGCATCGATTCGGCGGTCGAGGCGATGAAGCGCGGCGCGGTGGATTTTTTGACGAAGCCGGTGAACATCGAGCGACTCGAAATCCTCATCCAGCGCGCGCTGAAGACGCGGACACTCGAGGTCGAGGTGAAGCAGCTGCACGAGCGGCTCGACGAGAAGTTCTCGATGGAAGGCATCGTCGGCCACTCGGCGAAGCTCGCGCAGGTGATCGAGCGCGTGAAGCTCGTGGCGCCGTCACGCGCCACGATCCTGATCGAGGGCGAGACCGGCACGGGCAAGGAATTGATCGCGCAGGCGATCCACCAGGCGAGTCCGCGCGCGCGCGCGCCGTTCGTGCCGGTGCATTGCGCGGCGTTGCCGGCGACGCTGCTCGAGAGCGAGCTGTTCGGCCACGAGAAAGGCGCGTTCACCGGCGCGACGGAGCGGCGCATCGGGCGCTTCGAGGCGGCGGACGGCGGCACGGTTTTCCTCGACGAGATCGGCGAGATCGGGCCGGAGATCCAGGTGAAGCTGCTGCGCTTCCTCGAGACGAAGAGCTTCGAGCGCATCGGCAGCACGAAGACGATGACGGTCGACGTGCGCCTCGTGGCGGCGACGAACCGCAACCTCGAGCAGATGGTGAAGGACGGGAAGTTCCGCGAGGACCTCTATTTCCGGCTCAACGTCGTGCGCATCACGACGCCGGCGCTGCGCGAGCGCTCCGACGACATCCCGGTGTTGCTCGAGCACTTCGTCAAAATCTACGCCAAGGAGAACGGCTACGAGCCGATCACGATCGAGCCCGGCGCGATGCAGCATCTCCAGCGTTACGGCTGGCCGGGCAACATCCGCGAGCTGCGCAATTTCGCGGAAAACATCGTGGTGCTCCAGCGCGGCGGCACGTTGAGCGAGTTCGAGCTCGAGCCGAAATACCGCGGCGATCCGACGATGCCGCCGGCGCTCGCGGCCAATCCGCCGGCCAATCCGCTGTCCGTCGAGGAAAACGAGAAGCGCCTGCTCCGCGAGGCGCTGATCAAGGCGCGCGGCAACCGCACCAAGGCCGCCGAGATGATGGGCATCAGCCGCCGCACGCTGCATCGCAAGATCGCGCAATGGCCGGAACTCGACGTGGTGGACCGCTGAGCGCGGCGCGATGAAGTCGACGCAGGAGTTCATCCATTGGCTGGAGCAGGGAGCCGGCGCGCGGGTGTTGCGCGGCGTGGTGCTGGCGATCGGTGCGGTGCTGCTTACGGCGGTGTTTGCCTGGAAGCAATTTCACGGCGTCCCGAACGAGTGGACGTTGCAGCAGGCCGAGCTCGGCCGGCAGATCGCGCATGGGCAGGGGTTCACCACGCAAGTGAATTACCCGCAGACTTACGCGGTGATGAAGGCGCGCGGCGTGCCGTTGAGCGAGACGCAGCCGTATCCCGAGCTGAGTCACGCGCCGTTGTATCCGCTGTTGCTCGCCGCGGCCTTCAAGCTCGCGCCGGCGAGCCTCTGGTCGCATGTGCCGGAGCCGCCCAATGGCTGGGCGCCGGACTACGTCGTGCTGGGGGTGAACCTGGCGTTGTTCTGGCTCGGCATGGCGTTGGTGTGGCGGCTCGCGCGACAGTTGTTCGATGCCGGTGTCGCGTGGGTCGCGACGCTCGGCGCGGCGGTGTCGGTGACGCTGTGGCAGCAAACGGTCGTCGTCAGCGGGATGCCGTTGATGATGGTGCTGGCGCTGGCGGTTTTCGTGGTGCTGGCGGGCGGCGAGGAGAGCTGGGCGGAGCATCCGGCATGGAATCGCGGACTGGCGGCACGGATGGCGGCGCTCGGTGCGGGTGGGGCGTTGCTGTTTCTCACGGAGTATTCGGCGGGGTTGCTGGCGCTGGCGCTCGCGGGTTATCTCGCCTGGCGCCTGCGCGGGGCGGCACGCTGGCCGGCGCTCGGGGTTTTTGCGGCGACGTTCGTGCTGCTGGTCGCGCCGTGGCTGATCCGCAACGTCGTGGTGGTCGGCCATCCGCTCGGGCTGGCGTGGCAGAATCTCGCGTTGAAGGCGGACGACAACACCGCGTTGCCCAGCGCGGCGCGCACGACGGCGACGGTCGAATACATTGGTCTCGACCTGAAGAAGCTCGGCAACAAGGGCCTCACGGGCATGGAGCGCAACCTGAAGGAGCGCATCTGGTCCGGCGGCGGCCTGCTGTTCACCGCGTTCTTCGTGGCGGGGCTGGCGTATCAGTTCCGGCATGGGCCGACGAATCGCGTGCGGTGGTGCTTCGCCGGGACGCTGCTCGTGCTGCTGGCGGGCCAGCCGTTTTTCAGCGCCGGAGAGAGCCCGCGGCTGCCGGCCTATTACCTCGCGCCGCTACTGATTGTGTTTGGCGCGGGTTTTTTCGCGGTGTTGATCGGCAGCCAGGGCGCGCTCGCGGCGCGTTGGCGCTGGGTCGCGGCGGCCTTGCTGGCGTTGCAGGCGCTGCCGCTGGTGCGCGACTGCCTGGAACCGCGGAAGATTCATTTCTATTACCCGCCGTATTTCCCGAATCTCTTCCTCGAGCTGAAGCGTGACACCCAATCGCGGTTCATGCCCGGCGTGGCCGTCGCGGCCGATGTGCCGGCGGGCACGGCGTGGTATGGCCAGCAACGCGTCTGGGCGAAGCCGGAGCGGCTGCGCGATTTCTACGAAATCACCGTGCAACAACCCATCGGCGCGCTGCTGCTCACGCCGGTGACGCTCGACCGGCCGTTCTTCACGGAGCTGGCGGCACGGCGCGAGGACGCGATCCGCACCTTGTCCGACACCGGCGGCTGGGGACCGGTCTACGCGGGCCTGGTGACGCGTCGCATGCCGGCGAATTTTCCGCTCGCGGGACAGCCCCAGCGGCTGACCGAAAACATGGTGCTCCTCATTGACCCGTCCGCCATTCGGCTAAGGGGAAATTGATTTGCGTCTGGGTGGGGCAGACGGCTTGCTGGCGCATCGGTTTCCCACCGATGCTGACCATGAACACTCCGCTTCGCCTAGCCGCGTTGGCTGTGCTTTTTCCCGCCCTGAGTTTCGCCGTTTACGCCCCGATTCCGGAGCAGGAACAGGGCAAGGCGCTGTCGTTTCAGCTGGGCGCCTCGGTGTATCAGGACTCGAACATTTTCGGCTCCGCGACCGGGGAGATCGACAGCTTGGTTTACTCGGTCAATCCGTCGGTGTCCTACAACGCGTCGGTCGACGACCAGACGTTCGTCTCCGCGAGCTACAGCCTCAACCTCGATCACGTCGTCGATCGCCCGGGCAAGAAGGACCTCACCAGCCACACGCTCAACGCCCGCGTGGCGCACGCGTTCAGCCAGTCGACCAGCCTCGACGTGAGCGACAGCTACCTGATCTCGAAAAACCCGCAATCGCTGCTCGCCGGTCTCACGTTGAACACCGATCAGTCGTTCAAGATGAACCAGTTCAACGCCCGGTTCACCACCACCGCCGGCCCGAAGACCGGCGTGGTGTTCAAATACCGCAACATCGACTACGCCTACGACCTCGACACCCTCGCCACGCAGCTGGACCGCATGGAGCACCTCGCCGGAGTGGAACTGAGCTTCGCCGTGCTGCCCGTGACCAAGCTCGCGGCGGAATACCGCTATCAAAACGTCGCCTACGACGCCGGCTCCGCCGTGAAGGACAAGCGCTCCCACTTCGTCCTCGGCGGCGCCGACTACAATCCCAGCGAGGCGCTCACGCTGACGTTCCGCGGCGGCTTCGAGGATCGCACCCGCGAAGGCGCCGCCTCGACCACCGGCCCCTACGTCGAACTCAGCACGCGCTACACGTATGGTCAGAACTCCTTCGTCGCCGGCGGCTACGTCTACACGCTCGAAGAGGCGTCCGACGTGGCCCGCTTCACCGATACCAAGGTGAACCGCTTCTTCGTGAACGTGCAGCACCGCCTCTCCCCCTTGGTCACGGCCTCGGGATCGCTCACTTGGGAACCGTCCCAACTCCAGGGCCGCGCCGGCGTGCCCGATGTCGACGAGACCACCACTCGCGTCGGCCTCGCGCTCTCCTGGCTGCCGACCAAGAACTGGACGATCAGCGCCACCTTCGACGCCGACCAGATCGCCTCGGACGATCCGGTCCGTGATCAGGACCGCACACGCTACGGCGTCTCGGCGCGCTTCTCCTTCTAACGGACCGCACCCGCCGCAATGGCTTCGTCTTCCGTTACCGGACACGGATCCGCGACCCTCACCGATTTTGTCGGCCTGCTCCGCCTGCGGCTGACCCTCGTGCTGCTGGTGTTCGGCTTGGTGCTCGTGACCACTGCCGGCGTCACCGCCCTGCTCCCGAAGTGGTATCTCGCCACCGCGAAGATCCGCGTCGAGAAGCCCGAGAGCGAGGTGAAGCTCTTCCAAAATCAGAATTCGTCCTACTACGACCCGTATTTCATCCAGGACCAGTTCGAGATCCTACAGTCGGAGAAAATCCTCTACCGCGTCATCGAGAACCTGAAACTGAACGACGTCTTCGGCCGCCAATTCGGCGACGGCCCCGCCTGGCCATCCGCGACCACCTATCAGTTCCTCACGAAAAAGATGTTCACGCCCGAGTCGCGCCGCGCGACCTCGCTCATCGAGCTGAACGTCCAGGCGCGCGACCCACAGCTCGCCGCCGCCATCGCCAACGAGATCGCCCGCGTCTACGCCGCCGACCGCGTCGACCTTGCCACCTCCGAGCAACGCGAGGGCCTCGCCAAACTCCGCGGCGAACTCGAGAAGCAGGAGACCGTCGTCGTCACGCAGCGCGACCGCGTGGAAAAACTCCGCAAGGACCTCGACATCTCCGGCGTCGACCTGAACCAGCGCTACTCCGACATGGAAATCGAGCGCCTGCGCCAGATGCAGAACTCTCTCATCGCGCTCCGCGTCGACGCCATCGGCCGCAAGACCCGCTGGGAGCGCTTCCGCACCATCCCCACCGCCGACCGCCGCAACCTCGTCAACTCCGAGCTCATCTCCGACCCCAACATCCAGAACCTCCTTCAAGCCTTCCTCGTTGCCGACCAGAATCTCACGCGCCTCAAAGGCCGCCTCGGCGAGGCGCACCCCGACTTGATCGCCGCCGTCGATGCGCGCGCGAAAATCCAGGAGCAACTCGACAACCAGCTCCGCGGCTACGAGAGCTCGCTCGAGATGGCCTTCACCGAGTCCGAGGCGCGCGTCACCGAGCTCGAGCGCCAACTCGCCCAAGCCAAGGTCGACCAGATCCTCTCCGCCCGCGAGCGCATGCGCCCCTTCGAGGAAGCCGCCTCGAAACTGGAGGACGAACAGCGCCTCCTCACCACGCTCAAGCTCACGCTCCGCCAGCGCGAAATCGATTTCCAGGTCCCGAAGAAGACCATCGAGATCCTCAACACCGCCGAGCCCGCCCGCTACGCCGCGAAGCCCAGTTGGACGCTCAATCTGCTCTTCGCCACCGTATGCGGCCTGATCCTCGGCATCGGCGCCGCCGTCCTCGTGGAATTTTTCGACACCAGCTTCCGCAACGTTGCCGACGTCGAATCGAAGCTCGGCCTTCCGGTCCTCGGAGTGATTCCCTTCCAATCCGCCCCCGACGCCCGCCACGAGCCCGGTTCGCCGGAAGGCGAGCCGTTCCGCGTGCTCCAGACCAACCTGAATCTCGCGTTGAAAGCCGGCCAACCCGTCGCGCTCAGCATTTTTTCCGCCGGCCCCGGCGAAGGCAAGTCCACCACGCTCCGCCAGCTCGCGCTGACCATGGCCCTCGCGGGCGAAAAGGTCCTCCTCGTCGACTCCGACGTGCGCCGGCCCACGCAGCATCGCCTCGCCAACACCAGCCGGGAGCCCGGTCTCACCGACGTCCTCCTCAACAAGGTTGCGTGGACCGACTGCCTGAAACCGCAGGCGCCCGGCCTCGACCTGATCTCCGCCGGCGCCAGCAGCGGAGTGACGTTGAGCCTGCTCTACGCCAACAAACTCCGGGAGCTCATCGCCGAGTTCAAGGACCGCTACGACAAAGTTCTCTTCGACTCACCGCCGATCATCGGCGTCAGCGACGCCTCGGTGCTCGCCAGCATCACCGACGGCACCGTGCTGCTCATCCAGCACCGCCGCAATCCCGCCAGCATGGTCCTGCGCGCGAAGCAAATCGTCGACGGCGTGAAAGCCCGCGTGATCGGCGTCGCGCTGAATCAGGTGCCCACCGGCACCGGGGAGGATTACGGCTACTACACCGCCAACTACTCCTATTACTCGGAAGGCGACGGGAAACCCGATTCGCCCGCCGACAAGCGCGGCCGCGCGACCGACAAACTCCAGCTGTCCGAACGCGAGCGCGCGAAGGACGCCTGAACGATGAAACCGTTCCGTGGCGCGACGCTGTTGCTCGGAGCCGTTCTGCTGGCCCTGACGATGCGCGCGGCGGAAATCCGCCTCGCCGGCTCTGATCTGCTCGGACGCGCGCTCGCACCCGCGCTCGAGAAATTCGGCCGCGAGAACGACGTCCAGGTCGCGGCCAATCTCGACGGCACGCGGCCGGGGCTCGACCGGTTGCGCGCCGGCGATGCGGACGTCGTGGTGTTCGTGCTCCCGCCGAGCGAGCATCCGCCCGGCGAACCGTTTGTGGTTCGCGCGCTCGGCTATCAGCCGGCCGTCATCGTGGTGCCCGAATCCGCGCCGCTCACGCAGCTCACCCTCGCGCAGGCGCAGGGTATTTTCGCGGCGAGTGGCGCGCAGAGCGTCAGCCTCTGGGGTGAACTCGGCCTCACGGGCGAATGGCGCACCCGCACGATCGCCGTGCACGTCGTCGCTCCCACCGAGGCGCTGACGGTTCCCTTGTTTCGCCGGCTCGCTGCCAACGGCGCGGAGATCAAGACGCTCGCGAGCTTCGGTGCGCTGGATCGTGTCCTCTCGCGTGTCCGCTCGAGCGACAACGCCATCGGTTTGGTGCCGGTGGTGCCGGCGGCCGGCTCGGGCTTGCGCGCCCTCGCGCTGGCCTCGAGCGTGCGTGACCCGGCGCACTTGCCGACGCCCGAGGCGCTGCACGACGGCAGCTATCCGTGGCGGCTCCCGCTGTATATCGCGTTCCGTCGCGAGGCGGCGCCGCGTTTGCTGACGTTCCTCCGGTTTCTGCTCAGCGACGAGTGCGGCGAGGTGTTGGCGCAGGCGCAGTTCGTGCCGCTCCCGGTCAGCGCGCGCAACCAGCTCGTGTTCGAGTTGGAAGAGCTGAATTGAGGCGAAAGCCGCTCCGCCGGCGCGAGTCAGGAACAGGGCTTGTCAGGGTGAGGGCGGCGGCTTTCACTGGCCGGCTAAATTTCTCCCATGGCCTCGATCACCAAGAGCTACGAACCGCGCGACGTTGAGAAGAAGTGGTATGCCGCCTGGCAGGCCGCCGAGGCCTTCGCCGGCCGCGTCACGCCGGGCAAGGAGCCCTACACGATCGTCATCCCGCCGCCCAACGTCACCGGCGTGCTCACGATGGGCCACGTGCTGAACAACACGATCCAGGACATCCTTATCCGCCGCGCCCGTCTCGAAGGCAAGGAAGCCATGTGGCTGCCCGGCACCGATCATGCGGGCATCGCCACGCAGACCGTCGTCGAGCGCGAGCTGCGCAAACAGAAGCAGCATCGCCGCGATCTCGGCCGCGAGAAGTTCCTCGAGAAGGTCTGGTCGTGGCGCGAGGAGAAGGGCGGCATCATCCTGAAGCAGCTGCAGGCGCTCGGCGCCTCGTGCGACTGGAGCCGCACGCAGTTCACGATGGACCCGCACTATTCGCAGGCGGTGCTGAACGTGTTCGTTGACCTCTTCGCCAAGGGCCACATCTACCGCGGCAAGCGCATGGTGAACTGGTGCCCGGTCTCGCTCACCGCGCTCTCCGACGAGGAAGTGATCATGAAGCCCGCGAAGGGCTTCCTCTATCAGGTGCGCTACGAGCGCGTGGACGCGCCCGGCGAGTTCATCACGGTCAAGACGACGCGCCCCGAGACGATTCCCGGCGACGTCGCCATCGCCGTGCATCCCGACGACCCGCGCTACGCCGGCTGGATCGGCCAGAAGGTGCGCCGTCCGCTCGGCCCGACCGCGGAGATCCCGATCATTGCCGACAGCGCGGTGGACAAGGAGTTCGGCTCCGGCGCGCTCAAGATCACGCCCGCGCACGACAAGGTGGATTTCGAGATCGGCCAGCGCCACAAACTCCCGCCGATCGACGTCCTCAACGCCGACGGCACGCTCAACGAGCTCGCCGGCCCCGAACTCGCGGGCATGGATCGCTTCGCCGGCCGCAAGAAAGCCGCCGAGTTGCTCAAAGAGCGCGGTGCCCTCGTGAAGGAAGAGCCCTACGAGAACAACGTTGGCTTCTCCGAGCGCGCCGACGTGCCGATCGAGCCGCGCCTCACGTGGCAGTGGTGGTTGAAGTATCCGCGCGTCGAGGAGGCCAAGACCGCCGTGCGCGACGGACACATCAAGTTCCATCCGGAACGCTGGTCGAAGGTTTACCTCCACTGGCTCGAGAACATCCAGGATTGGTGCATCAGCCGCCAGCTGTGGTGGGGCCACCGCATCCCCGTCTGGTATCGCAAGGGCCTCGATAAGGAAAAGCTCACCGAGGCTGACCTGCGCGACGCCACGAAGGTCCATGTCTCGCTCGCCGGCCCCGCCGATCCGGAGAACTGGGTGCAGGAGGACGACGTGCTCGATACCTGGGCGTCGTCGTGGCTCTGGCCTTTCGCCACCCTCGGCTGGCCCGACGCCGCGAAGATGCAGGAGCGCGGCTACGACTATTTCTACCCGACGAGCACGCTCGTGACCGGTCCGGACATCATTTTCTTCTGGGTCGCGCGCATGATCATGGCCGGCCTCGAATACACGCACGAAGGCCAGCCGCTCGAAAAACGAGTCCCGTTCAAGGACGTCTACTTCACCGGCATCATCCGCGACCAGCAGGGCCGCAAGATGTCGAAATCGCTCGGCAATTCGCCCGATCCGCTCGACCTCATCGCGACCTACGGCGCGGACGGCCTGCGCTTCGGCATCATCTCGATCGCGCCGCAAGGTCAGGACATCCGCTTCCAGGAAGACCGCATCGAGACCGGCAAGAACTTCTGCAACAAGCTCTGGAACGCCTGCCGCTTCCGCCAGATGAGCGGCGACATGGCCGACAACTCCTCGCTCGCAGCCGTCCTCGCGCGCCTCGAGCCCGCGAAGTTCGACGCCGCCGATCACGCGATCCTCGACCGGCTGCTCGAAACCACGCGCGCCGTAAAAGATGCTTTTTTTAGCTTCGAGTTCAGCGGAGCCGTGCAAGCGCTCTACGGATTCTTTTGGAACGATTTCTGCGATTCCTATGTCGAGTTTTCGAAGGGTAAGCTCCAAGACGCCTCCACGAAGGCCAGTTGCCTTGCTATCCAAGATCTTGTGCTGCGCCAGACGCTGCTGCTACTTCACCCGTTCACGCCATTCATCACCGAAGAGCTCTGGCATTTGCTTGGATACGGCGTTGATGGGCAATTCCTGATGCGTGACGTGCGGTTGGAATCTGAAAACGAACTAGCTAAGGCAATTCATGATCGAGGTATCGTGATCGACAAGAATGCTAGTCGCCTTGTGCAGACCGTTCACGAGTCAGCCTCCGTTCTGAAAGCAAGTAAGGCGGCGTCCGGTATGGCCGGTGTGAAGTTTCCGACGATATACATTCAACCGGCTCCAGGCTTCCAAGATTTCTACGCGAACGACCAGTCTTCTAAGTTTGCGAGAATATTCGAGACAGGTTCGTTCCAAGTGGGAAGCATTCACCCTGCCTTAACATCCGTCACGGGATCGGGGACGTTTTATATTCCCATACCCGAAAGAGACACGGCCGCTGAGAAAGCGAAGCACCTAAAGGAACTCGAAACGCTCGCGAAGCACATCGCCGGCACCGAAGCGCGCCTCAGCAACGAAGCGTTCGTCTCGAAGGCGCCGCCGGCCGTCCTCGACGGCGCCCGCAAGCAGCTCGCCGACCTGAAAGCCAAGCAGGCCGAGGTCCAGCGCCTACTCGCGGCGCTCGGTTGAGCGAACGCTTTTCTTTTCGCCCCGGGACGCTTCGTGCGCTCGGGGCTTTTTCGTCGGCGGACGGAAGGAGGCGGGAGTTTGTCTTGTCGTCGAAAAACGACAGGATGGATGCGTGGTGCCTTGCTAAAGTGCTCGGTGAGCTATTCCCGCCTCCCGCAGGGGTTCGCGGCCGGCTCGCGAACACACTCCATGCACCTATCCAAACAAGTATTGTTGCGCGCCGCGGCCGGTTGGCTGGCGGCTTTGACGATCGCAGCGTCCGCTCACGCCGGCCCGAGCAGCCTTTTCTGGGGAGGCGGCTCCGGCAACTGGAGCACCACCGCGAATTGGTCCTCGAATGAGCTCGGGCCCTACACCGACACTTTCTCCGGCAACGCCGCGACGTTCGGCTCCAACACGGGGGGCACGCTCACCTTCACCCAGAATGTATCGTTGGACGTGTTCTACATCTCCGGGAGCGGGGCGTATACCTTCGCGCTCGCCGGCAACGATCTGAGCGTCGCCAACAACGCTTTCATCGTTTCGGCGGCGACGACGTTTGATTTCGGCGGAGGAAATTCGACCCTCAATGTGGGAAGCGGATTTTTGAACTTTTACGTCGAGGGGTTCACGGTCGCCAATTACCAGGCCGGTTCGGACGTGATTCGCTTTGGCACCAGCGCTTCGGCGCTGACTTCGACCGAGCTGAGCCACATCGTGTTTTCGGGCTACTCTCTCGGCGGCGCCGCGCAAATCGACGCGAACGGCTACGTCACGCCGATGGGCGTTTCCGCGGTGCCCGAGCCTTCGACCTACGCGGCGATCTTCGGCGCGCTGGCGCTCGGTGCGGTCGCGGTGGTCCGCCGCCGTCGCACGGCGGTCTTGGCGCAGAACTGAGCGTCCACGTTTCTCTTCTGGCGTATTCTCGCCCCGGTTCGCCTCGCGCGGCCGGGGTTTGGTTTTCTCGGGACAACTGAGATTGCGCTCCGACAGCATCTGTTCGCGAAACGGCGGACTGTCGTCGGAAAACGACAGGAGGCCGCGACGGAAAACCGGTATAGTAGCTCCGCGTTCGCCGTAACGGAAACGCCTCCACACTGACACCCATGTCCCTCTTCCTTCGCTCGACTCTGTTTATCGGCGCCTTGGCGGCTGCGATTTCCGCCTCGGCCCAAACTTCGATTGCCTTCGGCAATCTCGGTGGCACCACGGGCTCAGTCCCGCTGACGGCTGCCTATCCGATCTTCTACGCCGATCCGACGACCGATTTCTGGGGCGCGGTCGGGTTCACCGTCGGCGCCACGAGCTACACGTTCGATCACGTCACCGCGCCGTTCTACAGTCTCTACTCGGACACGCCGACGACGGTTGAAGGTGGCATCTACAGCAACGTCGGTGGCAATCCCGGCACTTTACTGGCGGCATTCAACACGCTCTCCGTCGCGCCGCAGAGCACGGGCGCACAAACCTACGATCTCACGTTGGCTTCCGGCACCCTTCAGCTCCAAACCGGGGTGTCGTATTTCATCGTGGTGCACGACGCTGCCCCCGGACCGATTTGGGTGCGGACGGGATCTGAGACCACGCCGTCGAGCTCCGTCGGCTTCACGTTCGACAGCTACCGCGGCAGCAGCAACGGCGGTGCGGTGTGGGACAGCTCAGGTTACTACGGCATCAGCACGATCCAGCCGAGTTTCGATCTCTACGTCACCTCCGCCGTGCCCGAGCCCTCGACCTACGCGGCGATCTTCGGTGCGATGGCGCTCGGTGCGGTCGCGATTGTCCGCCAGCGTCGTCGCGCGGCGGCGGCGCAAAACTGATTTCCAACCAACTCTCGCACGACCCCGGTTCACGTTCGCGTGGCCGGGGTTTTGTTTGCCAAAGTGGCAGGAGCTTCCAGCTCCCGATTCTTCGCGTGCGTCAAACGCGGGAGCTGGAAGCTCCCGCTACTCTCGCTCCGGAAACGATGCCGGTGCGGTTGGCCTGAGGCGCAGGTCCTTGGCGCTGGGAACTCTCGGCGCGGCGTGAGGGAAGTCGGCCTCGCGTCGTTGAAAAACGACAGGACGGGGCAGCGCGTGACCATGTATAGTCGGAGTCAGGACACGTCGTCGGGCGAGAGCGCGGTGCGTTTTCGGAAGTCACGCTGTTCCTCCTCTTCACCCATGATCACTCGTTCATCATCACGCACCTACCGGCTGTTTCGCGCGACCATGTTTGTGGCGGCGAGCCTTGCGGCGGCGCTTATCGCGGACGCCCAGTTCACTCTCACCTACTCGGGCGTGGCGACGTCGACTGCAGGCGGCTATACTGCGGGCCAGAACGTCACGTTCACCTTCACGCTGGCTCAGAGTCTGTCGCCCACGGTCTATTACGACACCAGCAACCAGCCCATGACGATGCGGTGGAGCCAGCCGGGTCTGTGGACCAGTCTGACCGGCACCGGCTTGTCTGGCACGGTGGGCGGCTACATTGGCATGATCGACGTGAGCAACGACGGCTCGTCCACTTATGGCAAGCTCTCGGCGGCGCTGTTTATGATGGAGTCGGCGGATCTTGCGGTGAACGGGACTCCGATAAACCAAATCCGCTTCCAGAATATCCCTTGGACCGGCCTGTCGATTCCGGTTCTCGGCGCGGCGGTGACCGATCCGAACGCCTATCTATCCACTTACATCACGCCCAGCACCTATCTGGTCAACCAGGACGGCCCCACCGCTTCTCCTTTTATCATGGTGTTACCGTCCAACACGGTGGTGCCGATCAGCATCAGCTCGTTGACGATCGCGAACGCTTCGGCGGTGCCCGAGCCGTCTACCTATGCGGCGATCTTCGGCGCGCTGGCGCTCGGTGCGGTCGCGGTGAACCGCCAGCGGCGTCGCGTGGCGGCGGTCCAAAACTGATTTTCGATCACCTCTCGAATGGCCCCGGTTCACGTTCGCGTGGCCGGGGTTTTGGTTTTTCCAAAGTAGAGGAAGCTTTCAGCTCCCTCTACTTTTGCTCCGGAAACTCGACGTAGAACGTCGCGCCCTTTCCAGGCTCCGATTCGACGTCGAGGCGGCCGCCGTGGGCGACCACGATGTCTCGTGCCAGTGCCAGACCGAGGCCCGTGGAGGGCTCGCCGCCGGTGGGGGCGGCGCTGAGGCGTCGGAAGCGCTGGAAGAGTCCGGCCCGATCTTCGGCGGTGAGACCCGGACCTTCATCGCGCACCTCAAGCCGCACCCAACCTTCTGGAGTGCGACGCACGGCGAGGTGCGTGGTGGTGCCGGCGGAGGAGAACTTGAGCGCGTTGCTGAGGAGGTTATCGAGCACCTGGCGCAGACGCGCGGCATCGCCGTCGATGGTTGCAGGTGTGCCGTCGATGGCGGCAAGAATTTCGATCCGTTGCTGCTTCTGCGCGGCGCGTTCGGCGAAGGCGGCGGCGACTTCACCGGCGAGCGCGGCGAGATCGACCGGTGTGCGATCGAGCGCGAGACGGCCGGCCTCGGCGGCGGAGCCGTCGAGGAGATCCTGCACGAGCGCGAGCAAACGCTGATTTTCGCCGCGGAGTCCGCGCGCGAGTTGAGCGATCTCGGGTCGGTCGGCGCTTTCATCGGCGATCGTCTCGGCGGTGAGCATCGCGCCGACGAGCGGCGCCTTGAGGTCATGCGAGGCGAGGTCGAGCAGGCGGGATTTCAGGGCGGCGGCTTCTTCGGCGGCGTCGCGCGCGCGGCGGGTCTCGGCGTGGATGCGCCGTTCGGCGCGGGTGATGGCGCGCTGCCGGCTGATGATCGCAATCGCGGCGATGAGACCGAAGAGCAGCAGCGCGGCCAGGCCGATGCGCTCAGCGCGCGTGCGGCTCAACTCCTTTTCCGTTACTGCGAGTTCGGCGTCCTGCTTTTGCTGGGCGGCCTTGAGTTCGGCGATCTGGCGCTGACGTTTCTCGGCGTCGAAGCGCTCGCGGAGCTCCGCGATCGTCTTGGCGGTGTTTTCGCTGGCGACGGTGTCGTTTTCGCTCTGCGCCTTCCGCTGGTAGTCGAGCGCGGCGCGGTAGTCGCCGGCGGCGGCGGCGGCTTCGCTATAGGCCGAGTAGAAGTTGCCGAGGATCTCGTGGCTGTCGATTTGCTCGACGATCGGTGTGGCGAGGCGGAGTTGGGCGAGCGCTTCGTCGCCGCGGCCGAGACGTGCGAGCGTGGTGGCGACGGCCATGCGGGCGGACGCGATGTGGCGCGGGACACCGAGTTCGAGGCGCAGCGCGAGCGCTTGCTCGAAGAATGGAAGGGCGCCGGCGGGATTTTTAGCGGTATTCTCGAGCGAGCCGAGGTTGATGAGCGCATTGGCCATGCTGCGGCGGTTCTTCGCCGCGGTGTGCACGCGGAGGTTTTCGAGCAGGAGCGGGCGGGCTTCGTCGAAGCGGTGCTGATCGTAGAGCAGAATCGCGAGATTGTTGCGGATCTGGAGGCGGAAGTCGTCGAAGTCGTTTTTCTCTGCGAGTGCGAGCGCGGCGCGAAAGTGTTGCTCGGATTGGTCGTAAATTTTCTGATGGCGGGCGACGACGCCGCGGCCGTTCAATACGGAGGTGAGGAGGGCATCGTCGTGCAATTCCTCAGCCAGATGCTGGGCGTCCAGGTAACAGGCTTCGGCGGTCGTGTAGTCGCCGCGGTTCCAATGGATCTGGCCCGATTCGTAGACGAGCGCGGCGCGCGCGAGGCGTTCGGCGGGCGTGGAGCCGAGGGGCAGGGCGAGGCCGCCGTCGGTGACTTGGCGGGCTTCGCCGTAGAGGCTGTTGCGGCGGAGGGATTGGCTGAGCTGGGCGCGCGCGCGGAGTTCAGCGACCCGATTGCCGCTCTGTTGGGCGAGTGCGAACGCTTCGCGGGCGAGGGGAATGGCACGGGCGGGTTCGGTGGCGTCGAGCGCGCGAGCTTGCTTGATGAGCGCGTCGATGCGCGCGTCGGACGGGCTCGCCGGCTGGGCGGATGTGGTGGCGTGGAAGAGCGCCAGAATAAGCAGCACCAGCGTGCCAGCCGATCGGCGCGGGAGAGTCCACCACAGGGAATCGCACGGGTTTTTGACGCTCACGGGGGCAAATTTGAATTGATGACTCCAGTGTCGGCACGAACGATGGCGAGTCGATGACGGAAGAGACCGTTGCACGAATTTTGCTGGCGGATGACCACGCGCTCGTTCGCGACGCGTTGAAAGCGGCGATTCGGCGGCGGATGTCCGGGGCGAAGTTCGAGTATGCTGGCACGGCGGGGGAAGTAATGGCCGCCGTCGAACGCGAGCCGTGGAATTTGGTCGTGCTCGACCTGGGGCTGCCGGGGGGCACGGAATTGGAAACGCTGCGTCGCGTGCGGGCATTGCGGCCGGAAGTGCCGATCCTGGTGTTCTCGATGTTTCCGGAGCACAAGATGGGCCTCGCGGCGATCGAGGCGGGGGCGGATGGCTATTTGTGCAAGACGGCGGATCGCGTGACGATCGGGCAGGCGGCGACGGAGACCCTGGCTGGTCGCGGTTACCGCAGTCCGGAGTTGCAGGCATTGCTGGTCAAACGCCCGGGCGCGCGGCGCGGGGCGATGGCGGCGCTGTCGCAGCGGGAAGTGGAAGTGTTGATCGGCTTGGGGCGAGGTCGGTCGAACAAGGAGGTCGCGGCCGCCCTCGACATCAGTGTCACTTCCGTCGGCACCTATCGCGCGCGCATCATGGACAAGCTCGGCCTGAGCACGACGGCGGACCTCCTGCGCTACGTCGTCGAGCATCGCCTGGTTAGTCATTGAGCGGGCGCGACGGAGCGGCCGCGCTGCGAATCCGCGCGCTTGCCTGAGCGCGGAATCTGCCTCTAGCTCCTCAACCCCGCATGAAGAAAGCCCTCATCACCGGCATCACCGGCCAGGACGGTTCCTACCTTGCCGAACTGCTCCTGTCCAAAGGCTACGAGGTTCACGGCGTCATCCGTCGCGCGTCGACCTTCAACACCAGCCGGATCGATCATCTTTATCGTGACCCGCACATCAACGGCGTGCGCCTGTTCCTGCACTATGGCGACCTCGCCGATTCCGTGCAGATGGTGAAACTGCTCTACAACCTACAGCCGGACGAGATCTACAACCTCGCGGCGCAGTCGCATGTCCGCGTCTCCTTCGACATTCCGGAATACACCGGCGACGTCACGGGCGTCGGCGCCGTGCGCATCCTCGAAGCCATCCGCGAGGCCGGCCTCGTGAAGAAATGCCGCTACTACCAGGCGTCGTCCTCGGAGATGTTCGGCAAGGTCCAGCAGGTCCCGCAGGTCGAGACCACGCCGTTCTGGCCGCGCTCGCCCTACGGTTGCGCCAAGATGTATGCGCACTGGCTCACGGTGAACTACCGCGAGAGCTACAATCTTCACGCCTCGTCCGGCATCCTTTTCAACCACGAGAGCCCGCGGCGCGGCGAGACCTTCGTCACCCGCAAGATCACGCGCGCCGCCACGCGCATCAAACTCGGCCTCCAGGACTCGCTCTTCATGGGCAACCTCGACGCCAAGCGCGATTGGGGCTACGCCAAGGAATACGTCGAGATGATGTGGGTCATGCTCCAGCAGGAGCAGCCCGACGACTACGTCGTCGCCACGAACGAGACTCACACGGTCAAGGAGTTCATCCAGGAAACCTTCGGCCTGCTCGGTCTCGATTGGGAGAAATACGTCAAATACGACGCCCGCTACGAGCGCCCGGCCGAGGTCGATCTGCTCATCGGCGATCCCGCCAAGGCCAAGAAGCAACTCGGCTGGGAGCCGAAGGTCCGCTTCAAGGAGCTCGTGAAGATCATGACCGAGGCCGACCTCGAGCTCGCCAAACGCGAGGCGCAGATCGCCGCGCTGCCGAACGTCTCCACGACACCCTTCGCCTGATTTTTGACGGAGCGAGTAGCGGAGAGCGAGTATCACGCTGTTCGGCCATCTACCCGCTACCCACTACTCGCTACTGACAATGAGACTCCACATCGCAGGTCACCAAGGCATGGTCGGCGCCGCTCTCGTGCGTCGCTTCCAAGCCGAGCCCGGCGTCTCGCTCCTGTTGCGCTCCCGCCGCGACGGACTCGATCTGACGAATCAGGCTGCCGTCGCCGCGTTCTACGCCGCCGAAAAGCCCGACGTCGCCATCATCGCCGCCGCCAAGGTCGGCGGCATCCACGCCAACAACACCTACCCGGCCGACTTCCTATTCGAGAACCTCGCCATCGCCGCCAACTGCATCCATGGCGCCTATGCGGCCGGCGTGAAGCGCGTCCTCTTTCTCGGCAGCTCGTGCATCTACCCGAAGCACGCACCGCAACCGATGCCCGAGGATTGCCTGCTCACCAGTGCCCTCGAGCCGACCAACGAAGCCTACGCCATCGCCAAGATCGCCGGCCTCAAGCTCGCGCAATACTACCGCAAACAGCACGGCGTCCTCTACCACTCGGCGATGCCGACGAATCTTTACGGCCCGGCGGACAACTACCACCTGCAGAATTCGCACGTGATGCCGGCGCTGATTCGCAAGTTCCACGAAGCGAAGGAAGCCGGCCGCGCCGAAGTCATCGCCTGGGGCACCGGCTCGCCCAAGCGCGAGTTTCTCCATGTCGACGACCTCGCCGACGCCTGCGCTTTCCTGCTCCACCTCGAAAACCCGCCCGACTGGGTCAACGTCGGCACCGGCGTGGACGTCACGATCAAGGAACTGACCGAAATCGTCGCCGAGGTCACCGGTTTCAAGGGGCGCATCGTCTGGGACAGCTCCAAGCCCGACGGCACGCCGCGCAAGCTCATGGACGTCTCCCGCCTGACCGCCCTCGGCTGGAAAGCCCGCATCGGGCTCCGCGAAGGCGTGGCCCGGGCCTACGCTTCCTTCCTCGCGGAAAAAGCCGCCGGCACGCTCCGCGCCTGAGCCGCATCGTCGGGCCCCTTCGCTCGGGGCCGCGGCTCAAGTCCGCGCGCCAGCGTGACGATGAAGGGACACCATCCACGGTCCCCTTATGCCCGAACCGTCAACCGGAGCGGATGACTCCGCTCTGCCTGTTGCCACCGGCCCCACCGCGCCGGCGGCTGCGCCATTGCCCGCCGGCAACGGCGGCGGCAGCGGTTTGGCCGAAGGGAAGCGCTGGCGGCATTTCCAGATTTCCAAGGCGCACGGGACCGGCTTCCTCGCCTCGGATGCGACCTCGATGGAGGAAGTGCTGCTGCACGCGCGTCCGATCGGCGAGGATGCGGCGGCACACGGCGAAGCGTGGGATCGGATCGCGGCCATGGAATCCGATGGCATGGTCGCTCCGCGCGAGGCGCACGAGGAGAACGGCTGGCGCTACGAAGTGACCGCGCTGCCCGCCGGCGTGCCGCTGCGCGAGTGGCTCGCCGCGCATCAGCCCGAGCTCGCCGACATCGAGAATTTCGTCCGGCAAGTCGGCACGCAGTTGGATCGGCTGCATCAGGAAGGGATCGTGCACCTCCGCCTCCAGCCGCAGTCGATCTTCATCGGCGACGACGGTCACGGCATGCATGTGCAACTGGGCGGCTGGGAGTTCGCCACGCTGCACGCGCAGACGGATCTGATCCCGGTGGCCGTCAATCCCTACTACGCGCCGCCCGAGGCCGCGGGCCTGTTCAAACACAAACCCGGTCCGGCGCTGTGCGCGTGGGATTGGTGGTCGCTGGGTCGCCTCGTGCAGGAAATCGTGCACGGCAGCCACGTCTACGACCTCCTCTTCGAGCGCAACGTCGCCGACGATCCGCCCGAGTTGCGCGCCCGCGCCGAGAACGCGCTGCTGGAGCGCGACCCGTCCGGCGTGCGCGCCGGCGCCGTCGAACTGCTGCCCCATCAGGCGCACCCGCGCGTGCGGTTGCTGCTGCGCGGATTGCTCGCCAGCTCGCGCGACGGACGCTGGCAGGGCGAGCAGGTCCTGCGCTGGGTGCAGCGCGAAGCCGCCCTGGACCGCTACGACCTGCCCCGCGACGCACGCCTGTTCTGGTGGCGCCGCCGGGCGTTCACCGTGCCGGAGGCGGCGGAATTTTTTCTGCAACCCGACAACGCGTTCGACGGCGTGCAGCAGTTTTTCCCCGCGACCAAATCGCCCGAGCCGACCTTGCGGCAATTCCTCGCCGAGCTGCCCGCGCTGCGCGCCGAGCATGACAAGGTCGAGCAGATCCTCGGCTGCGTGGAGTCGTTCGCCTGGCAGCAGCTGCCGCTGAATCCGCGTCGCGCCGCGGTGGCGGGTCTCGCGTGGCGCGCCTTGGCGCCGAACTCGCCGCGTCCGCTCTCGGTGCAGCGCTGGGTGATCGACTCGGCCGGTTTGCAGGAGATGTTCGCCGACGCGCCGCCGGCGGAGGCGCTCGCCTTCGCGCGCGTGCTCAGCACCGGCGCCTATCGCCGGGCGGTGGAGGCGGTCGATGCGGGCGCGGGACGGGCGCTGGCGCTGTTGGCGGAAGCGGGCATGGATGCGCTGCAGCGCGCGCTCCACGCCGGCTGGGCGACTGCGGCCGACGAGGTCGGGCAGATTCGGTTGCTGTGGTTCGCCTTCGAGTCCGACAAGGATCTCGCCAGCCGGCACGAGCGCCTGCGCAGCGCCTACGCGACCGTGGCCGACCCGGCGCTCGCCGCGCTGCTCACCGCCGAAAAGCCGACACGCACCGAGCTGATGTTGCTCGCCTTCGTCGGCGAACGGGCGAAGGAGTTCGGCTTCGTCACCCATGCCGAGTGGCGCGCCCGCCGGGCCGCGGAACTCGGCGCGCAGGCCGCACGATTGCGCGCGGCGATTTTCTGGGGCCGGGCGGCGCGTCTGCTCTCGGCTGCGCCCGCCTTGCTCGGCCGCTGGCCGGTGTTCCTCGGCGTCTGGGCGGCGCCGCTGGCGCTCGCGGTCGCGGCCCAGGCGTGGGTTTGGATGGGAATCCTGGCCGCGATCGCCCTCGGGTTACGCTGGCTGGCCCGGGCGCTGTTCAACGCGACCCGGCAGCACGAAGCGCCCGGCTCGCCGCCGTGGACGTGGCGCGACGGACCGAGCCGTGCGGCGCGGACGGCGCGCGAGATCGGCGCGGCGCTGGGAAAAACGCCGCCGCAACTCGCGGCCGAATTGGCGCAAGTGAGCGCGGATTTGCGCGCGCTGCAATTGAAGGACGCGCCGCCGAGCGAGCCGTCGCGCCTCGGCGAGCTTTGGGTGCTGGCGACGATCGCGAACCTCGTTCCGGTGGCGCTCTGCGTCTTGCCGTGGCTCGGCGTCGATTTCTCCGCGCGGCCGAGCGAGCCGACCGTGCTGCGCCATTTCACGCCGCGTGCGGACGGTGCGGAGGTCGCGAAGGATGGGACGTTGTTTGAGGTCTACAACGACGGCTTCGGCAAGCGCCCGCGCGGTCCGCTGCGGGCGTGGGACGTGCCCGCGATGACGCCGGAGCCGTTGCGGGTCGAACGCGCCACGGCCGCTTCGCCGGGACAACGCGCCTACGCACGCGTGGGCGGCGAGTTGCTGCTCGAGCCGTATCCGCGGCGGGATTTGAAGGTGACGCTCGCCGTGCCGGTGCCGGCGTTGGTCGAGGGGCAGGCGGGGTGGGGCATCGTGCTCTACGACAGCGCGCAGCGGGAACTGGCGGACCGACGGACGTTTTTCCTGCCGGCGCGGCCGGAGGAGAAGCGGTGGTATTGGCTCGGGAATCGCCGGGTCGTCTACCTCGGCGAACCCCCGCGCCTGCCGGAATTGCAAAAAACCCTTGCGGAGCCCTGAGCTTCTTGGGCTCATGGGCGCGACATGATCGCTCCCGAAACTTTCTCGCACCTCGAGCTCATCAAGAAGCGCGCCGGCTACTTGTGGAGGTTTCTTTGACGTCGAACAAAAGCAGCGCGAAATAGAAGCGATGGAGGCGCAGATGGGCGCCCCGGATTTCTGGAACAATACCGATAAAGCCCAGAAACACATCGCCAAGGTCAACGGCCTGAAGAAGACCATCGGCGGCCTCGTCGCCTTCAACAAGAAGCTCGACGACGCCGCTGTCATGGTGGAGCTGATCGAGTCCGCGGACAAAGCCGAGCAGGAGGCCTACGCCAAGGAACTCGACGCCAACGTCGCGACCATGGTCGAGGAACTCGACAAGCTCGAGATCGCATCCTTCCTCACGGGCCAGTTCGACCGCAACAACGCCATTTTCTCGATCCAGTCCGGCGCCGGCGGCACCGAGTCGAACGACTGGTGCGACATGCTTTTCCGCATGTATCTGCGCTGGGCCGAGCGCCGCGGCTTCGAAGTCGAGGTGCAGGACGTGCAGATGGGCGACCAGGCCGGCATCACCAAGGCCACGCTCCTCATCAAGGGTGAGAACGCCTACGGCTACGCCAAAGCCGAGCGCGGCGTGCACCGCCTCGTGCGCATCAGTCCCTTCGACGCGAATAAGCGTCGCCACACTTCTTTCTGCGCGATCGACGTGATCGCGGAGGTAACGGACGAGATCGAAATCGAAATTCCCGACAGCGACATCCGCGTGGACGTCTACCGCTCGTCCGGCAAGGGCGGTCAGGGCGTCAACACCACCGACTCCGCGGTGCGCATCACGCACATCCCGACCGGCTTGGTCGTGGTCTGCCAAAACGAGCGCTCGCAGATCAAAAACCGCGCCAGCGCGATGAACGTCCTCAAGGCTCGCCTCTACGAAAAGAAACAGGACGAGCAGCGCAGCGAGATGGAGAAATTCTACGGCGAGAAAGGCGAAATCGGGTGGGGCAGCCAGATCCGCAGCTACGTGCTGCAGCCTTACCAGATGGTGAAGGACCTCCGCACCGGCGTCTCGACCAGCGATACGCAGGGTGTGCTCGACGGCGACCTCGATCGCTTCGTCTACGCCTGGCTCCGCGCTGGCTGTCCGCGCCACCGCAACAAGGACATCCAGATGGACGACGAGTGAGCGGAAAACGGAGAACCGAGGACCGAGGACGGAGGACTGAAAACGGAGAACCGATAGCACAGCGCCGTCCACTTCCCGCCTAACACGCACGCGCCGTTTGTATTTTCCCGCCCTCCGTATTCCGTCCTCAGTCCTCCGACCATGCCCGGCCTCGCTTATTCTCACATTCAGGATTCCCTCGGCGCCCAGCCGCTCTTCGAGGCGAAGACGTGGCAGCTGTCGCCGGAAGCCTGGCCGCTCACTCCGGAGCAGGTGCAGCAACTCGAGACGATCGGTGCGGCCTGCCTCGAGTTTCACCAGGCGCTCGAGACGCTCTATCTGCGCTCGGCGGCCGGGAAAAATCTTCTGCGCAACAAGCCGCTGCTCGCGCCATGGGTCGCCGACTATCTCGACCGCGGCAAACCCCCCGAGCTCGTCCGCCACGCGCGCGACCCGAAAAACCGCGGCGCGTTTCCCACCGTGCTGCGTCCGGACCTGCTGCTCACCGAGGATGGCTTCGCGCTCACGGAACTCGACTCGGTGCCCGGCGGCATCGGCCTCACCGCGTTCCTGAATCGCCTCTACGCCGACGAGGCCGGCGAGCAGGTGCTCGGGCACGGCGACGCGATGATCGAGAATTTCTACGCCTCGCTCGCCGCGCTCCGCCCCGAAGCGCGCAATCCGCTCATCGCGATCCTCGTCAGCGAGGAGGCCGGCACGTATCGCCCGGAGATGCAGTGGCTCGCCGAGCAGTTCCAACGCCTCGGGCGCCGCGTCTACTGCCTCGCGCCCGACGAAGTCTTCCCCCTCGGCGGCGAACTGTTCTTCGATAGCGGAGGCACGCCCGAGAAGATCGACATCATCTACCGGTTTTTCGAGCTGTTCGATTGGGCCAGCATCCGCGTCGCGCCCCACATTCTGGAAGTCTGGCAAGCTGGCCACGTGGCGATCGCGCCGCCGATGCGGCATTTCCAGGAGGAGAAACTCGCGCTCGCGCTCTTCCACCACCACCTGCTGGGCGATTTCTGGGCGGAGAACCTCTCGAAGAAATCCCTCGCGACGCTCCGCGCGCTGATTCCGCAGTCCTGGATCATGGACCCCGCGCCGTTGCCGCCCGGCGCGGTGCTCGATGGCCCGCGCGTCGGCGGCCGGGCGCTCAACGACTGGCGCGACCTCGTTGCCGCCTCGCAGAAGGAGCGCGATCTCATCATCAAAATCTCCGGTTTTCACGAAACCGCATGGGGCGCGCGCAGCGTTGTGCTCGGCAGCGATTGCTCCCGCGAGGAGTGGCAGGCCGGCGTCGAGCAGGCGCTGAAACTCGCGCCGACGAACCTCCACGTCCTGCAGGAATACCGGAAACCGAAGCGCGTCGAACATCCCGTCTACACGGCCGCCGCCACCGGTCAGCCTCCCGTCGCCGAACGCAAGGCCGGTCGCCTGCGTCTCTGCCCGTATTACTTCGTCGTCGGCGGAGCCGTTCGGCTCTCCAGCGCCCTCGCCACGTTCTGCCCGCCGGACAAGAAAATCATTCACGGAATGCAGGATGCAGCCTTGCTCCCGGCTAAGGTTTTCCCCTTAGCTTGAACGGTGCGCATCGCCGGTCTCCTCGGAGGTTTTCATCGACTCAGCTCATCGCGCCACGGGCGCGTGATCGCGTTTCTCTGCACGTTGCTGGCCCTCGCGGCGCCGCTCCGTGCGGCCGATGCGCCCGCCGCTGACCTCGCGCCGCTGCAACAGCGGGCCGAGGGCGGCGACGTCGAATCCCAAAACGCCCTCGGCAACGCCTTGGCGCAGAACAAGGACTACGCGGGCGCGCTGCGCTGGTATGAACGCGCGGCCGCGAAGGGCTACGCCCCCGCGCAATTCAATCTCGGCCTCGCCAACGAGCTCGGTCGTGGCACCGCGCCCGACGAGAAGGCTGCCTTTCGCTTTTACCTTCAGGCCGCCGAGCAAGGCTATCCCGCTGCGCAATTCAACGTCGGCAACATGTATGCCAGCGGCCGCGGCGTCGCGAAGGACGAGTTCGAAGCCAACGTCTGGTTCAAAGCCGCCGCCGAAAAAGGCCTCGCCGAGGCCCAATACAACCTCGGCCTCGTCTACGAAGTCGGCCGCGGCGTCCGCAAGGACGACGCCCAGGCCGCCCGCTGGTATAAAGCCGCCGCCGACCAAGGCTACGCCCGCGCCCAATACAACCTCGGCCTCCTGTTCGAGGACGGCCGCGGCGTGAAGCAGGACGACGTGCAGGCCGCCACGCTCTACCGCGCCGCCGCGGTCCAGGGCTTCGCCCCCGCGCAGAACAATCTCGGCCTGCTCTACGTCACCGGCCGCGGCGGTTTGCCCGTCGATCCCGCCACCGCCTTTGCCTGGCTCACCCTCGGCACGGAAGGCGGCGCGAATCCCCAAGGCCGCGACTTCGTCGCGAAATCACTCACCGCCGAGCAGCGCGCCCAATCCGACCAGCTTGTCGTCCAGCTCCGCGATCAGCTGAAGGCCGCCGCGTCCGCCGCCCCCGCGATCGCCGCCACCACCTCGTCCGCACCTCGCGCTGGCACGTCGAACCGCGACGACATCGAACGCCTCCAGACCGCCAACAACCGGCTCTCCGAGGTCAACCAGCGACTCACGCTCGAAAAGACGCGCCTCGAGCGCGAGAAGGGCGAACTGGAAAAGTGGGCCAACTCGCTCGAGAAATCCCTCAACGAGCAAGGCAATCCGAAGGCCGAGCTCGAACGCCTGAACCGCGAACTCGCGGACACGAAGCAGCGACTCGAGCAAACCACCGCCACCGCCGCCCAACTCGAAAAGGATCTCGCCGCCGCCCGCGATCAGGTCGCCGCCGCCGCGAACCCCGGCAGCGAAGTCCGCAACCTGCAGGACGAAGTCGCGCGTCTGCGCCGCCTCGCCGGCGAGGCGAGCAATCTCCGTGTCCTCAACCAGCGCCTCGAAAACGAACTCAGTCGCCTGAAGGCGGGAGCCGTTCCCCCGGCCCAACTCGAACAGCTCCGCACGCAGCTCGCCACGTCCGTCGCCGCCGAGGAAAAGGCCCGGCAGGATCTGAAGGCCGCGCAAACCAGCGCCGCCGCCTTGCGCACCGAGGCCGACGCGAGCGCCGCCCAACTCGCCTCGCTCCAGAAGGAACTCGAAACCGCCCGCGCCGCCGCCGCGACCGCCGATGGCGCCACCAAGGATCTCGAGGCGCTCCGCAACCGCGTCCAGCAACTCACGGAGGAGAACGCCAAGCTCGGCGCCGCCGCGCAGCGCAACGACGCGCCGCTGCTCGCCGCGAAAAAACAGCTCGAGGAGCTCCAGTCGCAGTTGTCCATCGCCGAGGCCGACCGCGCCAGCATTCGCGAGGACGCCGGCAAGC
Organism: Candidatus Didemnitutus sp.; assembly: GCA_019634575.1. Taxonomy (NCBI): domain Bacteria; kingdom Pseudomonadati; phylum Verrucomicrobiota; class Opitutia; order Opitutales; family Opitutaceae; genus Candidatus Didemnitutus; species Candidatus Didemnitutus sp. The sequence continues at coordinate 156,897 of JAHCAY010000004.1, forward strand.
TCCGCACCGAATACCAGAACGCCCGGCAAACGCTCGCGGCCGCCGAAAGCCAAAATCAGCAGCTCCAGCAGGACCTCGCGACCTTGCGCGACGCCGCCAAGAGCGCCGAAACCGCCCTCGCGCAGGTCGCCACCCTCCGCGCCGAGAACGAGCGCCTCATCGCCGCCGCGCGCGACACGCGCCTGCTCGATGCCGCGAACGCCCGCATCGCGTCGCTCGAGTCCGACGCCACCACCGCTCGGACGCGCGCCGAGCAGGAGATCACCCAGCTTCGCCAGCAACTCGCCGCCGCCACCCAAACCGCCGAAGCCGCGCGCGATCAGGCCGGCAAGCTGGCGGGATTGCAGGATCAACTTGCCACCGCGAAAGCCGATCTCGCGACGAGCGAAGCCGCCGTGCGCCAGCTGCGTGAGCAACTGGCGGCTGCCGCGAAGGCCGCGGACAGTGCGCAAACCGCGTTGGCCACGGCCAGCGCGCTCCGCGACGAACTGACGGCGACCAAAGCGCAGCTGGCCGCGGCGGAGAAAACCGCCTCGGACAACGCGGACAGCGTGCGCGCGTTGCAGGAGCAGGTGACCGCGCTGCGCGCCACCGCCGCGAACGCGCAGCGGTTGGGCGAACGCGTGTCCGCGCTCGAGTCCGAACTCGCGAACGCCCAGAAGGCGCTGGCGCTTGCGGAGCAGGCCACGAACGAGCGTGCTGCCGAGGTTGAGTCCCTGCGCCAGAAAGTCGCCGGCGCGGAGAAAGCGGGCGAGAAATCCTCGGATATCTCAACCCGCCTCGCCGCCGCCGAGGACGCGTTGAAGAAAGCGAATGCGACGTTGAGCGGCGCACGCCTCGACCGCGAACGCGCCGAACGCCAGGCCGCCACCGCCCAACGCGAGCGCGATGCCGCCGTGGCCGATTTGCAACCGGTGCGCGCCGAACTCGTATCGACCAAGGCCGAGCTCGCGAAGTCCGTCGCGACGACGGAGCAACTGCGCGATCAGCTTTCCGCCACCGCCAAGACCGCGGAGCAGGCGCAGGCTGCCTCGGGCGCCACCGCGTCCCTGCGTGACGAACTCACGGCCGCGAAAGCCCGCCTGGCGACCGCCGAGGCGAACCTCGCCCAGAACGCGACCGCCCTGCGTGCGCTCCAGGAACAGGCCGCCGCCGCGCAAAAGCAGGCGGAACGAGTTTCGGAACTCGAAAGCCAGCTCACCGCCGCAAACCAGGCGGTGGCGGCCGGCGAAGCTTCCGTGCGCGACCTCCGCTCGCAACTGGCGGCAGCCAACGACGCCGCGAACCTGAAGCAACAGCAGAGTGCCGCCGGCGATTCGGCCGCGGAAACCGCGCGGGCGCAGGCCGCTCGCGTCGCCGCACTCGAGGCGGAGTTGGCGGGAACGAAGTCGGCGCTGAGTGCGGCCGAACAAGCCGCGCGCGAAAACGCGACTCAGGCCGAAGCACTGCGCCAGCAGATCGCCCAAGCGGCCAAGACGGGCAATCGCCCGGCGGAACTCGAGGCCAAGTTGGCGAACGCCGAAGCGGCGCTGAAAGCGGCGAACAACAGCCTCACCGGGGCGCGCCTCGATCGCGAACGCGCCGAGCGGCAGGCGACGGCAGCCCAGCGTGAGCTCGCCGCGTTGCAGTCGAAGCAGGCACCCGCGCAAAACGACCTGGCGGCGACCAAGGCCGCGCTGTCGAAAGCCGAGGAGGCCGTGAAGGACATTTCCATCGAGCGCGACGTGTTGAAGAGCCAGCTCGCGAGCGCCCGTTCCGGCAGCGCCGATACCGCCGCGCTTCAAGCCAAGCTCGCCGATCTCGGCGCCGCCTTGGAGAAGAGCCAGGCCGACGCGGCGAACGCGAAGGCCGAGGTGGCTCGCTTGCAGGACGACGTGGCCGGCGCGCAACGCGAGCGTGACGACGCCCGCCGGCAACTGGCGCAAGCCTCCGCCGCGGGGGCGACGGATTCATCAGCCTTGCAGGGCAAATTGGGCGAGGCCAACGCAGCGCTCAACAAGAGCGCGGCCGATGTGGCCGAGTTGACGACCGAGAACGACCGGCTCGAGAAGGCGCTCGCCGCGGCCCGGCAGGAGGCGGCGGCAGCGGCCGGTTTGCGGGCGGAGCTGGCGAGTTTGCGCACGTCGGCCGCGGGCCTGGCGACGCTCCAGAACGAAAATGCCCAGTTGCGCCGCGATGTCGCGCAGGCGTCCGGACTGCGGACCCAATTGGAGCAGTTGCAGCGCGATGCGGCGAAGCGCGAGGCGGAATTGCAGGCAGCGCAGACGCGCCTGACTGCGACGGAAAAACAGCTGGAGGATGCGCGTCTCGTCACCGTGCGCACGCAACCCTCGGCCGACGACGCGGCGACAGCGAAGTTGCGCAGCGACCTCGCGGACGCCAGTCAGGCGAGCGACCGGCTCCGCGCGCAGGTCGCGGACCTCACGGCGACGAACGCGAAACTCGAACAGGATTTCGTCAATGCGCAGAAAACCGCCGAGGCTGCGCTCGCCGCGCAGGCTCAGGCGGTGAATGCCGCCCGGCCCGACGCCTATCAGATGGAGATCCGCACGCTGCAGGATCGCGTGAAGCAGCTCGAGAGCGCGATCGAGGACGACCGCACGGCGGCCGCGCGGGAGATCAGCGCGCTCGCCGAGCAGCTGCAGAAGGCCCGCGAGACCAGCAAGGCGCTCAGCGATGCCAACCGGGCGTTGCTCGCGGCCAAGCAGGCGGACGACGGTCCCAGCCGCGCCGACTTCGACCGCGCGCAGGCGCGGGTGCGCGAGCTGACGGATGCGGCGGAAAATCTGCGCCGGCAGAACGAGCAACTGCTCGCGGACAGCGCGAAGGCCGCGAAGGAACGCGAGACACTGCGCGCGCAACTGGCGGAAGCGGAAAAGGCCGAAGGTTCGCACAGCTCGACGGTCGCGGACCTCACGGAGGCGAACAGCCGGCTCCAGCAGGAGAAGGCGGATTTCAAAACGCAGATCGCGGTCCTGACGCAGAAGCTGGCCGAGTCCGAGCGGTTGACCGGCGCGGAGAATTCCAAGCTGGCGGACGAAAACCGGGCCCTCGACGAGCGCCTGAAGAACGTCGGCGCGCAACTCGTGGCCGCGCAGCGCCAGATCGACCAATTGCAACAGCAGCGCACCGATGCCGTGCAATCGGCCGGCGCGTCGCAATCCGCGGCCGAGAAGGCGCAGGCCGAGATCGCGGCGTTGCGCACGCGCCTCGCCGAGAGTGAGAAGGCGGCTGATTCGCAGGGCTCCTCGGTTGCGGATCTGACGGCGGCGAACGAGAAACTCGGTGAGGAACGCGATGCCTTGAAGGCCCAGCTGGCGAGCGCGCAGGCTGAGGCGACGCGCCTGACGCAGTCGCAACGCAGCGCGGAACAGTTGCGCACGGATGCCGAGCAGAGCGCGGCGCGCAACGTCGACGCGCTCACGGCGCAGATGGCGCAACTGCGCCGCGAGGTGGAGGGACTCCGGGCGTCGAACCAAAACCTGTCCGAGTCCAATCGCACGCTCGATCGCGAGCGTCAGGCGGCGCTCGCGCAGTTGCGCCAGGAGAACAGCGCCTTGGCCGCACGTTTGGCGCAGGCTCAGGGCACGCTCGATCAGATCGCGTCCGCGGCCCGGCTCGGGACGCCGGCGTCGAGCCTGGCTTCCGCCAATTTCCCGCCCGCGTCGAATCCGGGCGCCTCGTCACCGGCTGCGGCGTCCGCGCCCGAGGCGCGTTTTCACGTGGTCAGCGAGGGCGATTCGCTCTCGCGGTTGAGCTTGCGCTACTACGGCACGGCGAACCGGTGGCAGGAAATCTACAACGCGAACCGCGAAGCCTTGCAGGGCGCGAATGCGCTGCGCGTCGGCCAGCGGCTGCGCATCCCCTAAAACGAAAAGCCCGCGCACATGGCGCGGGCTTCCGGACTATGGCTGGAAAGCGAAGCGGCGTCTCAGGCGACCGCGGTCTTGGTCGGCTGCGCCTGGCCGAGCAGGTGCTGGAAGAACGAGTCGCGGCGCTGGCGGGCGACGGTGAGGTCCTTGGTGCCGAGCGAGCGGCGGATGCGCTCCTTGGTGAAGGGCGTCGGGTAGACGGTGTAGTGGAGGAACCACGTGCCGTTGTTGTTCCACAAGTGGTGGTTCGGGTTCTCGGCGTTGACGCGGAGGGCGGGGAGGGTGATGACGTTGGACATGATGCGTGAGCGGTTGATGGTGGTTTAATCGTTCGCGCTTCAGGTTTCTTTCCTGAAAAACGAAAGCCGCCTGAGGGCATCAGGCGGCTTTTCGCTTTTTTCGGAGGAGTTTTTTGTTCGAGCGTTTTACCGCCCGCGCATCCGGGTGACTTTCGCCACTCGGAACCACCGTGATCACTCCTAGACCCGGTTGGCAGAACCGGCGGATTGCTCCGTCGATCCTTTCCTGATGCAGCGTGAAGGGAACAAATCACCGCGCGGTGCGCCAGAAAAATCTTCGCGCGAAATTTCGCGTCGCGATTTGTGCCCGGGCTAGAGGCCTGCGGTTGGCCGGCTTACGAGAGAAATGGCCGCCGGAAAATTTTTTCCTAAAGTCGAATTCGAGCGCGCAAAATGTATCTATTCTGATTCGCTTGCGGCATGGAACAGGACAAACGCCACCGCTTCGAGGAGACGTCGACCGAACGCTTGCGCGAGGAGGGCATCTACAGCGACGTCGAGGCGACGGCGTTGAAACGCGTCATCGCGACGACGCTGATGCACCGCATGGAGCGACTCGACATGTCGGTCTCGGAGCTCGCGCGCGCGCTGGGCACGAGCCGCGCGGCGGTGAATCGCGTGCTCGATCCGCTGAACACGTCGCTGACCTTGAACACGCTGACGCGGCTCGCGGCCGCTCTCGGCTGCCGTGTGAAACTCGAGATTGTGGTGCCGCGCGACTAGCGCGGTGCGCCTGCGGTGCGGACGCCAGTCGGCGGCGCGGTGGCGCGGAGTGCAGGGAAACCTCGACCGCAGTGTAAGCGGCGCCGGTCTGCGCCGCATGCTTCCGTTGGAGGACCGCATTGCGAACGTCCGGGATGCAGCGCGCTGATGCAGTTGGCCTTGTTGTTCCCTGCGGTGCGTATCCCGCGCGAGTTATCCTTGGCCGGAAGCTGGAGTGGGTTTTGGGTTGGTTTCCGACGTCACGCTCCGAGGTTTGAACCGCCGTCTGCCTCACGCCAGCCGCACGTGATGCTTGTCGCCGTCGACGATCGAGAGCGTGAGATGCAGCGCGCTTGGCGGTATCCAGTCGGCGATTTTTTCCGGCCATTCGATCGCCAGCACCCAAGGGCTGATCAGGAATTCGTCGAGCAGCAGCTCCTCCACCTGGGCGGCGTGCTCGAGGCGGTAGGCGTCCATGTGCACGAGCGTGCGGACGGCGCCGCGATGCACGGAGTAGATTGCGAAGGTCGGACTCGTCACGTGTTCGTGCACGCCGAGACCCTCGGCGAGCCCTTGGACGAACGTCGTCTTGCCCACGCCCATGTCGCCGTGCAGGGCCAGCGTGGTGTCGGGCGGCAGCGTCGCGGCGAACTCCGCGGCCAGCCGCCGTGTCGCTTCGGCCGTCGGCGTGGTGATCCCGGCGCGCAGTCTAGCGGAGATGTTCATAGCCGCTGTAGTCGAGCAGGCGGACCGCGCCGGACGGCATGTTCTCCTTCTTGGCGAACACGCCGATCTGCGTGAGGCGGACGCGAGGGAAGCGTTTCTTCCACGCCGCCTCGAATTTCCCCTGGTCGGCGCGGTAGCACATGACGATGAGGAGTTCGTAATCCTCGCCGTCGCCGAGCGCGTGGAAGAGCGGAGTTTGCTTCGTCTGCGTGGCGCACTTCCGCGCGGCGGCGCTGATCGGCACGGAAGGTTCGCAGATGGCCGCCGCGAGACCATCGGGAGTGAGCGAATCGAGATCCTTGGCGAGGCCGTCACTCACGTCCATCATCGCGCAGACTTCGGCGCGACGCGCGAGCCACGCGCCCTCCGCCAGTCGCGGCGTGAACTTGTAGTGATGACCGAGCAGCGAGCCGCCGAGGCTGCCGGTGACGTAGATGCGATCGCCGGGTAGGGCGCCGCCGCGTGTGACGACGCGCTTTCCCGCAGCTTCGCCGTGCAGCGTCAGGAATGCGCCGAAAAATCCCGCCGGCCCCTGCGTGATGTCGCCGCCGACGATCTTGACCTTGAACTGCCGCGCGGTGGCGGCGATCCCGCGGTAAAATTCCCGCAGCCAGACGACGTTCGTGTCGGCGGCCAGCGCGAGCGAGAGCACGGCGGCCACCGGCCGTCCGCCCATGGCGGCGATGTCGCTGAGGTTGCGCTTGAGCAGCTTGGCGCCCACGGCGCGCGGGGGCACGGCGTCGTCGAAATGCTGGCCGTAGATCACCGGGTCGGTGGTGATCAGCATCTGCTTGCCGCTCGAGGGGACGACCGCGCAATCGTCGCCGATGCCGAATGGCGCCTTGGGCGAAGCGTCGCCGAGCCATTTGCGCAGCTCCACGATCAACCGTTGCTCGCCGAGAGCGACGACGGATTCGGCGCGGAGCGGCGTGAAGAGTTTCATGTCTGCGGGAGACCGGAGAGGACGATAACCAGCGTGTTCAAGTTGAATAATCCGTGCGCGATCATGGAGACGCGGATGTCGCCGGTGCGTTGGTAGGCGATCGCGAGTCCGACGCCGAGCACCGTCAGCGGAAGGAAGCCCGCCCAGTTGCCGTGCAGTGCGCCGAAGAGAACACCGCTCACGAGCAGCGCTGCCGCGCGGCCGAAACGTTGGCGGCAGAAGCGGAAAATCGCGCCGCGGAAAAGCAACTCCTCGTTTATCGGCACGAGCGCGCAGGCGACGAACATCATCGTGACGAGCAGCGGTTTCGACTGCGTCCGGGTGAAGATGGCGATCAGATCCTGCGGATCGGACGGCATGCCAAGCGCTTGCAGGATAAACGTCCAAGCCGCGCTGCAGAGCACGATCACCGGCATGATGATCGCAAACGCGGAGACGCCGTGGACGACAACTTTGGTGAGTGGCTCCCGACGCACGAGCGCGGTTGGAGGTGGCGGCGCGCCGTAGTCGTTGTGCAGAAATCGCCGACCGAGCCAGAAGAGCGGCCAGGCGAGCAGGCCGCTGCCATGGAGCGCGATGCCGTAGACGGCGAGTTGACGCGCTTCTTTCTCGGGCGAAGCCTTGATCCACGCGCCAAGAAATTGTTGCGCAATGCCCTGGCCGATTGTGCCGATCAGGAAAATCAGGAGAACGAGGAGAATAACTTCGAAGCCGCTGATTTCCCAATGGCCGAGGCGATTGCGGTCAAATGTTCGGGTGCGAATCTCGGGCATGCCGAGCACGCGTGCGAGGAACAGCGCGCCGATCGCTGCCTCGACAATGATCACAAACTCTTGGTTGAGCGCGAAAGCCATAACTTCGCCGACTCAAGCGGATTCGCGGGCCGTGGGAAGCCCCGAGTCGGGCGTGACTCAGCGGGTTTTCGTCTTGGTCTTCCCGGCGGCTCCGGTGGGCTTCTTCTCACCCGGCGGCTTCGGCTCCGGACTTTGCCAGACGCGCGTGAATTCGGAGGTGCACTCGGCGGCGATCCTTGCGTCGCGGAGCACGATCAGATTTTCCCAGTTGTTCGCCTTGGCGTTGTTGGTCCAGTTGTAGCTGCCGAGCATGACGGTGAGCCCGTCGCAGATGGCCATCTTCTCGTGCATGATGCCACGGCCTTTGCCGTAGCGATAGACGACGCGCTTCGGCCCGAGCGCTTCGACCATCTCGTCACTGAGGGAGTTTTTTTCCTCGCCCTGCGACTTGTCGAAGGCGATGCGCACGTCGATGCCGCGTTTCGTGGCCGCGATCAGGGCGTTGGCGATCTCCTGGTCGGTGAACGAATACATGAGCAGGTAGATGCTTTTCCTGGCACTGTTGATCTCGCGCACGATGATGTTGGAGACCGGGTCGGAGCGGGAAAAATAGATCTGCGGATCGACGGCGTGGGCCGTGACCAACACGAGGCAAAGCAGGACACTCGCGAGGAGCGCGCGGATTTTCATGGGCCGAGAGGTGACGGCGCGGAGCAGAAACGAACTTCGCCAGGCTGTCGAAACAACAGTGCCGCGGTCGTGCCGCATGAGCCATGCACTCACGCCAGTCGGATTGTCACGTATTACGTGACAATTGCAGGCGGCGTTTTTGGGTGAAAACGCGCAGTGGAGAGCGCGACGGCGTTGGCGCGGGGGACGAACGGGCTCCGGTCTCTCCGGGCGGCTAGACTATGGCGCCGTCCGCGAAGACGATCTTGCCGCCGACGATCGTGGTCTTCACCCGGCCGGTGAGTTTCTTGCCATGCCACGGCGAATTGCGGCTCTTCGATTGGCCCTTCGTGGCGTCGTAGGTCCACTGCTCGGTCGGGTCGAAGAGGCAGACGTCGGCGTTGGCGCCTTCGGAGAGCGTGCCGGCGGGGAGTTTGAGGACGTTGGCGGCGCGGCGGGTCATTAGGTCGATGACGGAGGGGAGCTTGAAGCGCGCTTCGCCGACGAGGATGTCGAGTGTGACCGCGAGTGCGGTTTCGAGGCCGATGATACCGTTGGGCGCGTAGTCGAATTCGCGGTCCTTCTCGTCGGGCGAGTGCGGCGCGTGGTCGGTGCCGATGCAGTCGAGCGTGCCGTCCTTGAGGCCGGCGATGATGGCCTGCCGGTCCGCCTCGGTGCGGAGCGGCGGGTTCATCTTGAAATGCGTGTCGTAGGTCGCGAGCGCCTCGTCGGTGAGGGCAATGTGGTGCGGCGTGGCTTCGGCGGTGACGCGGACGCCATCCTTCTTCGCGCGGCGGAGCAACTCGACCGAGTAGGCCGAGCTGATGTGCTGCATGTGGATGTGCGCGTCGGTGTAGTGGGAGAGGATGATGTTGCGGGCGACGATGATGTCCTCGGCGGCGTGCGGCCAGCCCTTGAGGCCGAGGCGCGTCGAGACGGTGCCCTCGTTCATCACGGCCTTTTCGGTCAGCGAGTCGTCCTGGCAGTGGTCGAGCACGCAGAGATCGAACATCTTGGCGTATTCGACGGCGCGGCGCATGAGCTCGTTCGATTGGATGCAGAGGCCGTCGTCGGTGAGCGCGACAGCGCCATTGGCCTTGAGCGTGCCGTGCGGGGCAAGTTGCTTCCCGGCCATGCCGGTCGTGATGCACGCGGTGGGATAGACGCGGACGGCAGCCTTGCTGGCGGCGGCATTGACGAGCTGCAGCGTGCCGGCGTTGTCGATCACCGGGGAGGTGTTCGGCATGCAGACGACGGTGGTGAAACCGCCGGCGGCTGCGGCACGCGAGCCGGTGAGGATGTTTTCCTTGTGCGTCTGGCCGGGCTCGCGGAAGTGGACGTGGATATCGACGAGACCGGGCGCGACGACGAGGCCTTTGGCGTCGATGACGCGCGCCTGTTTTTTCTGCGCGCCGGAGAGGGACGCGACGATCTTGCCGTCGATGGCGAAGACATCGCCGACGGCATCGCGCTTGGAAGCGGGATCGATGACGCGGCCGTTTTTGATCCAGAGAAGGTCGGGCATGGGAGTTATTCGACGGGGGCGACGTGCTCGGGCTGGCCGCCGGCGCAGAGGTAGAGGACGGCCATGCGGACGGCGATGCCGTTGGTCACTTGTTGGAGGATCACGCTGCGGTCGGAATCGGCGAGCGCGCTGTCGATCTCGACGCCGCGGTTGATCGGGCCCGGGTGCATGATGATGGCGTCGGGCTTGATCCAGGAGGCGCGCGTCTGGTTGAGGCCGAACATGCTGGTGTATTCGCCGAGCGACGGGAAAAGACCGGACGCCTGGCGCTCGTGTTGAATGCGCAACAGCATGACGACGTCGGCGTCGGCGAGCGCTTCGCGGAGGTTGTGCGAGACGGTGGCGCCGAGCGGCTCGAACCAGTGGGGAACGAGCGTGGACGGGCCGACGATCGTGACGTTCGCACCGAGTTTGGTCAGCGCGTGGATGTCGGAGCGCGCGACGCGGCTGAAGAGGATGTCGCCGAGGATGACGATCTTCTTGCCCTTCACGGTGCCGAGGTGCTGGCGCATCGTGAAGACGTCGAGCATGGCCTGGGTCGGGTGCTCGTGGGCGCCGTCGCCGGCGTTGACGACCGGGATGCCGAGGCGCTCGCTCAGGTAGCGCGGCGAGCCGCTGGCCGAGTGGCGGAGCACGATCATGTCGGCGTGCAGCGCCTGGATGTTGAGGGCGGTGTCCTTGAGGGTCTCGCCTTTGGTGGTGCTGGATTTGTCGGCGTCGAAGGAGACGACCTCGGCGCTGAGGAGCTTCGCGGCCATCTCGAAGGAGAGGCGGGTGCGCGTGCTCGGTTCGAGGAAGAGGTTGACGATGGTCTTGCCACGGAGGGCGGGGACCTTTTTCACGCGGCGGTCGAGGATGCGGCGGAAGGCGCCGGCAGTGACGAGCACCTGCTCGATCTCAGCGACGCTGAGGTCTTCGACGGTGAGGAAGTGTTTTCGCGTCCAGGGCACGGCGGGGGAGATTTTCGATTTTGGAAGTTAGATTTTGGATTGGGCCGGCGCTTTTTCGGGAGCCCGGGCGAGCACGGCGTCTTTGCTCGGCTCGCGCGGGTCGAGTTGCACGACCACCTTTTCGCCTTCGGCGGCTTCGGCGGTCAGCGCGCAGTAGTTGGCGGCCAATGGCAGGCGGCGGCCGCCGCGATCGACGAGGACGGCGAGCTCAACCGTCTCGGGGCGTCCGTGATCGAAGAGTTCGTCGAGGGCGGCCTTCACGGTGCGGCCGGAGTAGAGGACGTCGTCGACCAGCACGACCGTCGCGCCGTTGACGTCGTGCGGGATGATCGTCGGCGAGAATTCCTTCGGGATCGGGTGGCGGCCGATGTCGTCGCGATGGAACGAGATGTCGATCGTGCCGCGACCGCAGGTGACGCCGTGGCGCTTCAGCGCGAGGGCCAGCCGGTCGGCGAGCACGATGCCGCCGTTGGCGATGCCCAGCAGGAGGAGGCGGGCGGTGTTGCGGTGGCGCGATGCGATGGACGACGCGAGGCTTTCGATGGCTTCCCGGATGCGTTTGGCGTCGTGCAGATTTCGTGTGCCCACGAGACCGTGGTTTTGCAGCCCGTGCGCGGTGGCGTCGAGCTGAGAATCGAAATATTTCTGCGTCAGCAGCGCGGCGCGTGGGAAAAATAAGGCGGGCCGCCCCTCACGAGGCGGCCCGCGGCATGATTGCGGTTTTGCCGGCGCGTAGCTTGCCGACAAATCCTGTGTCCGGTCAGCCGACCAAGGCTTGCTTGGACGCGGGCAGTCTAACCCGGCGCGAGCGCGACCGGAATACGCAGCGCTGCGTAGGGCGATGGCGTGCGAACGGGGTTTGTCTGACGGCGCTTCCAGCGAAACGGGAGCTGGAAGCTCCCGGCACTTTGCCGGCAACTCGACGCGGCTTTCGGCTCAATCGAACAACTCGCGCTCCGGTGCCGGCGGCGTGAATAACGCGATGCAAGCGGGGCCTTCGCAGAGCGGGCTGTTCATCTGCGGGCTGACACGGTGCGAACGCATTTTCGCGGCGGGAAACGGCGCGCAGAGTTCCGCGAGGCGATCGGGCGGCAGCGGCTCGTCGCCGAGCCACGCGTCGACCCGATCCTCATCGAGGATGACGGGCATGCGGTCGTGGATCGGTGCGAGCAGCGCGTTCGGCGTGGTCGTGACGACGACGAAGGCCGGCGGCGCGATCGGCGTCTCCGGGTGCCAGAGTCCCGCGAGGAAGAACGGTTCGCCGGCGCGCAGTTGAAAATAATGCGGGAGGCGCACCTTGCCCTGTTTTTCCCATTCGTAGAAGCCGTCGGCGGGCACCAGACAGCGGCGGCGTTGCGCGGCGTCCTTGAACGCGCCGCGCGCCAGCAGCGTCTCGCCGCGGGCGTTCGCGAGCAGGAGCGGCTTGCCCGTCGGCTCGCGCGGCGGGAGCAGCGCGCCGAACGCGAGCGGTTCGAGCGCGACGGCGCCGCGACGCTTCGTGACGGCGGGCATGCGCGTGCTCAGGGTGGCGTTGTAGACGGCGCGCAGCTCGGCCGGGACCTTCAGGCCGAATTTCTCCAGAGCGCGTTTCAGCACCTCGAGGTTATGGAGCGAGTAGCGCGTGCACATCGAGGGTCATTAAATCCAAGGGAAGTGCATGGGCTGGTCGGAGCCGTTCACGGCCGCTCGAGCGTGGCGCTCATCAGGCCGATCACGACGTCGTTGGCGAGTGCGCGCACGGTGAGGGATTGGAGCTCCTTGGTCGGATCGAGCGCGAGATCGAGCACGGTCGCTGCGCCGCCGGGGATGGTGCGGCCGGCGCCATTGAAGGTCGTGGCGTCGAGGACGCGGACGAGTCCGGTCTTCAGGTCGACGCGCAGCGGCAGGCCGCCGGAGCGCGCGAAGGCGAAATCGTCGACGAAGTAGTCCTGATCGATCGGCCACCAGGTGGTCGGGTTTTCGAGGGCGAGGCGCGTCACGGTGCCGTCGCGATAGGTCACGACGATCTCGCCGTTGTCGAGGCGGCTTTGCATCGCCCAGGTCGAGCCGGCCATGAGCAGATAGATTTTCCGTGCGCGGCCGGCGAGCGGCGTCGTGAGTTCGCGGGGGAAATTCTCCCATTGGGAAACGAAGGCGACGTTCGGCGCGTCAACGGCGGCGGGCGTGGCGAGCGGGACGCCGTTCGGGAGCGACAGCGCGCCGTTGGTCGCGGCGCGGCGCAGGCCGCTGTCGTCGATGGGGAAGGTGGCGTTCGGATGCGTCCATGTGCCGTAGCCGTTGCGGGCGAGGGCGAGCGAGGCGAACGGCGAACGCGGCGCGAGGTAGTCGTGGCGGAAAAGCTCGGTGACGCGGTCGTTGAACAGCGGCGCGAGTGCGAGAGGCTCGCACTGGGCCGGCGCGATGGCGGCGCGCCAGTCGGTCGTAAACACGAGCGGCGCGGCAGTCGCGGCTTCGCTGACGCGCAGCTCGATCGGCTGCCACCAGCGCAGCGGGCCTTGCTCGACGCGGGCGAACAGCGTGCGCGCGCCGGGCAGGCCGGCGACCTGCCCGCGCAAGGTGGCGCCGACAATCCGGGGTTGGGCGAGCACGCGCTGCGGGTCCGCCAATTCGGCGATGCGCGCACCGACGTCGATGTTCACCTCCTCGCCGAGGGCGGCGTCGCGCTCGGCGGGCGGAGCGGGTGGGAGATCGCCGCGCCACTCGATCGAGATCTGCTGCTCGGGGGCGGGCGCGGCGACGATTTCGAGGCAGGGCCGCCCGACGGATTCCGGCAGCGCGGTCCAGGCAGCGGGTTGGCCGTTGACGGTGACGCGGGCCTCGCTGCCGCGTGCGGGGACGCGCAGGCGCACGGAAACCGGAACCGCAAAGCGCGGGGTGAAGCGGTAGCGCGCGACCGCGCCGACGTTGACGAACGCGAAATCGAAATCCGGATGGTGCAGCGTGGCGTGATCCCATTCGACGGGGAAACCGGGACGCAGGACGACTTCGCGCCGGAGGAGGTCGGGTGTGACGCCGAAGAGTCCCTCGACGATCGCGCGCGAGGCGATGCCGATGGCGTCGCCGAAATCGCGTTGCGATTCGCGGCGGTAGGCGTCGAGCGCAGTGGTCAGGCCGACGTTGCCGGGGCAGAGACCGAGGAACATACTGTCGAGCACGGCGCCCTTGAAGAGGGCGTTGGCGGCGTCGGGCCAGCCGGCTTGCCAGAGGGCGAGCGCGGTGTGAGTCGTTTCGGCGAAGACGACGTTGTTGAGCGACCATGTGTAGGGCATCCAGTTCGTCGTCGCGATCGTGTTCGCGCCGGGCGGCACGCCGGGACCATCGAGGGGAAATTGCGGCAGCGCGGTGTCGACGTAGCGCGCGAGTTGCCAGGCTTGGAGCGGAGTGGTGGCTTGCGCGTCGAGGGCGTGATAGACCGTCCACGCGGCGGCGCTGGGGTGCGGACGTTGGAGGCCGAGGAGGTCGCGCGATTCGGCGAACCAGCCTTCGCGCGGGAGCCAGAGATGCTGGTTCAGGCCGCGCTCGATGGCCGCGGCTTCGTCATCGTAGGGCGCGGCATCCAGACCGAGGAGGCGGGCGAGGCGCGCGGCTTCGCGGTGATGAAACAGGTTGGCGGCGGTCGCGTGTGTGGCGCCGCCGCCGGAGTAGGCGAGGTCGTCGCTCGCCCAGATGGCGGCGTAGGCTTCGTAGAGCGGCGACTTGTCCGAACCGAATTCACGGCGGAAGAGGCGGCGTTCCCACGCAAGCGAACGCTCGATCGTGGGCCAGATTTTCCGAGCGTAAGCGAGGTCGCCGGTCCAGCGCAGGTGGCGGAAAATCGTATCCAGCGCCACGAGGTTCATGTCGTAGTGCGAGTTCGTGAGGTCGCCGTTCGAGTGGAGTGCGGCTTCGTGGCGGGCGAGAAGGGCGGCGGCTTCGGGCGCGGGGAGCGCAGCCGGGATCGGCGAGGTGTTTTGTTGCGCGGCGTAGCCGTCGAAATGCACGCGCGTGCGCTCGTGCCAGCCGAGGGCGTCGCCGGCGTAGGCGACGCGCCAGCCGAGCAGGCGCACGCGCCACGCGACGGCGCCGTGGAGGAACGCGTTCTGTCGGTCGTCCCACACGGCGTCGGCGGCGAGGTTCAGCGCCGGCACGGCGGCGTTGAGGAAGGCGTCGGGCGTGTCGACCGATACGCGTCCGGCCACGGCGCGCAGGGCCGATTCCTCGCGCGCAAAGAGCGCCGGCAGGTCGTCGCGCGTCCATGAAGCGGCGTGCGTGGCGCCGGGCGGCAGCGTGCGCTCGGCGGCGACTTCGCGGTAGGTGTCGAGGACTTCGGTGGCGGTTTGCTCCACGCGGAGATTTTGCAGCGCGAGAAAAGTCGCCCGGCCGGTCGTGAGCGGAACGCGCGCGACGGCGACCGGCTTTTCCGGGAGCGTGCCGGCGGGAGCCGGCGTGAGCAGCAGGCCGAGATCGGGATCGAACGTTGCGTCCGCTACGTGCACGCGAGTGCCGGTCGGGAGCAGCGCGGCGACCTGGCCCTTGGGCGCGCGCACGATGAAGGCGTTTTCGCCCAGCGTGACGCTGTTGCCGCGGCAGGCGTCGGCCTGGAAGGCGAAGTAGTCGCGCACGGGCTTGGCTTCGGTGCCGAGGTCTCCGTCGCGTCGGCCACGCTCGCCGGTGACGCCGCCGAAGACGGCGGCGAGTTCCACGGCGGCGTTGCCGTGCAGCTCGGCGCGCAGGAGCAGGCCTTCGGCGGAGCGCGGGGCGAGCGCGGTGAGTTCGAGCGTGCCATCGCCGAGCGCGGTGTCGCGGATCACGTAGACCATGGTGCCGGCGCGGTAGCGCGCGGTGATTTGCGCGGCGGCGCTGAGCCATTTGGCCGACGAGCCGGTGAGCAGCGCGAGGCGAAGCACGCCGCCGCGGCCGGGCAGATAGAGCGAGAATTCGGGCCGGTCGCCGGCGTCGACGCGGAACGCGCTCGCGCCGCCGTAGAGCGGGCGGTTGAAGCGCTCGAGGCCGTTCACGATGACGAAATCGCCACCCTCGGGTCGGTAGCGGAGCGGACGCGCGATTTGGCCGGCGAGGTTGGGGCGCAGCTCGGTGCCAGCGCGTTCGGCGGGCGCAGTTTGGGCGAGGGCGGCGGGCGCGACGAGCAGGACGGCCGCCAGGGCGGCGGCAGTGGGGCGGGTGACCATCGGGCTCCAGCTAGCCGGCAGGCGGCGGTTTCAGCCAACAAAAAAGCCCGCAAGTTGCGGGCGTCGGCGGAGATGGTGGACTCTACTGGACTCGAACCAGTGACCCCTTCCATGTCAAGGAAGTGCTCTAACCAACTGAGCTAAGAGTCCGACGGAAGGCGAGGAGTGAACGATTCGCGCGGGGTCGTGCAAGGATTATTTGGAAAGTTTCCCGACGATACTGCGCGCGGGCTTTTCGCGTGCATTCAAGAGTCTGACCGCTAAACACCTGCCGCATGCTGCAATCGCTCCGCATCCGCAACCTCGCGCTGCTCGAAGAAGTCGAGCTGGAGTTCGAAGGCGGGTTCACGGCGGTGACCGGCGAGACCGGTGCGGGCAAGAGCATCCTGCTTGGCGCGCTGTCGCTGCTGGCCGGCGCGCGCGTCGACAAGACGATCGTGCGCCAGGGCGCCGCGGCGTGCGAAGTGGAGGCGGCGCTGTTCTTCGCGGACACGCGCAAACTCGACGCCGCGCTCGAAGCGCTCGACCTGCCGCCGTGCGACGACGGCGTGTTGATCCTCAAGCGCAGCGTGCCGCGCGAGAAGGCGCCGAAGATCTCCGTCAACGGCTCGCTCGCCACGCTCAGCGCGTTGCAGGAACTCGGCGAGCACTGGATCGATTTCCACGGACCGGGCGAACCGCGCCGCCTGCTCAAGGACGGCTGCCAGCGCGAGCTGCTCGACTTGTTCGCCCGCAACGACGACGCGCGCGCGAAATACGCCGCGGCCTACGGCACGTGGCGCGGGTTGGTCGACGAGCGCGAGCGCCTGCTCGCAGCCGAAAAGCTCTCGCCGGACCAAATCGAGTTTCTCCGCTCGCAGCTGAAGAAGTTCGACGCGCTGGAGCTGACCGACGAGGCCATCGCGGCGCTGGAGCGGGATTTCACCCGCCAGCAGAGCGCGCAGGAAATCGTGCAGCTCGCCGCGGGTTTGAGCACGGGTTTGAGCGGCGAGGACGGCGTGCTCGGACGCGTCGCGGCGCTGTTGCGCGAGGCGCGGCAACTCGAGGCGCTCGACCCGGCGAGCCAGGCTCTGGCGGAGCGGTTGCAGTCGGCGTCGGTCGAGCTCGGCGATCTCGATGCGGAGTTTTCGTCGTTGGCGACGTCGCTGAATTTCGACGCCGAGCAGGCGGAGCTGCTCGCGGAGAAGATGAACGCGTGGCTCGACCTGAAGCGCAAACACGGCGCCAAACTCGAGGCGGTCGTCGCCGCGCGCGAGGAGATGCGCCGCCGGCTCGAGTTGCAGAGCGACGTCGAAGGCTCGCTCGCGAAACTCGAAAAGCAGATCGGCGAGACGCTCAAGGCCGCGAAGAAGGCGGCCGCGGAGCTGCGCGCCACGCGCGAAAAGGCCGGCGCGCAGCTCGAGCGCGCGGCGGCGAAGGTCATCGTCCAACTCGGTTTCAGGAAGGCGGACTTTCGCGTGCGGTTTGCGGCGTTGCCGGAGCTGACGGCGCACGGCGATACGGGCGTGGAGTTTTTGTTTTCTCCCAACGTCGGCGAGGCGCCGTTGCCGCTCAGCCGCATCGCGTCGAGCGGCGAGCTCGCGCGCGTGATGCTGGCGTTGAAGACGGTGCTGGCGGCGATCGACGACGTGCCGCTGCTGGTGTTCGACGAGGTCGACGCCAACGTCGGCGGCGAGATCGGCCGCATCGTCGGCGAAAAGATGGCCGACATCGCGGAGAAACACCAGGTGCTCTGCGTCACGCACCTCCCGCAGGTCGCGGCGCAGGCGGCGAATCATCTCGTGGTGACGAAGGACCAGAGCGGCGACCGCGCGTCGGTGGCCATCGAGCCGATCCACGGCAACCGCAAGCAGCGCATCGGCGAACTCGCCCGCATGCTCGGCGACCGCAACGCGAAGAGCGCGCAGGCGCACGCGGAGGAGTTGCTGGGGAAGCGGTGAGCGAGTGCGTGGGTGGGCGCCGGCGTCCTCGACGGCGCTGGAGCGGCTGCGAGATATCGTCACGCGGCCGCGCGTTTGTCGCCGCCGGGACGGCGGCGACCACCCGTGCAGCGGGAGCAAGATGCTCCCGCTACTTTGCGGCGCGGCTCCAGTAGCCGCTTTTCTCCCCCACTTAGTCCGGAGCATGACAGGAAATCCCGTCGCCTCCCGGCTCGCTTTTGCGCGGCGGGCCACTTCTTATGACGCCGTGTCAGAGTCCATCCATGCCTTCGCGCGTCGTCTCGCGACGATGCGGCCCTCCACGATCCGCGAGATTCTCAAAGTCACGGCGCAGCCCGACGTGATTTCCTTCGCCGGCGGCCTGCCGGCGCCGGAGCTTTTTCCGGTCGCCGAGGTCCGCGCCGCCGCCGATGCCGTGCTCGTGAAGGAAGGCAGCCAGGCGCTGCAATACGGCCCGAGCGAGGGTTACATGCCGCTGCGCGAGTGGATCGCGACCGAGATGGCCGCGCGAGGCATCACGGCGAAGCGCGAGGACGTCCTCGTCACGAACGGTTCGCAACAGGTGCTCGATCTCGCGGGCAAGTTGTTCCTCGATCCGGGCGACGTCGTGCTGACGGAGAACCCGACCTACCTCGCGGCGATCCAGGCGTTTCAGACCTTCGAGGCGAAGTTCGTCGGCGTGCCGACCGACGAGCACGGCCTCATTCCCGAGGCGTTGCCGGAGCTGATCAAACAGCACCGCCCGAAATTTCTCTACACGATCCCGAGCTTCCAGAATCCGACCGGCATCACGCTCATCGCCGAGCGGCGCAAGAAGCTCGCCGAGATCGCCGCGCGCGAGGGCCTGTGGATCGTCGAGGACGATCCCTACGGCAAGCTGCGCTACAGCGGTGTCGACGTCGCCCCGATCAAGCACTGGGACACGGCCGATCGCGTGATCTACGTCAGCACGTTCTCGAAAACGATCGCGCCGGGCTTCCGCCTCGGTTGGGTCGTGGCGCCGAGCGAGATTTTCAACCGCATGCTGATCCTGAAGCAGGCGTCCGACCTGCACACCTCGAGCTTCGACCAGCGCGTGGCCTACGGTTACCTCAGCAGCGGCAAGCAGCCCGAGCATCTGGAAAAAATCCGCTGCGCCTACGGCGAGCGCTTCGGCATCCTCGACGCGGCGCTGCGCGAGCAACTGCCCGCCGGCTACTCGTGGACGAAGCCCGAGGGCGGCATGTTCCTCTGGGTGACGGGGCCGGCCGATCTCGACGCGCTGCAACTCCTCGAGCGCGCCATCGCGCAGAAGGTCGCGTTCGTGCCCGGCCGCGACTTCTTCCCCGGCGACGGCGGCAAGAATCACCTGCGGCTCAACTTCTCGAACTCCACGCCCGAGCGCCTGCGCGAAGGCGTGCGCCGCCTCGCGGCGCTGTGTCGCGCCGTCTGACGCGCCGCCTCGTCCCAAGGCTTATCGGGCGCGAGGTGGTCGAACGGTGCTCGTGCCGCGCGGGCGCCGCTGAATTGACCACGGATTGCACGGATGCGTCACGCGGCGCGATTGCTGGCGTTCAAAAGATGCGCAATGCCCGCCACGGCTTGCGCATGAAACGCACTCGGGTTTTCGCGGCCGATTTCTAGTCTTCGGCCATGAGTTCCGCCGGTCCCACGCCTTCCGGTTTCACGACCTGTCCGGTGCCGTTGCCGCACAAGACCGAGATCACGGTCGGGCATGGCGGCGGCGGGAAGCTCACGCAGGACCTCATCGATTCGGTCTTCCGGCCGGCGTTCGCGAATCCCGCGCTCGAGGCGCAGCACGACGGCGCGCTGTTGAAATTTCCCGGCGGCGGACGGCTGGCGTTCACGACCGACTCGCACGTGGTCAGCCCGCTGTTTTTCCCCGGCGGCGACATCGGCAAGATCGCCGTCAACGGCACCGTGAACGACCTCTGCATGTGCGGCGCGCTGCCGCTGTGGCTCAGCGCGGGCTTCATTCTCGAGGAAGGTTTTCCCGTCGATACGTTGAAGAAAGTCGTCGCCTCGATGAAGGAGGCCGCCGAACGCGCCAACGTTGCCATCGTCACCGGCGACACGAAGGTCGTCGAGCGCGGCAAGGGCGACGGACTCTACGTGACGACCGCGGGCGTCGGCGTGATCGAGACGTCGCTCACCGTCGCGCCCACGAGCGTGCGCGCCGGCGACGCCATCGTGCTCAGCGGCGACCTCGGCCGGCACGGCATGGCGATCATGGCCACGCGCGCCAACCTCAGTTTCGAGAGCGAGATCACGAGTGACTGCGCGCCGCTGGTGGCGCCGGTGCAGGCGTTGCTCGCGGCCGGTTTGGAAATCCACTGCCTGCGCGACCTCACGCGGGGCGGCCTCGCGACCTCGCTCGTGGAAATCGCGGAGCAGTCAAAACTGGCGCTCGCCATCGACGCCGCGAAGGTGCCCGTGAGCGAGATGGTGCAGGGCGCCTGCGAGATTCTCGGCCTCGACCCGCTCTACGTGGCGAACGAGGGCCGCTTCGTGTGCATCTTGCCCGAAGCGCAAGCGGCGCAGGCCGTCGAGATCATAAACCGCACCGCGAGCGACAACGCCGGCGCGGCCACGATCATCGGGAAAGTGAAGCCCGGTCCGGCTGGCCAGGTGACGCAACGCAGCGTCATCGGCGCCGAGCGCATCGTCGACCGCCTGAGCGGCGAACAGCTCCCGCGCATCTGCTGAGCCCTGTGCTGAGAACGCACTTGCTCCTAGCGCCACGCTGGGAAGCATTCGGCTCGAACCGGTTGGCGAATACAGGGCCCGTCGACGGCGAACATTCGACTTGTTACGGGCGTGAAATCCAGAACTTCAGCGGCTCTCCTGCATTCCGACTACCTGCCATGGCTTGCGGCGCTGAAGCAGCGCATTCGCTCCGCGCAGCTCCAAGCCGCCGCTCGCGTCAATCACGAGCTGTTGCGGCTTTACTGGGATCTCGGTCGGGCGATCACCCAGGCCCAGTTGAACGCGCACTACGGCAAACGCATCGTCGAGCGCCTGGCGGTTGATTTGCAGCGCGAATTTCCCGGCGTGGCTGGTTTCTCCGCGCTCAACCTCTGGCGAATGCGCGCCTTCTACGAGGCCCACCGCGCAGCTGCGGAGATTCTGTCACCGGCTGTGACAGAATCCTCACCTCCGAAAGCGGGGTCGCGGGCGCGAAAGTCTCGCTCCGGAAAACTGTCACCGGCGGTGACAGTTTTGGGAGACTCAAGGGCGCTCACGTCTTCCTCCGGCCCGCCGGAGCCTTTCGCCTCTCTGCCGTGGAGTCATAACCTCGTGTTGCTCCACCGCCTCGATTCGGCGGGTGAGCGCGCTTGGTATGCCCGTGCTGCCGTCCAGCACGGTTGGAGCCGTTCCGTGCTCGTCGCCCAGATCGAGCAGGGCGCCCATGCTCGCGCGGGCAAAGCCCTCACGAATTTCGCCGCCACGCTGCCGCCCGCCCAGTCCGACCTCGCGCAGCAAACGCTCAAGGATCCCTACCTCTTCGACTTTCTCGCGCTTGGTCCCGCGGCCAGCGAGCACGACTTTGGACAGAGACTTGTGGAATACGTGCCAAAGTCCCTTGGCGGTTTTTGCCGGCGTCGTTTCTCCGTTGAAGAGAGGCTGGAGCATGGGCCAATTTTTGATCCTCGAATTATGCTCAACTAAAGCTCCTCGTAATCCACGCTCGATTCTATTTTCTGAAACCGGTGCCCCTGCCGTCCACAGTCGCCTATCAATCTACCCACGGATGTGTATCGTGCGATGGCTTGGACGTGCAGAACGGTGACGAGCTTGGTGCATTTTTGACCGGCCCGGTGGCGGCACGGCTCGATGATGCCGAGGGCGGTGCAGAATTCCGCGACCACTTACGGGGAATCAGCCTTACAGGAATGGGGCAGGACGCGTTGGAAGAGGTGCTCGCCGCCGAGGAGCCAGAAGAGCGCGATTGGGCGGCAGGCGAAGCCCTCGCCGAGGCCATGCTGGAAGAGCATCACGAAGTAGTGCTTCCGTGGAATACCGAGCGCGACAAGCGCAACCCCTTCGCCTCGCTGCCAGGAGCGGACATCGTGGGGTTCCAGCGTGATGGAGATTCCCATCGCCTCGCCCTTGGCGAGGTAAAATGCTCGTCCGAAAAACAATCACCCCCGCAAGTCATGAGCGGGCGCAGTGGCAGCACCGGCATGGGGCACCAAATCGATGCCTTGGCTAGCAACCTCGGCACGATTTGCCAGCTCCTCAAGTGGCTGTTGCCCCGCGTCAAAAGCACGGCTCACGAAGCGACCTTCAACCAAGCCTGCGCTCGTTATTTTAACTCTGACCGCCGCGATCTCGCCCTGTTTGGCATTCTTGTGCGCGACCAGGCTGCGCGTGATACCGATCTAAGAGCTCGCGGGCAGGATCTTGGTGGAAGGTTACAAGCTCCAACGCGGTGCAGTCTCATCGCCCTCTACCTACCTTGGCCAATCAGCCGATTGCCGGAACTCATCCGGCAAGGAGGTGCAGCATGAGCCACTGGCTGCTTGACGTGATTGCGGAAAAGCGAGCGAGCGCACTGCGCGAAGCCGACCGCGTCCAATTCTTTCACGAGATGGCGCGGGAGGTGCCAGCTTTTGATACGGATGTAATCCACGAAGTGGCTGCCGCCTTGGAAATCGCCGTGCTCGATTTGGAGGTGGATCGGCTCACTGATGATCCCGGCCGCCGTGCTCTCGGACGTCAGGCAGCGGCAGACGCATTCCGACTCTTGCGGGTGATTCCTCTACCTCCGGCCAGCATCAATGCCGGGTCGCATCTGCTCCGCGCGTCTGCGCTGGCCGTTCTAGGTGATCGTGGAGCAGACGCCGCGCGCTGGTTGCGCGCGTTGGAGGCGGAAAATAGTTGGCCTGATCTGCCGCTAAATTCGCCAAACTGGGGCGAGCGTTGCCGTGCCACACTGACCGATACCTGGCTTCGGCTGGTGCGTAAGAAAGGCTGGAGTGATCGCGACACTGTGCTGGAACGAGTGGCGGCTCTCCGTTCCACGCAGCAGGAATTTGAGCGCGATTATCTGCATGCCTTCACTCCGCTGGAGGCCAAGCGCTCAGCGCTAGAGTTAATCGCCATTTATCATCTGGCGAAAGCGGCCGACGTGCTCGCGCATTTCATCACCGATGGCGTGGTGAACGGCGACCATCAGGTGCAACTACTGCTTGATTCACACTTCGACCGAGCCGTCGCCGCGTGCGAAACCGCCCGTCTTGTAGAACTAGAACCGATGGCGCGACTGCTGGCGCGCGCCGCCGCACAGATGGTCGAAAACTCCATTTGGACAGTTACCCGGGCGGTGAATTCGCGCGTGACAGACTTCGTGCGGGAACTGGTTAAACGAGGCCGCGGCGAGCGGGCGCTGTTCGACGTGTTGCCGCCACAACGTCGCACGCTCGCTGAACATGGCTTACTTGGTTCCAGTCGGCGCGCGGTGGTCGTGAGCCTGCCCACCTCCAGCGGCAAGACTCTCATCGCCCAGTTCCGAACGCTTCAGGCGCTCAATCAGTTTGAGGACCGGAAAGGCTGGGTTGCCTACCTCGCGCCAAGCCGTGCGCTGGTGAATCAGGTCACACGCCAACTGCGCCGGGATTTTACTCCCCTCGGCGTGGTGGTTGAGCGGGTTAGCCCGGCCATGGAGGTCGATGGGGTCGAAGCGGGCGTGCTCAGTGAATCTCGTGACCAAGCGCAGTTCCGCGTCCTTGTTGCCACTCCCGAAAAGTTCGATCTCATGATGCGCCAAGGCTGGGAGGAGAAAATCGGCCGGCCCTTGACCTTGGTAGTCGTGGACGAGGCGCACACCATTCAGGACAAAGAGCGCGGCCTACGCCTGGAGCTGCTGCTCGCCACTATTAACCGCGAGTGCCGGGAGGCACAGTTCTTGTTGCTTACGCCGTTTATTCGCAACGCTCGCGAGGTCGCTCGCTGGCTCGGTGGACCGAATTCCGATGACATCAGCATCGGCGTGGATTGGCAGCCTAATGATCGCGCCATCGGCATTGTTAGCCCTGTGGACGCCGGCCCGAAAAACGGACAAAGCCGCGACTATCGGCTAGAGTTCGAGACGGTTCATACTTCGCGTCAAACGATCAAGGTCGAAGAGGCGTTCTCTTTCGGCAAAGACGAGGCGTTGGCCTCGACATTGTCGAAGGCCCAGGACGTCGGCACCCTGGCAGCCATTGCGGCCCGTAAGTTGAAGACCCGTGGCCCGGTCATCGCCGTGCACAGCAGGCCAGATTTCGTTTGGGGCCTCGCCGGAAAGATCAAGTCCGAGCGGACTGCGAGATTGTCTAGCGATGTGCGCTTTGTTCAGGAATATGTTGCCGCTGAGATGGGCGCGCAGTTCCCGCTAGTCGAACTGCTTGCCCATGGAATCGGTGTGCATCATGGCGGCCTGCCGGAAGAGATCCGAATGCTGATGGAGTGGCTTTTCGAGAAGGGGGAACTCGATGTTCTGGCCGCAACCACGACCATCGCCCAAGGCGTCAATTTCCCTGTGAGCGGAGTGGTTATGGCAGCAACGAACTACTTCTCGGAAGGGCAAGCGGTTCCAATGCCAGCCGAGGACTTTTGGAATATTGCAGGTCGTTCCGGACGCGTCTCCCAAGGTCAACTAGGCGTCGTAGCGCTAGTGGCGAAAAATAGCGTGGAAGTGACTGCTCGGAAGACCTTCATCAATCGCCAGACGGGCGATCTGAACTCCGCCCTGATCGCGGTCGCACAAGCGGCGGGCGACTTAATGTCTGATCTAGGCAGAATCGTATATTCCCGCCCTGAGTGGTCCGGCTTTCTACAGTATCTTGTTCACACCTATCGACAGATGGGCGAACCAGCAAATTTTGCTGACCAAATCGAGCAGGTGCTTCGCGGCACCCTTGGCTTTGAAAAGCTCCGTGCATCGAACCCCGTCGCTGCCCGTCAGCTGTTGATAGGTATCGAAGCTTATGTTGCGGAAATGATGCAACCCCGACAGCCGCTGAAGCTGGTGGATAGCACTGGGTTTTCGCTTCAGAGCATCCGCACAGTCTTGGCAAACAAAGGCAACATCGGCCCTAACTCTTGGGATCGCGACCGCTTGTTCCGTGATGGTGATCGGACGTTACAAGACATGATGGGTGTGCTGTTACGCGTCCCGGAACTGAGGGAAAATCTTAAGGCGGTTCTCGGCGGTCAGGCTCAGGATGGAGACAAACTCGCGCTTATCCTTAAAGACTGGGTAAATGGTGAAGAGCTTACGACCATCGCCGCGCGCCATTTTTCCACCGAAGGCGATGACGGCGTAGACGCCCTGACCAGATGCGGGCAAAATCTCTTTGGCAAACTCGCCCAAACCTCTTCGTGGGGGTTGAACGCATTGTTGGCGATCACAGGCTCTGAACTCTCGGACGAAGCACGTGGCGGTCTGGCCAATTTGCCGTCACAGGTATTTTATGGCGTGTCCACTGACGAAGCGGTTACTCTGCGATTGCTAGGGGTTCCTCGTCGCGCCGCTACGCTTCTGGCGAATAGATTGAGTATCAGAACGGACGAATCGTTGCCTTCGATCCGCCAGCGTCTCGCTTCACTGTCGGATGACGAATGGCGTGCCGCTGTTGGAGTGGCAGGTAGTGCTTACCGCAAAGCGTGGCGCATTATCGACGGAGTGGAGTAACCCCGCAGATAACTTTTTCACCGGTATAGTCTACTGATCAAGTGCACTGTCGTTGGGGTGCACTACACGACTGGTTCCAGCGCGCGGCTGCGGTAGCGGTAGTAGGCGGCGCAGGCGCCTTCGCTGCTGACCATCGGGGCCCCTAACGGGTGCTCGGGTTTGCAGCGGGTGCCGAAGGCGGGGCAGTCGTGCGGCTTTTTCACGCCGCGCATGATTTCACCGCTGATGCATTCGGTGCTGCCGTTTGCGTTCGTGGTCGTGAGCGGGAAGCGTTTCGCGGCGTCGTAGGCGGCGTATTTCTCCCGGACGGCGAGGCCGCTTTGCGGGATGACGCCGATGCCGCGCCAGTCGCGGTCGGCGATTTCGAAGACGGTCTCGACGATCGTGCGCGCGTGGGTGTTTCCCTCGGTGCGGACGGCGCGCGAGTAGGCGTTTTCCACTTCGGTGCGGCCGGACTCGAGTTGTTTCACGCAGAGCAGGATGCCTTCGAGGATGTCGACCGGCTCGAAGCCGGTGATGATGATCGGCGCGCGGTAGTCGCGGGCGATGGGGCCGTATTCCTCGGTGCCCATGATCGTGCAGACGTGGCCGGCGGCGAGGAAGCCTTGGACGCGGTTGTCGGGCGCGCCGAGGATGGCGCGCATCGCGGGCGGCACGAGGACGTGCGAGGTGAGGATGGAGAAATTCTTCACTCCGTCGCGCTCGGCGAGGAGCACGGACATGGCGTTGGCGGGCGCGGTGGTCTCGAAGCCGACGGCGAAGAACACGACCGGTTTCGCGGGGTTGGCCTTGGCGATGCCGACGGCGTCGAGCGGCGAGTAGACGATGCGGACGTCGCCCCCGCGGGCCTTGGCGGTGAGGAGATCGATGCCGTTGCCGGGCACGCGGAGCATGTCGCCGAAAGAGCAGAGGATGGCGCCGTGCTTCAGGCTGAGTTCGACGGCTTGGTCGATGAGATCGGCGCTGGTGACGCAGACGGGGCAGCCGGGGCCGTGAACGAGCGTGATGTTTTTCGGGAGGAGGTCGTCGAGGCCGAATTTCACGATGGCGTGCGTCTGGCCGCCGCAGATTTCCATGATCGTCCACGGGCGCGTGGTGGCGCGGGCGATGGCGTCGGCGAGTTTGCGGACGAGCGCGGCGTCGCGGTATTCGTCGACGTATTTCATGATTTGAAGAGGTTCGGCCCGCCTTCGTGCTGCGCGCTACGGCGCGGTTCGTCCTGAAGCTTCGCTTCAGGCGAAGCGGGCGGCTCGATGCCGTCGAGTTCGCCCATCTGTCTTAGGTATTCGAAGGTCTGCGCGGCTTCCTCGGGGTCGACGGTGCTGATGGCGACGCCGACGTGGACGAGGACGTAGTCGCCGAGTTTGGCGTCGGGGGTGCAGGTGAGGCTGACCTGTTTGATCACGCCGGAGAAGCTGACCTTGGCGGAGCGGAGGAGAGGATCGTCGCCGATGATTTCGACGACTTTACCGGGGACGGCGAGGCACATGCGGTGAAGCGAGTTGAATTTGGAGGTTTAAGTTGAAGTTCGGACGCGGGCGTTGAACTGAACTGTGGTGGAGAAGCAGCGAGCAGCGGGTAGTGAGTAGAGCGGAGGACGGAAGACGGAGGGGCTGAAAGCTGACGGCTGAGAGCTGATCGCTCACCTCACTCGCGGCGGGTTTGGTGGGCGAGGGCGAGGACCACGAGGAAGACGACGGCGGCGGGAGCGAGGAGGACGGCGATCATGAGGGAAGTTCGACGGAGGTGAGGCCCCAGAGCGCGGCGAGCGCCTGGCCGGCGGCGATGGAGTTGTCGTTGGGAGAAAGGTGGCGATGGGTGAGGACTTTGAAGCCGGCGTTGCCGAGCGCCTCGGTGGCGAGGTCGTGGAGCAGCGCGTTTTGGAAACAGCCGCCGGTGAGCGCGACCGTGCCGACACCCGCTTCGGTGGCGACGGCGACCATGGCGCGGGCGAGGCCGCGGTGGAAATCGGCGGCGAGTTCGTCGGGGCCGCGCGGGTCGCGGAGGAGTTGCGAGAGCGCGGGCGCCCAGTCGATGTCGAGATACGCGCCGGGTGTCGCGGCGCGGACGACATCGAATGGCAGCGAGGTGCGCGCGCCGGCGGCGCGGGTGGCGGCGGCTTCGAGATGGAGCGGCGCCTGGCCTTCGAAATTGTTGCGCAGGCAGAGACCGAGGAGCGCGCTGACGCCGTCGAAGAGGCGACCGGCGCTGGAGCAGAGCGGGGAGTTGAGGCCGCGGACGAGCATCTGTTGGAGCGTGGAGTGCTCGATCGGCGAGAAGCGGAAGCGGGCGCAGAGCGGGCCGAGCAGGTCCATTTCGTGGCCGAGGCCGAGGGCGACGCGGCGGGCGTCCTTCACAGCGGCGTCGCCGCCGAGGAGGCGGAACGGCCGGAGGCGGGCGAAGCGCGTGGCGCGGTTTTTCTCGAGGAGAATGAACTCGCCGCCCCAGACGGTGCCGTCCTCGCCGTAGCCGGTGCCGTCCCACGAAATGCCGAGGACGCCGTCGGCGGCGTGCTCATGTTCGAGGAGGCAGGCGAGCACATGGGCGAGGTGGTGTTGCACGGCGAGCTGCGGGAGGCCGGTGCGGTCGGCGAAGTGTGTGGAGGCGTAGTCGGGGTGCTTGTCGTGGACGACGACGAGCGGGCGGGCTTCGTAGAGTTCGCTGAGTGTGGCGATGGTGCGCTCGAAGACGGCTTGGGTGGCGGCGTTGCCGAGATCGCCGAGGTGCGGACTGACGACGACCTGATCGCCCGAGGCGACGGCGATGGTGTTCTTCATCTGCGCGCCGACGCAGAGGGTCGTTTCGTGCAGCGCGCTCGGCAGGCGGAGCGGCGTCGGGGCGTAGCCGCGCGCGCGACGGAGCAGGATGGCCTGGCCGGAGCGCGAGAGGCGGACGACCGAGTCGTCGACGGGGCGGGCGATGATGCGGTCGTGCGCGAGGTGCAGGTCGGCGATGCCGGCGAGGCGTTCGCGCGCCTCGCTGTTGTCGGTGCAGAGCGGTTCCTCGGAGAGATTCGCGCTGGTGGCGACGAGCGGGCCTTGGAACGCGCGCAGCAGCAGGACGTGCAGGGGCGTGTAAGGGAGCAGGGCGCCGATCCAGGGATTCGAGGGGGCGACGCTGTAGGCGAGGCGGCTGTTCTCGAAGCGGCGGACGAGCACGATCGGAGCTTCAGGGGAGGTGAGGAGCTTTTCCGCGACAGGGGACACGTCGGCGTATTCGCGGAGCGTGGCGAGGTCGGGGAACATGACGGCGAGCGGCTTTTCCTCGCGGTGTTTGCGGGTGCGCAGTTCGGCGACGGTGGCTTCGTGGGCGGCGTCGCACATGAGGTGGAAGCCGCCGAGGCCTTTCACGGCGATGATCCGGCCGGCGCGCAGGGCGGCGACGGCGGCGTGGAGCGCGTCAGGCGACGCGGCGACGGGTTGGCCGGAGGGATCGGTGAGGGAGAGTTTCGGTCCGCAGACGCGGCAGGCGTTGGGCTCGGCGTGGAAGCGGCGGTCGAGGGGGTCGTGGTATTCGCGTTCGCAGGCGGCGCACATCCGGAACGCGCGCATGGTGGTGCGCGGGCGGTCGTAGGGGAGCTGCTCGATCAGCGAGTAGCGCGGGCCGCATTGGGTGCAGTTGATGAACGGGTAGAGGTGGCGGCGGTCGGTTGGGTCGAGGAGCTCGCGCTCGCAATCGGCGCAGAGCGCGAGGTCGGGCGGCGTGGTGGCGGCGGGTGCGGTGCCGCGGCTGGTGTCGCTCTCGGAAATGGTGAAATGCGAGCCGACCGGCTGCTCGTCCGCGGACGGGTTGGAGTGCTCGACGGCGACGACGCGGGCGGCGGGCGGAGCCTCGTGATGGAGCGCGTCGACGAGCGCGGCGATGCGCGTGGCCTCGCCGTGCACGCGGAGGAGAACGCCTTCGGCGTCGTTGCGCACCCAGCCGCGGAGGCCGAGCCGGACGGCGGTGCGGTGCACGAACGGTCGGAAACCCACGCCCTGCACGGTGCCGCGAACGCGCAGCAGCGTATCGGTGAGCGTGGGGGTGGCGGACATGGGGAGCGGAGTAGCGAGTAGCGGGTAGTGAGTAGCGAGTAGAGGGGGAGAATCGCTGACGGTTGATCGCTACAGGCTGCGGTCAGGACTTCGGGAGGCGCGCGCGCAGATAGTCATACCATTGCGCGAGGCCTTCGCCGGTGCGGGAGGAGACTTCGATGATTTGCGCCTGCGGGGCGATCTTGCGGATGTTGTCGATCGCGAGCTGCCGGTTGAAGCCGAGGGCGTCGGCGACATCGACCTTGGTGAGGAGGACGACGTGGGCGGATTTGAAGATCGGCGGATACTTCAGCGGTTTCTCCTCGCCTTCGGTGGTGGAGAGGAGGACGACGCGGATCTGCTCGCCGAGATCGAAGGAGGCGGGGCAGACGAGATTGCCGACGTTTTCGATGAAGAGGACTTTCGCGCCGGTGAGGTCGAGGGCTTCGACGCCGCGGGCGATCATGCCGGCGTCGAGATGGCAGACGGTGCCGGTGGTGATCTGCGCGACGGAGGCGTGCGGGCGATTGAGGCGGCGGCCGTCGTTGTCGGTCTCGAGGTCGCCGACGAGCACGGCGCAGCGGACCTCGCGGCCGAACTCGTCGAGCGTGCGCTCGAGCAGCGTGGTCTTGCCGGCGCCGGGGGAGGAGACGAGGTTGAGGGCGAGGAGGCCGCGACCGAGGAAGTAGCCGCGGTTCCGCTCGGCGAGGATGTCGTTTTTCTCCAGCAGCGGAATGCTCAGGTCGAGCGAGCGAACCTGGACTTCGCCCTTCGGGCTGGCTTGGAGCGCGGCGCTGATTTCCGCGGAGAGCGGCGCGGAGAGCGAGCGGGTGGGGGACGAGGCGGCGCCGTTGAGGGCGTTGATGCGGATGCCGTCGTCGGCGAGGGCAGGATTGTCAGCGGACATGTTCGGAGGAGGGGGCGGAGTCGGTGGAAAATTCGAGACGCGAGAGTTCGAGCTCCTTGCCGGAGCGGACGTCGCCGGAGAACGCGCCGCAGCGCGGACATTGGAAAATGAAGCCGCTCTCGACGGTGAAGTCCGTGGCGCAATCCTGACAATGGGCGCGCGCCGGGATGGATTCGATCTCGAACTCGGCGCCTTCGGCGATCGAGCCCGGCGTGCAGGCCTCGAAGCCGAAGCGCAGCGCGTCGACGTCGACGCCGGAGATCGCGCCGATGCGCATCACCACGCGGGTGACGTGCGTCGCGGCGTGGGCGTGCGCCTCGCGGCGAATCACTTCGAGCGCGGACTCGACGATGCCGACTTCGTGCATGGGAAAATGCATTGCACCCGGCGAGCGTGCGCGTCGAGCGGAGAGCGAATTTTCGCCAATGACTGCGCACCCTTTGCCAAGCGGTGCATATGCGCAATCGGCGCGCTCCGCTACTCTGGCGGCGCAGTCGAAACGCACAGGTCCCTTATTGTTTCTATACACAACCCTAACGCGACGTTCCCGCCCCACGCACGAGCGCGCCGCTTCGCAACCATGGAAATCGAATCGGCAACGAAACCCCAAAAAAAGGAAGAGACGATCTACGAACACATGTTGTCGCGCGGCGTGAGCCGGCGTGACTTCCTGCAGTTCTGCGCCTGGATGGGCGCCTGCATCGGGCTGGAGCAAACCGGCGTCGCCCAAATGACCAAGGCGCTCGAGACGAAGAAGCGCATTCCCGTTGTCTGGCTGCATTTCCAGGAATGCACGTGCTGCAGCGAGTCGTTCATTCGCAGCTCGCATCCGATCGTCGCCGACATCCTGCTCGACAAGGTCTCGCTCGATTACTCCGAGACGCTGATGGCCGCTTCCGGCCACCAGGCGGAAAAATCCCTCCGCGACACGATCACGAATTACAAGGGCGAGTATCTCCTCTGCATCGAGGGCTCGGTCCCGACGGCGGACGACGGCGTGTATTGCTGCATCGGCGGCCGCACCGCGCTGCAGATCGCCGAGGAAGTGGCGAAGGACGCCAAGGCCGTCGTCGCGTGGGGCAACTGCGCCTGCTCTGGTTGCGTGCAGGCCGCGAAGCCGAACCCGACCTCCGCCAAGCCGATCCACAAGATCATCGGCGGCAAACCGATCGTGAACGTCCAGGGTTGCCCGCCCATCGCCGAAGTCATGGCCGGTGTCCTCGTGCACCTGCTCACGTTCGACCGCATTCCGCAGCTCGACAATCTCGGCCGCCCGAAGGCGTTCTACTCGCGCCGCGTGCACGACACGTGCTATCGCCGCCCGAATTACGACGCCGGCCTCTTCGTCGAGAGCTTCGACGACGAGAACGCCCGCAAGGGTTACTGCCTCTACAAGGTCGGTTGCCGCGGCCCCTCCACCTACAACGCCTGCGGCACGATCCGCTGGAACGGCGGCGTCAGCTTCCCCATCCAATCGGGTCACCCGTGCATCGGTTGCTCCGAGGCGAATTTCTGGGACAACGGACCGTTCTACCAACGCACGCCGGCCTTCCCGGGCTTCGGCATCGAGCAGACCGCCGACAAGCTCGGCATCGCCGCGCTCGCGGCCTCGGCGGGCGGCGCAGCCGTCCACGCCGTCATGACCAATATCCGCAAGCGCCACGAGATCGGCGAGCACGCCGGCGAGAACGCCGAGCAAGCCGAGAAGGACAACCCGGAGTCCAAATCCTAACCCCGGAGGAGCCATACCATGAGCGAAAGAATTGTTGTTGATCCTGTCACCCGCATCGAAGGCCACCTCCGCATCGAAGCGGAAGTGAAAGACGGCAAGATCGTCGACGCCTGGAGCGCCGGCACGATGGTGCGCGGCCTGGAGATCATTCTCCGCGGCCGCGACCCGCGCGACGCCTGGGCGTTCTGCGAACGCGTCTGCGGCGTCTGCACCACGGTGCACGCGCTGGCCTCCGTCCGCTCCGTCGAGGACGCCCTCGACATCAAGGTCCCCGCCAACGCGGAACTGATCCGAAACATCATGTTCTGCACGCAATACATGCATGACCACGTGGTGCACTTCTACCACCTGCATGCGTTGGATTGGGTCGACGTCGTCAGCGCGCTGAAGGCCGACCCGGCCGCCACCTCCGCGCTCGCGCAGAAGTTGTCGAAGTATCCGAAGAGCTCGCCCGGTTACTACAGCGAGCTCCAGAAGCGCCTCACGAAATTCGTCGAGAGCGGCCAGCTCGGCATCTTCGCCAACGGCTACTGGGGCCACCCGGCCTTCAAGCTTCCGCCCGAGGCCAACCTCATGGCCGTCGGCCACTATCTCGAGGCCCTCGAGTGGCAGAAGGAAATCGTGAAGATCCACACGATCTTCGGCGGCAAGAACCCGCACCCGAACTACCTCGTCGGTGGCGTCCCGTGCGCCATCAACATCGACGAGGCCAATGCGATCAACGCCGAGCGCCTCGCCTTCGTCGGCCAGACGCTGCAGCGCGCGAAGGAGTTCATCGAGCAGGTCTACATCCCCGACGTGCTCGCGGTCGCGCCGTTCTATCTGGACTGGGCCGGCATCGGCGGCGGTCTCGAGAACTACCTTTGCTACGGCGACCTGCCGACGAACGGCTTCGCCGACGTGAAGAGCTTCAAGTTCCCGCGCGGCGCGATCCTCGGCCGCAACCTCAACGAGATCCACCCGGTCGATCCGAAGGACGGCCAGGACGGCATCAAGGAGTTCATCGACCACTCGTGGTATGAATACTCGAAGCAAGGCGGCCTCCATCCGTGGGAAGGCGAGACCAACCTGAAGTATTCGGGCCCGAAGCCGCCCTACGAGCACCTCGACGTCGACAAGAAGTATTCGTGGCTGAAGACGCCGCGCTGGAAGGGCCACGCGATGGAAGTCGGCCCGCTCTCGCGCATGCTCGTCGGCTTCGTCGCCGGCCAGCCCGAGATCAAGGGCGCGGTCACCGACGCGCTCGGCGCGCTCAAGGCGCCGCCGTCCGTCCTCTTCTCGACGCTGGGCCGCACCGCGGCGCGCGCGATCGAGTCGCAGGTTTCCGCCATCTGGGGCCTCGAGTTCTACAATCAGCTCCTCGCGAACATCAAGGCGGGGGACACCCGCACGTTCACCCGCGAGAAGTGGGAGCCGAGCACCTGGCCGAAGGTGGCCAAGGGCGTCGGCTGCACCGAGGCGCCGCGCGGCGCGCTCGCGCACTGGATCGTCATCAACGAAGGCAAGATCGCGAACTACCAGCTCGTCGTCCCGAGCACGTGGAACGCCTCGCCGCGTGACGGCCAGGGCCAGCGCTCCGCCTACGAGGCCTCGCTCATCGGCACGCCCGTGCACGATCCGCACCAGCCGCTCGAAATCATCCGCACCATCCACTCGTTCGACCCGTGTCTCGCCTGCGCTGTCCATCTTTACGAGGACAAGAAGGAAATCGCGCGTCACGAGTTGCTGGTGAAGTAACCCGGAGGCCCCCATGCCCTCACACGACTATCAACGCGTCTACGTGTGGCAGCAGCCGGTGCGTTGGTTCCATTGGATCAACGCGCTGTGCATCGTGGTGCTGTGCACGACGGGCTACTTCATCGCCCATCCGCTGGCGTTCATGAATTCCGGAGAAGCGGCCGACAACTTCTGGTTCGGGAAGTTGCGCTTCGTCCACTTCACGAGTGCCTACGTGTTCTTCGCGAACTTCATGTTCCGCCTCTACTGGTCGCTCGTCGGCAACAAATACGCGAACTGGCGCAACTTCTTCCCGCTCTCCGGCGGGCAGATGAAGCAGGTCGTCGACGTCATGACCGTCGACGTCCTCCAGTCGCGCTACAAGCCGATGCGCAACCTCGGCCACAACTCTGTCGCCTACTTCACCTACACCGGCACGGGACTCCTCACGTTGTTCCAGGTCGCGTCGGGCTTCGCGCTCTACGCGCCGATGAGCGACCACTGGTTCCCGCAGCTGTTCTCGTGGATGGTGCCGCTGTTCGGCAGCGAGCAGAACCTGCGCATCTTCCACTACGCGGTGACCTGGCTGTTCGGCATCTTCGTGTTCATCCACGTTTACCTCGTGATGTATCACGACTACGTGGAAGGCCACGGCGTGCTGACCTCCATCATCGGCGGCTGGAAGTTCATGGAAAAAGGCAAGGTGCAGGCCGAGCACGCCACCGGCATCTCCGGCCTGCCGACCAAACCCTCGAAACCGTAACCAAACATGATCGGACTCGATGAGCTGACCGCCGCGCCGGCGCCCCTGGACCTCGGGGCGCCGCAACCCGCCCCGCAGGTGCTCCTGCTGGGCGTCGGCAACTGGCTCATGGGGGACGAAGGTGTCGGCATTCACGTCATCCAGGCCCTCGAGGCGCAGCCGCCGCTCTTCGGCGTGCGCAAGCTCGATGGCGGCACGGGTGGCGTGAACCTGCTGCTCGAGCTCGAAGGCATGCGCGACGTGGTCATGGTCGACGCGACGCGCGACGGGCAGCCGGCCGGCACCATCACTTTCCTTCAACCGCGCCAAGTGGGCGACCTGCCGCGTGGGCTGGGTGCGCACGACTTCGGGTTGAAGGATCTTTTTGCGGCCGCGGCCCTGATCGGCCAGCTGCCGAACATCCACCTCTACACCATCTCGGTGGAGGAGTTGAAGCCGATGTGCACCAACCTGTCGCCCGCGGTGGCGGCGGCGGTGCCCGAGGTCGTGCACGCGATGCACGCCTTGGCCGCGCGACTCGCGGCGCCAGGGCAGGGGAACGCGTGAACGCGGAGCTTCACGCCCATGTGCTCAGCCGCCCCGAGATGTCGGTGCTGCTGTTGAGCACTGCCGGGGTCGCGGTCCTGCACACGCTCGCCGGTCCCGACCACTACCTGCCGTTCATCGTGATGGGGCGCGCCCGCCGCTGGTCGACGTGGCGGACGGTTTTCTGGACGACGCTGTGCGGAGTCGGGCACGTCGGCAGCTCGGTGCTGCTCGCGCTGGCTGGCGTGATCTTCGGCTACGGCCTCGAGCGTGTGCAGTTCCTCGAGGAGATCCGCGGCAATCTCGCGGCCTGGGCGATGATCGCGTTCGGCGCGGTCTACTGCGCCTGGGGATTGAAGAAGGCCTTCCGCGCGCAGACGCATGCCCACGAACACACGCACGGCGGACGCGGACATGAGCACGCGCACTCGCACGGCGGCGCGCACGCGCATCCGCACGGGGAGACGGAGGGCTTCCGGTTCACGCCGTGGATTCTGTTCACGATTTTCATCTTCGGCCCGTGTGAGCCGATGATTCCGCTCGTCATGTATCCGGCTACCCAAGGGAGCTGGAGCGATGTGGGGGTGATCGTGGGCGCGTTCAGCGCGCTGACGATCGGCTCGATGCTCGTCGTGGTGTTGCTCGCACTGAAGGGCGTGAGCCTGCTGCCGACGAAGCCGCTCGAGCGCTTCTCCCACGCCGTAGCCGGCGGCACGATCTGCGCCGCCGGTTGCGCCATTCAGTTTCTCGGGCTGTGAACGGTCTGCGCATCAGTTGGCCACTGTGTCGCGCGGCTTGCGAATCCGCGGATTATTCTGAAGTCCGGCGCGAGCGGGCCGCTGGGAAATCCACCATGATTGGGATCGCACGTCCGACCGTCTCTTGTCTGCGGGAAAACTCCCACACAACCCCTGCATACACGTGCGCAAGGCCTGCGGAGTCATAAGCAACGCTATCTGACACACTGGCCACGCTGCCCAGATAATTTTTGCGAATAGAACATCAACGGGAGACCCAAACCAAACCTAACCACCCTGCTTCAGCCATGAGCACTCACCCGCGCTGGACAAAAAGCACACTGATCTTCGGAGGAGCCGCCATTTGGGGACTTCTCCTGGTATCGTGCGTCGTTACCGACCGCACGATCGTCGCCCCGCCGCAGATCGCGGGCGCGAATTACGTTGGCTCCGCGAAATGTTCGCAGTGTCACGAGGACACCACCCATAGCTTCAGCGATGCAACGCACGCGAAGCTGATCGCCGACGGCAAGAACGGCCAGGAAGTGGGTTGCGAAAGCTGCCACGGTCCCGCCTCGCTGCACGTCAAGGCGGGCGGCGGCGCCGGCACGATCATCAAGCCGACGGCCGAGACCTGCTACCAGTGCCACCTCGACAAGCGCGCGGAGTTCTCGCTGCCGAATTCTCATCCGATCGCCTCGGGCAAGATGAGCTGCTCCGACTGCCACAACCCGCACTCCGGCGACGCGGTCGCCGAGGGCGGCACCAACCTGGCGGCGATGAACGAGTCCTGCCTCAAGTGCCACACTTCGCAAGGTGGCCCGTATGTGTTCGAACACGAGGCCTCCCGCGAGGGCTGCACCGTGTGCCACACTCCGCACGGCTCGGTGAATCCGAAGATGCTGAAGGCCCGCAACGCGAACCTCTGCCTTCAGTGCCACTTCCAGCAGAACACCTCGAGTGGTCAGATCATGATCGGCGGCCGTGACCACGGCTCCTTCCTCACTCGCGGCACGTGCTGGTCCGCTGGCTGCCACGAAGCCGTCCACGGCTCGCACGTCAGCTCCTCCCTCCGCTTCTAACACCAAACTTTCCCAAGGACATTGCGATGAAAACGCCTGTTTTTCTCCACTCAGTCCGCCGCCCCCTGGCCGCTTGCGCGACCCTGCTGGGGCTGGCCTGCACACTTGGCGCGGCTGATCAAGAGCCCGCGCTCGAAAACTACATCACACTCGGCTCCGGTTACTCGCTGCAAAGCGGCGATCGCGCCGGCTTCCAGCGCGCCACCCAGATGCGCAAGGATGGTTTCTTCGGCATCGAGGATCTGCGTTACTTCAGGCAGATCAACGATACGACGGCCCTCATCCTGCGCGGCCAGGCCATGGCGGGCAACGGCGACTACCTGCTCGACCTCGGCATCACGAAGGACGACGTCGGTTACCTGAAGTTCGGCTACAAGCAGTTCCGCACCTACTACGACGGCTCCGGCGGCGTCTGGCCCTCGACCGGGCAGAGCTTCACGATCTTCGATGAGGCCATGCACATCGACCGCGGCAATCTGTGGTTCGAGGCCGGTCTCAATCGCCCGGATCAGCCGAGCTTCAAGTTCCGTTACGAATACGTCACCCGCAAGGGCGAGAAGCCCACGACGTCGTGGGCTGACAGCGGCTTCCCGGTCAGCGCCTCGAGCACCCGCTATATCATCCCGGGTTTCTGGTCGATCGACGAGAAACGCCACATCGTGCAGGGTGATGTGACCAAGAAAAGCGAGAAGACCAACCTCAACCTCGGTCTCCGCGTCGACAAGGGCGAATACGACAACGCGCGCTACAATCGCCGCCGCGTCGGCGAGCCCACCGCCGACCGCTACGTCACGAATCGCGAAGGTCAGGACTTCGACATGTTCCAGGTGCGCGGCTCCTACGCCGTCGACATCACGGAGCAGATGAAGCTCACCACCGCCGTGTCGCGCACCAAGATCGACACGACCCTCAGCGGCAGCCGCGTGGTCGGCGCCGGCTATGATGCCGCCTACAGCGAGACCTACCCCGGCAAGCAGGCGCGTGACGAAGGCTACTACGCGCTTCCGGGCCACAACCTCGGCGAGGCCGAGATGACCCAGACGATCGCGAGCATCGCCCTGATGTATCGCCCGCTGGAGCACCTCGCCATCGTGCCGGCGCTCCGGTTCGAAAAGACGGACTGGAACAGCGACGCCGACCTGGTCGAGACGAACTTCAATCCCGTCACGGTCACCATCAAGGAAGACCTCCTGAACGAGAGCGACAAATCGTGGAAGACCTATAACTACGGCGTCGAACTGCGCTACACCGGCGTCCAGAACGTCACCTTCAACGTCCGCGCCGACGCCTCCACCTCCGACGGCACACTCCAGGAGACCGAGATCGCCGAGCCGGGCACGCCCGCCCAGTCGATCTCGATCGACCGCGACAGCGAGCTGACGCGCGACACCCAGAAGATCGCGTTCACGACCAACTGGTATCCGCGTCAGGGCCTCACGGTCGCCGCGCAGTATTACTACAAGGGCCGTCAGAACGACTATCGCGCCGTGCGCGACACGACCCCGAATACCATCACCTCAAGCGATCGTTATCCGGCCTACATCACGAACCAGGACTTTGAGACGAACGATTTCAACCTTCGCCTCACCTGGCGCCTCGCCCCGAACTTCCGGACGACGACCCGCTACGACTATATGAACACGAAGATCAACTCGCAGGAAGTGGGGCTGCCGTTTGGCGAGAGCGCCAACGTCGACCAGAGCGTGTTCTCCGAGTCGATCACGTGGAATCCGACCGCGCGTTGGTATATCCAGGGCAACGTCAGCTTCACCCAGGAGGAGATGACCACCCCGGCGGTTTACGCCACTGGCACGGCGGCCAACCTCGTCACGAAGAGCAACAACGACTACGTCAGTTACAACCTCGCCAGCGGTTACGCCTTGGATGAGCGGAGCGACGTGTTTGTCGACTACACGAGCTATGAAGTGACCGACAACTTCATCAACAACTCGGCGGTCAGCACGCCCTACGGCACCCTCGTCAAGACCGACATCGTGGGTCTCACCTACAAGCGTCAGCTCGATCGCCGCACCTCGATCCAGTTCCGCTACTCCTACGTCAACAGCGAGGACCCGGCCTACAACGGCAAGGCTGACTACGAAGCCAACGTCTTCGAAGCGAAGGTTCAATATCGCTTCTGACGTCGCCGGCGGCAAACTCCAGCATCCTACCTATGAAAACCACGTCCAAGATCGCCCTCGCCAGCGTTGTCCTGGCTTTCGCGGCCGGCAGCTCCTTCGCCGCCACCGCCGCTGAGAACTGGGAAAACTCCTGCGCCTCCTGTCACGGCGCGGATGGCAAGGGCCAGACCAAGCAAGGCAAGAAACTCAAGGTGAAGGATTACACCGACGCCAAGGTTCAGGCCGAGCTGAAGGACGAGGAAATGGTGAAAGCCATCCTCGAAGGCGTGAAAGGCGAGAACGGCAAGGAGCGCATGAAGGGCTTCAAGGACGAGGTGTCCGAGCAGGACGCCAAGGACCTCGTGGCCTACATTCGCAAGTTCAAGGCCTGATCCCGCCCATACGCGGCACTCTCGAGAGCCGGCGGCCGATTAACCCGACCGCCGGCTCTTTCTTTCCCGCCCTGTCCGCTCAACCTCCACGACCATGTCCACCGAGACTCCCTCCACCGGCACGCCCCTGAAGGCGCGCTCCCACTACAACAACTGGATCAGCGCCATCGGCGCAGTCATCGCGGTCGGCGCACTCTTCTCGTTCGCGCTCCTGACCTGGATGGACCTCACGGGCTCGAACAAGAACCCGTATAGCGGCATCTTCACCTACCTCGTCGCCCCCGGCTTCCTCATCGCCGGCCTCGCGATGATCCTTTTCGGCGCCTGGGCCCAACGCCGCTGGCTCGAAAAGCACGGCGAGACGATGCCCGACAAGTGGCGCCTCAACTTCGACGACCCGGTCGCCCGCCGCCGCCTGATCATGTTCGGCGTCGCCGGCGTCGGCTTCCTGCTCCTTTCCGCCTTCGGCAGCTACCAGACTTTCCACTACGCCGAATCCAACCAATTCTGCGGCCAGGTCTGCCACGAGGCGATGAACCCCGAATTCCAGACCTACCAGCGCGGCGCGCACGCGCGCGTCGACTGCGTGCAATGCCACGTCGGCTCCGGCGCCGCCGCCTTCGTCAAAGCCAAGCTCAACGGCACCCGCCAGCTCTACGGCTACATCCTCGACAACTACAACCGCCCGATCGACACGCCCGTGCACAACCTCCGCCCGGCGCGCGAGACCTGCGAAAAGTGCCACTGGCCCGAAAAATTCCATGGCAATATCGACATGGCGTTCGACCACTACCTGTCGGACAAGAAGAACACCGCCGTCTCCATCCGCATGCTGATGCACGTGAACTCCGGTCGCGCCGGCAGCCCGCTCGCCGGCATCCACTGGCACGTCTCGCCCGACAGCACGGTCGAATACTACGCCGCCGACGCCGACCGCCAGGACGTCGTCTGGATGCGCGTGACGAACAAGAAGGACGGCAGCGCCCGCATCTACCGCAACGAGGAGTTCAAGGGCGAGCCGCCGGCCGGCGCCGTCCGCGAGATGGACTGCATCGACTGCCACAACCGCCCGGCCCACGTCTTCCCGACCGCCAACGACGCCGTCGAGCGCGCCATGGCCCTCGGCGAGATCCCGACCAAGTTCCCCAACGTCAAGCGCGTCGCCGTCCAGGCCATGCTCCAGAAGGACATCACCAAGGACGCCGAGGCCCCCCAGAAGATCGCCGATTTCCTCCGCAACAAGTTCAAGGACGATCCCGATCTCCCCGCGCTCATCGCCGGTGTGCAGAAGACTTTCGCCGCGACGATCTACGTCGACCGCAAGGCCGACTGGCGCGTCTATCCGAACAACATCGGCCACAAGGACTGGCCCGGCTGCTTCCGCTGCCACGACGACAAGCACAAGACCGCCACCGGCGAGTCCGTCAAAGCCAGCGACTGCACCTCCTGCCATTCCATCATCGCCCAGGGCAAGATCGCCGAGATGGCGACGATTTCGCCCACCGG
The DNA here is from genome assembly GCA_019634575.1 of Candidatus Didemnitutus sp. Lineage (NCBI taxonomy): Bacteria > Pseudomonadati > Verrucomicrobiota > Opitutia > Opitutales > Opitutaceae > Candidatus Didemnitutus > Candidatus Didemnitutus sp. The sequence continues at coordinate 197,656 of JAHCAY010000004.1, forward strand.
CCTCGAGTTCAAGCACCCCGGCGGCGAATACGACGAGGAACTCACGTGCGCCGACTGCCACAACGGCGGCATCCAAGGCAAGTGAGCCGCGCCTTTCCCCCCACATGACCCTTTGCGCTTAGTTACCCTGGTTCATAGGTCAGTGACGCCGGCGCGGATCGCAAGGTCCGCGCCGGTTGTTTTGTGACGCCGCGCGCAATTCATGCTCGCGGCTCGGCAACCTCTGCGGAGGCGCGCGCGCCCGCTCGTGGCATAATCGCCGCACTGGGAGCCACGCATCTCGGTGCAGAAAACCATTCGCTGCACGGGGACGACAACCGCGCCGGCTCAACCCACAACGGGAAGTTCGCGGCCGCCCTCGTGTGGTCCCTGAATCCCCATGAAGACTATCTCCAAACTCGCTCTCGCCGGCGTCGTGCTGGCTTTCACCGCCGGTGCGTCGTTCGCCGCGACCACCGCTGAAAACTGGGAGAACTCCTGCGCGTCGTGCCACGGCATCGACGGCAAAGCCCAGACCAAGCAGGGCAAGAAGCTCAAGGTCCGCGACTACACCGATCCGAAGGTGCAGGCCGAAATGAAGGACGACTCGATGCTCGTCGCCATCACCGACGGCGTGAAGGAAAACGGCAAGGAGCGCATGAAGGGCTACAAGGGCGAACTCTCCGAGCAGGAGTGCAAGGACCTCGTGACGTTCATCCGCCAGCTGAAGCCCTGACGCATTTCGCCGCCGGGCCGCCTCGTTGGCCCGACGGTTGATCGAATTCTTAGTTACCCTCGGTTCATAGGTCAGTGACGCCGGCGCGGGCTGCAAAGCTCGCGCCGGTTGTCGTTTGCGGAGCGCGCGCGACGCGCCGGCGCTGACACAATCATTTCCCAACGCGCGCCCAGCCGCAGCCAACCTCTGCGCAGCTGCTCGCGCCGCAAAGGCGCAGACTGTCACGCGAGGACAAATGCATGAATGAGGGAAATGCAGGTTTTCGTCCGGCGCGGCATGCGCTGGCGTGTTTATCGCTCGTCGCGAGCGCGCTGTGCGCCTTCGGCCAGACCGCTCCGACGGAGAAGCCGCCGCCGGTCGTGCAGAACTCGGAGTGCCTCGAGTGCCACGAAGCGGAGTTCAAGTCGCGCAAGGCCGGCCAGCCCAAGGAGTGGGTCGGTGTGCGCCCGGAGGAATTCGCGAAGTCGATCCACGGCAAACTCGCCTGCGTCGAGTGCCACTCTACGATCAAAGAAGCCGAGCACGAGCCGCGCGTCCCGAAGGTCGATTGCCGCGGCTGCCACGACAAGGTGGCGACGACGCACGCGTTCCACGTGCGCCTCGGCCAGTCGAATCCGCCGCTGGACAAGGACACGTCCTGCGTCGGCTGCCACGGCACGCACGAGAGCGTCGGCGTGAAGGATCCGACGTTCGCCTTTGCGCCCGAGCAGCAATCCAAGTCCTGCGGCACCTGCCATGAGCAGGCCACGAAGGACTACCTCGCGTCGGCCCACGCCTTCCGCGGCAAGCGCAGCGACCGCCCCGTGCCCGAGTGCCTCGCCTGCCACCGTGAGCCCATTTCCCTCGAGAAGGGCCGCCCCGACGGCGTCGCGCTCAAGCTCGCGCAGACCAAGCTCTGCGAATCGTGCCACGTCGAGAAGCCCGAACTCGCGGCCAAGCCCGCCATGGGCGCGAAGTTCGTGTCGTCCTTCGAGCAATCCGTCCACGGCGCCGCGTTGCACGCCGGCAAGCGCGAGGCCGCGAGTTGCGTCGACTGCCACGGCGCGCACCAGATGGCGCGCGCGGCCGTCGCCGATGCGAAGGTCAGCCACGCCCGCGTGTCCGACACTTGCGCGAAATGCCACGAGAAGCAGACCACGGAATACAAGAGCAGCGCCCACGCGATCGCGCTCGCCAAGGGCAACGTCGATTCCGCCACCTGCACGAGCTGCCACGGCGAGCACGACATCAAGCTACACAACGATCCGAATTCGCCGGTCAACAAATCCAACCTCGCGCAGAAAGTCTGCGCCGACTGCCACTCCTCGGTTCGCCTGACGAAGAAATACGGCCTGTCGAACGACGCCTTCCGCACGTTCTCCGACAGTTACCACGGACTCGCCGTGCGCGGTGGCGCCGTCGAGGTCGTCAATTGTGCCAGCTGCCACGGTGCGCACGCCATCAAGTCGCAGAAGGATCCGACTTCGACGATCCACCGCGACAATCTCGCGCGCACCTGCGGCGAGTGTCACCCGGGCGCCAACACCCGCTTCGCGCTCGGCCAGGTCCACGCCAACGAGCAGGACAAGGCGCAGGCGCCCATCCTCTACTGGATCGCGAACATCTACGTGATCCTGATCGTCGCCGTCATCGGCGGCATGACGATCCACAACGGCCTCGATTTCTACCGCAAGACGCGCCGCAAACTGGAAATGCAGAAGGGCACGATCGCGGAGCCGCACGTCGCGCATCGCCTCTACCTGCGCATGACGACCAACGAGCGCATCCAGCACGCCGTGCTCGGCCTCAGCTTCACCGGCCTCGTCGTCACCGGCTTCATGCTGCGTTATCCGGAGGCGTGGTGGGTCGTCGGCATCCGCAACCTCAGCGGCAAGGCCTTCGAGTTGCGCAGCCTCGGCCACCGCGTGTCGGGCCTCGTGATCCTCGCCGTCTCGCTCTGGCACATCCTCTACCTCGCGTTCACTGCGCATGGCCGGCAGCTGTTCCTCGACATCCTGCCGCGCTGGCGCGATGTCACCGACCCGTGGAAGGTGCTCAAGTTCAACCTCGGACTCTCGAAGGAGAAACCGCAGTTCCCGCGCTTCTGCTACATCGAGAAAGCGGAGTATTGGGCGATGGTCTGGGGCATGATCGTGATGACCCTGACCGGCTTCATCCTGTGGTTCGACAACACCTCGATGGGCCTGATCGGCAAGCTCGGCTTCGACATCTCGCGCAGCATCCATTTCTACGAGGCGGTGCTCGCGACGCTGGCGATCATCGTCTGGCACTTCTACTTCGTCATCTTCAACCCAGACGTCTACCCGATGAACCTCGCCTGGCTCACCGGCCGGATGTCCGAGCGCGAGATGATGGACGAGCATCCGCTCCAGCTTGAGGAGATGAAGGCCGCCGCGCACAAAGCGAACGGCGAAAAGCCCGACATCACCGGCACCGACGCGCTCAAGCCCGACGCGGAGCCGCCCGCGCCGCCGCCTCCTGATTCTCACTAGAGGCTATCCGAAAACCAGAAATCCCCCGTAGGCAGCGAGCTTGCTCGCGCCCGTTGCTCCCTTGGGGCGCGACCAAGGTCGCTGCCTACCGCGGCGACAAGGGAGGCTCTCGGATAGCGTCTAGCGAACGCCACTATTTGCCTCACGGGCGGGCCGCACTTCGGTGCGGCCCGCTTTGTTTTCCGCTCACCACGAAGGCCACGCCCCAAGGTGGGCGCCGCTGTCCCCAGCGGCGACAACGAAGCCGCGACTGCGGGAAGGGCGTCGGTAGGGACAGCGACTCCCACCCACCACTCGCGTCACGCGCCGGCGTCGTGTCGCCGCCGGGACGTTGGCGACCACCTGCGCGTGTTCCTTGGCGGACGCGGTGGCGTTGACACACTTGAGCAACGAATGCGCGGTCGCGGCGCGGTTTAAGTTTCGCTGATGCGCGCGCGCAGAATCGGTCGCGTGTTGCGCTGCTAATCGTTCCTCAATTTACGCCCCGGCGACGCCAACGTCTGCGCAGCGGTTTCAGGGCAATTTTTGCATACTGCGAACGCGCCATGAAAAAGCCCCTTCGCCTCCTTTGTCGCCTCCTGCCCCTGGCGACGTTTGCGCTCTCCTTCACGTTGATCGCCCGGGCCGCGGAGAAGACCGCCCCTGCGGCGGCCGAGGCCGCGAACGCCCCCGCCGTAGAGGCGAAGGCCGCCGTCGTTCCCAACAGCGAGTGCATGGATTGCCACGAGGCCGAGTTCAAAGCGCGCAAGAAGGGCCAGCCGAAGGAGTGGGTGGGCGTGAAGCCCGAGGTCTTCGCCAAGTCCGTTCACAGCAAACTCAACTGCGTCGACTGCCACGCCGACATCAAGGAGGCGCCGCACGATTCGAAGGTCGCGCCCGCGCAATGCGCCTCGTGCCACGAGAAGGCCACGACGCAATTCGCCACGAGCATTCACGGCATGAGTCACAAAATGGGCTCCTCCGACGCCGCCTCGTGCACCAGCTGCCACGGCACGCACGACATCGTGCCGGTGAAGCAGATCGATTCCCCGGTTTTCAAACTCAACCTCACCAAGACCTGCGGCAAGTGCCACGACGACCCGAAGCTCGCGAAGGAATACCGCATGGGCCAGAAGGACGCTGCGCTGCACTACAGCGACAGCATCCACGGCCAGGCGCTGATGCTGAAGGGCCTGATCGTCGCCCCGTCCTGCAACGACTGCCACGGCGTCCACGACATCAAGCGTTCGATCGACAAGGACTCGCACACCAGCCACGCCAACATCGCCAAGTCCTGCGGCACCTGCCACGTCGGCATCGAGGACACCTACAACGCCAGCGTGCATGGCCAGCTCCTCGCCAAGGGCGACAAGAAGGGCCCGGTCTGCATCGATTGCCACAGCGCGCACGACATCGAGAAGCCGAAGACCGCGCACTTCAAGGAACTCAGCGACCAGAGCTGCGGCAAGTGCCACGAGGATCGCCTCGAACACTACCGCGACACCTACCACGGCAAGGCCATGGCGCTCGGGCGCCCGAACGTCGCCTCCGACGTCGCCGCCTGCTACGACTGCCACGGCCACCACGACGTGTTCCCCGTGAGCGACGCGCGCTCGCGTCTTTCGAAGGAGAAAATCGTCGGCACCTGTCAGCAGTGTCACAAGGGCGCGACCGAGAAGTTCACGCAGTTCCAGGCGCACGCGAACCCGATGGACGGGAAGAACTATCCGATCCTGAACAAGGTGTTCCTCTTCATGACGTGCCTGCTCATCGGCACCTTTGCATTCTTCGGCCTGCACACCGTCCTCTGGCTCGTTCGCTCGGTGTATCTCTACCTCACCGACTCGAAGACCTTCCGCGAGGCCGTCATCAAGCAGCACACCGATGACGTGCTCTACACGCGCTTCACGCCGTTCGAGCGCTTCCTCCACATGCTCGTGGTCACGAGCTTCCTGCTGCTCGTCATCACCGGCATGCCGCTGAAGTTCTACTACACGAGCTGGGCGAAGATGATCTTCAACCTCATGGGCGGCGCCGAAGTCGCGCGCACGCTGCACCACTTCGGTGCGATCATGACCTTCGGCTACTTCGTCCTGCACCTCTCCGAACTCGCGCACTCGCTCTGGAGCAACCGCAAGGCGATCCGCAATCCCGAGACGGGCAAGATCGAGTTCATGCGCATCTTCCGCGCTCTCTTCGGCCCCGACTCGATGGCGCCGTCGATCCAGGACTGGCACGACTTCGTGGCGCACAACAAATGGTTCTTCGGCAAGGGCCCGCGCCCGCAGTTCGACCGCTGGACGTATTGGGAGCGCTTCGACTATCTCGCGGTGTTCTGGGGCGTCGCGATGATCGGCGTCTCCGGCCTCATCCTGTGGTTCCCGAAGTTCTTCACCCAGTTCCTGCCCGGCTGGTCGATCAACATCGCCCACGTGATCCACTCCGACGAGGCGCTGCTCGCGGCCGGCTTCATCTTCACGTTCCACTTCTTCAACACGCATTTCCGCATCGAGAAGTTCCCGATGGATACCGTCATCTTCTCGGGCCGCATTTCGCAGACCGAAATGCTGCACGAGCGGAAGCGCTGGTATGACCGCCTCGTGAAGAGTGGCAAACTCGAGGACTACAAGGTCAAGGACGAGTGGCAGGGCCGCAAGAAGGTCGCGACCGCCGCCGGCTTCCTGTTCTTCGGCACCGGCCTCGTGCTCCTCGTGCTCATCGTCTACGCCATGGTTTCGCGGTTGGTCCACTAATCGCGAACTCGATCCCTCCCACGCCATGTTCGCCTCCGGCCTCGTCGACTCCGCTCTCGTCCGTCTCTTCCGGTTTCGCACCCGCGGCTTCCTCAAAATGCAGGAAGCCGACGGTGCGGTGCCGCCGGTGCCGAAGGAGGGCGGCTGCTATCTCTACGTGCACGTGCCGTTCTGCGAGGTGCTGTGCCCGTTCTGCTCGTTTCACCGCGTGCAGCACTGCCACGAACTCGCGACACGCTACTTCGCGGCGCTGCGCACCGAGATCCGTCGCTACCACGCCGCCGGCTTCAAGTTCTCCGGCGTCTACTTCGGCGGCGGCACGCCCACCGTCGAGGCCGACGAACTCCTCACGACCATCGCGCTCGTGAAGGAGCTGTTCGGCGTGAAGGAAGTTTCCGTCGAGACGAACCCGAAGGACCTGCAGGAGCCGCTGCTCTCGAAACTCCGCGCCGGTGGCGTCACGCGCCTTTCGGTCGGTGTGCAGAGCTTCGACGACCAGCTGCTGCAAGAGATGGACCGCTACGCCAAATACGGCAACGGCGCCGAGACCGCCGAGCGCATCCGCAACGCCGCCGCGATGTTCCCGACGTTCAACGTCGACCTCATCTTCAACCAGCCGCACCAGAGCGTCGCGTCGCTCGAGCGCGATTTGGAAATCTTCCTCTCGCTCGGTGCCAACCAGGTCTCGTGTTACCCGCTGATGACCTCGCCCACGACGCTGCGCCGCATGCAGGGCGCGATGGGCCAGCCCGACCGCCGTCGTCTGCGAAAACTCTTCCACACCATCCTCGGCAAGTTGCGCCCCGCGGGCTTTGCGCCGTCGTCGGCGTGGTGCTTCACGCGCCAAGGGCAGGGGACCGACGAATACATCGTCGCCTCGGAGAACTACGTCGGCGTGGGCAGCGGTGCGTTCAGCTACCTCGACGGCACACTCTACGCCACGACCTTCTCGCTCAACGCCTACGAGCAACGTGTCCGCGAAGGCCTCACCGGCATCGTCACGCGCCATCAGCTTAGCACCGGCGACGCGCTGCGCTACACGCTTCTCACGCGGATGTTCGGCCTCGGGCTCGATCGCGATTGGGCGCGCCAGCGGCACGGGCGGAAGTTCTTCTGGCGGCTTTGGGGCGAGCTGCGGACGCTCGAGATCCTCGGCGCGGCCAACCGCACCAAGCGCGGCTGGGAGCTGACGCCCGACGGCATGTATTGGCTCATGCTGATGATGTCCGAGTTCTTCGAATCGGTGAACAGCTACCGCGACGCCATGCGCGCGCACGTGCGCACCGAGCTCGAATCCCACGGCAAACGCGCCATCCAGCCCAGCGGCCAGCGCGCGCTGGCGTGCGGGTGAGTCGTGGCTCGTCGCGTCCGGTTGCAGAAATGCGGGTTTGAGCGATACGGGAGCTTCCAGCCTCCGTGTTCGGGACGGCGGAAATTGGACGGGAGTTGGAAGCTCCCGCTACTCTGAAAACAAACAGGGCGGGACCACTCGGTCCCGCCCGTTTTGCGAATGGAAGCGGGTGGGAGGACCCGCCCCAAGTCAGAAGGGGAAGTTAGGTAGCGGCTTCGCCAGACGACGAACTCTTCCACTTGTCCTGCGGGATCGCGGCGAGCGCGATGATCAGCAGCTGCGAGATCACGAAGCCGACCAGCCAATAGAACGCGGCTTCCATGAAGCCGTAGCTGTGCAGGCCGACGCCGAGCATGTTCGTGCCGAACCAACTCCAGCTCGTGACGATGTTGCCGAACACCGCCATGGCCATCATGCCGCGCGCCTTCACCATGCCGCCCCAGCGGGCGTGTAGGATGATGGCGTTCCAAATCACGATGATGAGCGCGCCGTTTTCCTTCGGGTCCCAGCCCCAGAAGCGGCCCCACGATTGGTCGGCCCAGATGCCGCCGAGGACGGTGCCGATCAGGCTGAACAGCGTGGCGAAGCACACGATGCCGTAGACCATGCGGTAGAGCGCGTCGGCCGTGCCTTTGTCGAGGGACTTGGTGAACACGCCGCGGAAGACGTAGATGATCGCGAGGAAACCGGCGAGGTAGGTCGCGGAGTAGCCGATCGTCACGGTCACGACGTGCGTCGCGAGCCAGAAGTTCGAGTCGAGCACCGCGCGCATCATCTCGAGCGTGTCGCCGCTGAGCGAGAGGTGGTGCGCAATGAGCAGCGTGGCGAAACCCACCAGGCCGCCGGCGACGCTGCCGACGGCGTTCTTGAAGGTTTTCTCGAGAATGAGGCAGAGCAACACGGTCGCCCAGCCGATGAAGAGCGCCGACGAGTAGAGGTTCGTGACCGGCGGACGCGACTCGAGCCACATGCGTGTGAGGATGCCGGCGGTCGTGGCGACGAAGGCGAGGGCGAGCAGCCAGAAGGCCGAGCGTTGCAGCGTGTCGGGCCACTTGAGCCAGGAGAACACCGCGATGAGGAACGTGAGCACGTAGAGCGTCATGCTGCTGTAGAACGGCGCCGCGGAGTTGAAGCGCGACTCGACGTCGCTCTTCTTCATCGCGTCGGGGTAGCGCTTCGCGAGCTGGTCGTGCAGCGCGGCGACGACTTCGTTGAAGGTCTTCACGTCACCGCCGCGCCAGGCGTGGCCGATTGCGGCGTAGCCGAGAACGGTGGGATTCACGCGGCCGACGGCAAACGAGTCCATGAGCGCGCTGCCGGCGGTGCGCCAGTTGTGCACGTTGGCGTCGCCGGTGTCGGGCGGCACGACGCGGAGGTTGCCGAACTGCTCGATGTAGGAGAAGCGGTTCACCATCGTCGCCATGGCTTTCATGGCGTCCTCGCTGTGCGGCTGGTTGGCCTGCTTGGCGCGGACGGCCTCGATGCCGGCGGGGAGGGCCTTGTCGAAGGCGACGAGCTCCGAGAGGAAGTCGGGCGAATCGGGGGCCTCCACGCTCAGCTTCAGCTGCATGTAGGTGAACACGCGTTGTTGGACGGAAATCACCTGCTTCTGGAAGGGCGTGCGTAGCGGCTCCTCGACGCTGTCGACCATGCGCGCCTGGCGCTCGAGCTCGGGGAGCTGCGGGCGGAGCTGCTCGTAGGAGAAGCGCTTCTTGCCGTCGCCATCCTCGAGGTTGAGTTTCAGGAGGTCGACGACCTCGTGGTTCTCGATGAGGAAGATCTTGTAGGTGTCGGCCTTCGCGGGATTGAAGAGCACGTCGGCGAGCCAGGCGTCGGGCGTGATGGATTTCCCGTCGGGCGTGGCGATGTATTGGCTGCCGCGGATGGTGAGGATCGAGGTGCGCGCGACGGTGTCGAGGGGCTTGATGCGGCCGCCGACGAGGACCGGCACGCGGCCGAAGTCGGTGAGGTTGAAGCCGGCCTTGTCCTTGGGCTCGCGCAAGGTCGAAGCGAGGTAGAGCGCGCCGAGGGCGAGGACGATGAGCGGGAGGAAGCGTTTCATGGCGTGGAGGGCGTGGTTAGGCGCGGGCCGCGGCGGCGTTGGCGGCGGAGCGTTTGCGGATGAAACCGGCGAGGGTGATGCCGAACTGGATGCAGAGGCCGAAGCCCATCATCACGCAGGCGATGTAGGGGAGGAGCCAGCTGGGGTTGCGCACGACTTGGAGGACGGTGGTGGTGTCGTTGTTGTCGAAGCCCGCCTGATAGAACGTGTAGCCGCCGTGACGCAGCGGGTTGTTCATGAAGATGAGGACTTCACGGTCCTCCTTGCCGTCGTCGCTTTTCACACGGACGCGGCTGGAGAAATTCTTGGGGATTTCGGTGCCAGGATACTTGTCGTGGCTGAACTTCAGCAGCGTGAGCGCGAAGGGTTTGTAGGTGCGGACTTGGCGGAAGGCGATTTCCCAGGTCTTGCCGGCGTATTGGAACGTTTGCGGCTGCTGGAGCATCTGCGAGGCGAGCCAGACGCCTTGGCTGCCCTCGGGGGCGACGATCTCGATGTAGGCGCTGGGGATGTTCCGCTCGTTGGGCTTGTAGGTCATCTTTTCCGGCAGGATGACGAGGCCGGTGCCGAAGCCCTGAGTCGCGACCGGGCGCGGACCGGCGAACGGGCCGACGCGCTGGAGATTCGAGTTCGGGTAATACTCCTTCACGTCGACGCGGAAGGGGAGGTCCTTGTGCTGGATCGATTTCTTGTCCGCGACGGCACCTTCGGGAATCGCGACGACGAGGTCCGTCTTCGGGTCGCTGTGATCGATCAGCACGAGTTCGTTTTCCGAAAAGCTCTCCGAGTAGTGCTTCGTCTCGCCGGTATCGAGGCGGAGGAAACTCTCCTTCGACATCAACCCGGTGAAGAGCTCGCCGAGGAGCAGGAGAATCAGGCCGGCGTGTGCGAGCTGGATGCCCGATTTCTTCCATGTGAGGGAGAAACGGTAAATGTGCGCCGCGACGAGGTTGATGAGCAGCAGGCCGCCGATGAAGTAGCCACCCGGGAAGACCGGGATCGAGACGTTCGAGTCCGGAATCTGCCAGAGGACGGCGAAGCTGCGGAAATATTTCGCCTGCACGGCCCAGATGCCGAGGTTGACCTGATCGAGCGTCGCGACGAACACGAGGATCATCGAGAGGATCAGCAGCCAGACGGTGAGCTGGAGCGAGCAGAAGAAATCGCGGAACGAGCGGAGCGTGGCGTTCATGTTCAGCGGGCTTTGACGGTGGAAAGGAAGGTGCGGAACGCCTCGCGCTGACTCGCGACGAGTGTGTCCGGCCCGGTGAGTTTGAAGAACCACGTCTCGCGCTCGTAAGGCACGATCGCGCCGAGCAGCCGGGTCGGCGGATTGCCGGAGGGGCCGACCATCTCGACGAGGATGATTTTCAGGCCGTTGGCCTCGAAGGACGTGATCGATTTCTCGACGTCAGTGTCGCTGAGAGGCGCGAGGCCGACCTGGCCGCGCCAGCGGTTGACGTTGGCGTGCAAGCCGCCGGTGTCGCCGGGGAACGCGGTGATCGAAAGGTCGCCGACCGCGCCGCCTTCACCGGGCACGGTGTAGCTGCCCTTGCGGATCGAGCCGGGCGCGCGCTCCTGCCAGTTGGCCGGCGCGGTCCAGACGAGGGCGTTGTTCTTGCTCACCGCGTCGGTGGGCAGGCCGGCGGCCGCCATGCCACCCATCGCACCGCCGGCCGGCGCATTGGCCGCGGCGCCGCCGATGGGCGGATGGCCGTCAGGCAACTCGGGCTTGGCGCCCGCCATTTTGGGTCGCTCGGGCGGCGGAGCGGAGTCGCGCGGAGCGCGATAGGAAACGACTTCCTTGTCGCGGCAACCGGCGAGAAGGAGTGCGGCAGCAACCAGCGTTTGCGTGGAGAAACGGCGGAATGACATCGTGGAGGAGTAGCACCGTAAACGCGGTTTGGCGCAACACCAAGCCCGCTCGAACGGATACGCGGATTAGTAATTGGCAAAATCTGCACAAAACAGAATTTTACTGCGCGAGTTCGGCCGAGAAGATTAGAAATTTCTCATGCGAATCACTCCGGTGGGCGACAGCGCCCTGCGCATCGAGTTGGGCGAGCGGATCGACGAGGCGACGTCGCAGCGCGTGCACGCCGCGTGCGCGGCGCTCGACGCGGCGGCGATCCCCGGTCTCACCGAACTCGTGCCGGCCTACACGACGGTGACGGCGCACTACGACGTGCCGGCGGCTGTCGCGGCCGGTGCGCCGGTCGACGATATTGCGGGCTGGCTCAGTGCACGCGCGGAGTTGGCGCTCGGAAAACTCTCGGGCAAATCCGCGCGCAAAGCCGCGAACGTCGAGATCCCGGTCTGCTTCGGTGGCGAATTCGGGCCCGACCTCGCGCGGGTCGCTGCGCACGCGAAGCTCTCGCCCGAGGAAGTGGTGAAGCGGCATGCGGCTGCGCACTACACGGTCGCGCTGGTTGGTTTTTCGCCGGGATTTCCGTATCTGATCGGCTTGCCGCCGGTGCTGGCGACGCCGCGGCTCGCGCAGCCGCGTGCGCAGGTGCCGGCTGGCTCGGTCGGCATCGCCGGCGGGCAGACGGGCGTCTATCCGCTCGCGACGCCGGGCGGCTGGAATCTCATCGGGCGCACGCCGCTGCGGCTGTTTCGCCCCGAACAAAATCCGCCCGTGTTGCTGCAACCCGGCGATCGCGTGAGATTCCGCGCCATCACGCGCGAGGAATTTGCGCGGCAGGAGGCGGCGCGATGATCTCCGTCGTCAAACCGGGTCTGCTCACGACGGTCCAGGATCTCGGCCGTTTCGGTTACCAGAAGTTCGGCGTGGTCGTGGGCGGCGCGTTGGACCGCTTCGCGGCGCGGGTCATGAATTCCCTCGTGGGCAACGATGAGGAGGCGGCGCTGCTCGAGTTCGCGCAACTCGGGCCGGAGTTGCGCTTCGAGGCCGATGCGTTGATCGCGTGGACGGGCGCTGACTTCGGTGCGCGGATCGGCGGCGAGCTGCTATCGGCGGATCGGGCGGTGCGAGTGCGCGCGGGCGAAACGGTGGCATTCGGGGCGGCGCGCGTGGGCGTTCGCGGCTGGCTCGCGGTCGCCGGTGGTATCGAAGTGCCGCTCGTGCTCGGATCGCGGACGACTTACCGGCGCGGCGGTTTCGGTGGCTTCGAGGGCCGGCCGCTGCGCGCGGGCGACGGGTTGCGTTGCGGCGATGCCTCGGAGTGGGCGCGCAGATATTTGGGCAAGGCACCGCGGATTTCCACCTGGTCAGTCCGGCCGCCGACGCTCGGCAAGCCACCGCTGGCCGGCGCGGTGCGCGCGATGCGCGGGCCGGAGTGGGATTGGTTCGCGGTGGAGGCGCAGCGGTTGTTTTTCGCGAACGAATGGACGGCGACGAAGGACGCCGACCGTATGGGCGTGCGACTGGCCGGGCCGGAGCTGCCGCAGCGCGCGTCGCGTGAAATGGTTTCGGAGGGCGTGGCCGACGGCGTCGTGCAGGTGCCCGCGGGCGGCGCGCCGATCGTGCTGTTGCCGAGCCGGCAGACGGTGGGCGGCTATCCGCGCATCGCGGTCGTCGCGACGGTGGATTTGGGCCGTTTGGCTCAGCTCGCGCCGGGACGGACGGTTCGTTTTGAGGAAATCAGCGTCGCGGAGGCGCACGGTCTTTACTTGGCGCGGGAACGTGACCTGAATCGCGTCCGCACCGGGCTGGCCCGGCTCGCGCTTTGAATCCCGCATGCGCATCGACCTGAACTGCGACCTCGGCGAAGGGGCCGGCCAAGACGCCGCGCTGATGCCGCTGATCACGTCGGCCAACATCGCGTGCGGCGCGCACGCGGGCGACGAGGCGACGATGCGCGCGACCATCGAACTGGCGGTGCGGCACGGCGTCGCGATCGGGGCGCATCCGGGCTTCGCGGACCGAGAATATTTTGGGCGACGCGAGTTGCCGGTGACGCCGGAGGAGGTTTTTCAGTTGGTCCTCGCGCAGGTGCGCGCGTTGCAGCGCATCGCGGCGGGGGCGGGCGCGCGAGTGCGGCACGTGAAGTTGCACGGCGCGCTCTACAATCTGGCGGCGCGTGACGCGGCGATCGCGGAGGCGGCAGCTTACGCGGTGCGCGATGCGGGGCCGGAACTGATCTGGTTCGCGCTGGCCGGCAGCGCGCACGTGAGCGCGGGACGCGAATGCGGGCTCGCGGTGGCGAGCGAGGTGTTCGCCGACCGCACGTATCAGGCGGACGGCTCGCTCACGTCGCGATCGCGCGCGGATGCGTTGATCACCGACGAGGATGTCGCGGTCGCGCAGGTGTTGCGGATGGTCCGCGAGGGCAAGGTCTGCGCGACGAGCGGAGCCGATGTGGTGATCACGGCCGACACGGTTTGCCTGCACGGCGACGGCGCGCACGCGGTGGCGTTTGCGCGACGGCTGCGGGCGCAACTCGGAGTGGCGGGGGTGATCGTGCAGCCGATTGACCACGGATTCCGCGGATAGAATCGGATGAAAACGGATCAAACCAACGGAGCGTGTGGTGGGAGCGAGCTTGCGCGCGACGACTGGCGACCGAGTCGCGAGCAAGCTCGCTCCCACAATTTCTTCCCGGCACTCAGAATGAGAAAGCGTCGGTTCGGGGGCGGCACTCGCGTGGATTCGCGTGATGCGCTGGAGGTTTCCGGATGATCAAACTCGTCGGCATCCTCGTCGTCGCGGTCGGCTTCGCGCTGCGGTTCAACACGCTGCTCGTCGTGATGGCGGCGGGGATCGTCACGGGACTCGTGGCGGGGATGTCGTTTCACGAGATCATGGAGCAGTTCGGAAGGTTTTTCGTCGATAACCGCTACATGACGCTGCCGGTCGTGCTGATCGTGCCGGTGGTCGGGCTGCTCGAGCGCTATGGATTGCAGGAGCGGGCGGAGACGCTGATTCGGCGTGCGCGGGCGGCGACGGCGGGGCGCGTGATCCTGCTCTACACGGCGGTGCGGCAGGTCTCGATCGCGCTGGGCGTGAACATCGGCGGGCACCCGCAGATGGTGCGGCCGCTGGTCGCTCCGATGGCCGAGGCTGCGGCCCGACAGCAGGCGGGCGCGCTTCGGACGGAAGGCGCGGCGCACGCGGGGCACGACGAGTTGCCGGAGAAGACGAAGGAGGCGATCCGCGCGCATGCGTCGGCGGGCGAGAACATCGGCAATTTCTTCGGCGAGGATGTCTTCATCGCGGTCGGTGCGATTCTGCTGATGAAGGGATTTTTCGACGGTTTGAAGATCGAGGTCAGCGTGTGGGCGATGGCGCTGTGGGGCATCCCGACGGCGCTGGTGGCGTTCGCCGCGATGTGGTGGCGCACGCGGGTGCTCGACCGGCGGGTGGCGCGCGAGGTGGCGGAGCAGGCCGCCGTGCAGCGGAACGAGGCGAAGGAGGACGCGCGATGAACAGCGTGTTTTCGGTCGAGTTGTTCTACGTGATTGCGGGCGCGGTGTTCGCGAGCGTCGCGTGGCGCGCGCTGCGCAATCCGCGGCAGCCGCGGCGGTGGGGCTCGGTGATTTTCTGGCTGTTGCTGGCCGTCATTTATCTCTTTGGCAAAGCGCTGCCGCCGGCGGCGGTCGGCTACGGCGTGCTCGCGATGGTGGCGCTGGCGGCGTTGCGGCAGGTGGAGAAACCGGCGAGCGAGGGCGCGTCGCGCGAGGAGCGGGCGGTGCAGGCGGAGCGGCTGGGCGAGGCGCTTTTTGCGCCGGCGTTGTTGATTCCGGTCACGGCGGTCGTGGGCGCGTTGCTGCTCTCCCGGATTCATTTCGGCGAGGTGTGGCTGCTCGACAAGAAGCAGGCCACGCTGGCGGCGCTGGGAATCGGCGGGCTGATCGCGCTCGGCGCAGGTTTGCGCATCACGGGCGCGAAACCGGCGGTGCCGGTCGCGGAGGGGAGCCGGTTGCTGCAGGCGATCGGCTGGGCGCTGGTGTTGCCGCAGATGTTGGCGGCGCTCGGCGGGATTTTTGCGCAGGCGGGAGTGGGACAGGTCGTGGCGGAGCTGGTCGCGAGCGCGCTGCCGACGCAGTATCCGTTCGTGGCGGTGGCGGCGTATTGCGTGGGTATGGCGCTGTTCACGATGTGCATGGGTAACGCGTTCGCGGCGTTTCCGGTGATCACGCTGGGCATCGGGTTGCCGCTGATCGTGCAACAGCATCACGGCAACGTCGCGATCATGGCGGGCATCGGGATGCTTTCGGGCTATTGCGGGACGCTGATGACGCCGATGGCGGCGAACTTCAACATCGTGCCCGCCATGCTGCTCGAGTTGCGCGACAAGAACGCCGTCATCCGCGCGCAGGTGCCGCTGGCGCTGACGATTCTCGCGGCGAACATCGCGATCATGTATCTGTGCGTCTTTCGCTTTTGAGACGCGAAACGGCAGGAACCACAGATGGACACAAATTCACACAGATGGGCGTGAGGGATGACCGCGTGGCCTTGCATCAAGCTGCAGAGAACCGATGGCGGCAGGGAAATTTCTGAGTTCGTATCCGTGTCCATCTGTGTTCATTTGTGGTTGGTTCCTCTTCGATTACCCCAATGCGAAATATCCTGCTGACTGGTTTTGAACCGTTCGACGGCCAAGCACTCAACCCCTCGGAGGAGATCGCGCGCGAGATCAACGAGGCGAAGATTGCGCGTCACCGGATCGTCGGCGCGCTGCTGCCGTGCGTGTTCGGTTCCGCGATCAAGGAGCTGAAACACCAGATCAAGCTGCACGATCCGGACATCGTGATCTGCCTCGGTCAGGCTGGCGGACGCGCCGAGATCACGCCGGAGCGCGTGGCGATCAACATCGACG
Organism: Candidatus Didemnitutus sp.; assembly: GCA_019634575.1. NCBI lineage: Bacteria > Pseudomonadati > Verrucomicrobiota > Opitutia > Opitutales > Opitutaceae > Candidatus Didemnitutus > Candidatus Didemnitutus sp. The sequence continues at coordinate 213,793 of JAHCAY010000004.1, forward strand.
ACGCGCGCATTCCCGACAACGCCGGGCAGCAGCCGATCGACAAGCCGATCGTGAAGGAGGGACCGGCGGCGTATTTCTCCACGCTGCCGATCAAGGCGATCGTGCAGGAACTGCGGAAACACGACATCCCGGCGGCGGTCTCGCAGAGCGCGGGGACGTTCGTCTGCAATCACGTTTTCTACGGGCTCATGCACGAGCTCTCGATGCATCGCGCGGATGTGCGCGGCGGGTTCATCCATGTGCCGTTCGTGCCGGAGCAGACGACGGATCAACCGAGTTTGCCGTTCGAGAAGATGACAGAGGCGGTGCGCCTCGCGATCGCGGCGTGTGTTGATTATCGCCGCGACATCAAGAGCGTGGGCGGGCAGGTGAGCTGAGCGCGGAGGACCGAGAACTGACTTTCGGAGACCGGGCCTCGTTCCGGGGGATGGTCTTTGTGGGAGCGAGCTTGCTCGCGACGAATCGTGTGCCTAGTCGCGAGCAAGCTCGCTCCCACAAGTGAACGCCTGATTAGCGAACTATGGTTTTCCCGTGACTTCCATCGCGACGATGCACACGTCGTCGGCGAGGGCGCCGGTGCCGCCGGTGTAGTCGCGCACGGTGCGGAGCAGCTGGGTGCAGATGCTGTCGAATTTCGCCGACGCGCATTGCCCGAGCAGGAAACAGAGGCGGTCTTCGCCGAAGAACGAACCGCTGGGATTCGTCGCCTCGATCAATCCGTCCGTGAATGCGAAGAGCCGGTCGCCCGGGCCGAAGGCGATGCGGCCGGAGGTGTAGGAGAATTGAGAAATGAGTCCGGCGGCGGGCTCGGGATCGGGGAGGGCGAGGCGGTCGATTTCGTTGCTGCGGCGGATGACGATCGGCGGCGGATGGCCGGCGTTGGCGTAGTGCAGTGTGTGCGTCTCGAGGTCGACCAGCGCGAAGAACGCCGAGGCGAACATGGCCTGACCGGACTGCTCGGCGATGGGGCAGAGCGCGGCGTTGATCTCGCTCATGACGTGCGCGGGGTCGGCGGCGCGCGGACCCATTTCCTGGAACACGCCGCGGATCATCGCGGTGAGGAGGCCGGCGCGCACGCCGTGGCCCATGACGTCGCAGATCAGCAGGCCGCAGCGCGTGTCGGAGAGTTGGAGGAGATCGAAGAAATCGCCGCCGAGTGTCGTGGCTGGGACGTAGCAGTGGGCAAAGCGGAGCGCGCTCGAGTCCGGCGCGGCGCCGCGCGGAAAAACCGGGTAGGGCCGCGAGAGGAGGATTTCCTGGAGCTGACGCGCCATGAGGACGTCGGCTTCCATTTCCTCGGTGCGGTGCGCGAGTTCCTGCTCGGCGAGTTTGCGCTTCGTGATGTCGTGGCTGATGCCCACGAGTCCGGCGATCTGGCCGCGGAGGTCGCGCAGCGGGACCTTGGTGGTGAGCGACCAGCGGACGGTGCCGTCGTCGAGCGTGGCCGATTTCTCGTTGCTGAGGATCGGCTCGCCCGTGGCCATGACTTCGCGGTCGTCGGCCATGGCGATCTCGGCGCGTTCGCCGGGGAGAACTTCGCGGAGCGTGTGGCCGAGGACCTGTTCCTGGGATTTGTGGCCGAGGCTGGCGAGGTGGGCGCGGTTGTTGAGCAGGTAGCGCGAATCGAGATCCTTGACGTAGATGCGCGCGGGCAGGTGGTCGATGATGGTGCGGAGAAGGTTGCGCTCCTCGGTGAGTTTTTCCTCGGCGATCTTCGTCTCGGTGATGTCGCGCGTCATGCCGAAGGTGCCGATGATGCGGCTGGAGGCGTCGCGCCAGGGGAGCTTGGTGGTGGAGACCCAGCCGGTCTTACCGTCGCGGAGCGTGATGTGTTCCTCCTTGCCGACGATCGCGTGGCCCGTGCGGATGATCTCGAGCTCGTCGGCGCGGGCTTTCTCAGCGTGCTCGCGGGTGAAGTAGTCGAAGTCGGATTTGCCGACGCACTCGTCGGGCGAGGCGGCGCCGAGGAGCTGGGATTGGGCGAGGTTGTTGCGAACGAAGCGACTTTCGAGGTCCTTGAAATAGATGCGGTCCGGCGTCGCATCCATCAGCATGCGCACGATCGAAGAATCGAGGGATTCGATGTTCGCGGGAGCAGGGATGACGGCGTCGCTCATGGGGCTGACAACTTGGCCGGCACGTGCGCGTGGCGCAACAGGAGAGAAAGCGGGAGTCGGGAAGACACGCGCCGAGCAAACCATGCGACGCTGGCTGTGGGAGCGAGCTTGCTCGCGACCCGGACCGCTTGGAGAGTGTCAGTCGCGAGCAAGCTCGCTCCCGCACCGACATCGGAGGCGACGCCGAGGCCTGACTTCAGTCAGTGCGCGCTTGCTCAGTTGTTGAAGCGGAAGAGCGCGACATCGCCGTCCTGGAAGACGTATTCCTTGCCTTCGAGGCGATATTTGCCGGCGTCGCGGGCGGCGGCGGTGGAGCCGAGGCGGACGAGGTCTTCGTAGCTGACGACTTCGGCTTTGATGAAGCCCTTTTCGAAATCGGTGTGGATGACGCCGGCGGCTTGCGGGGCTTTCCAGCCTTTCACGATGGTCCAGCAGCGCACTTCCTTTTCGCCGGCGGTGAAGTAGGTCATCAGGCCGAGGAGATCGTAGGTGCCTTTGATGAGAGAGGACACGCCGGAGTCGTCGACGCCGAGATCCTTGAGGAAGGCTTTCGCTTCTTCGGGTGGGAGATCGATGAGCTCGGCCTCGATTTTGGCGCTGATCGGCACGTAGGCGGCGTCGTGGTGATGAGCGACGTAATCGGCGACTTGGCGGACGAATTTGTTCTGCTCGGCGGTGGCGAGGTCGGACTCGGCGACGTTGCAGGCGAAGAGGACCGGCTTGGCGGTGAGCAGCTGGAAGAGCTTCATCTGCGCCTTTTCCTCGGGCGTGGCGTCGAGGACATTGGCGGTTTTGCCGGAGTTGAGGTGCGGCTCGAGTTTCTGGAGCAGCGCCATTTCGGCGATGGCCTCCTTGTCGCCGGACTTGGCTTTCTTCTGGGTCTTGTCGATGCGTTTGGTGACGGCGTCGAGGTCTGCGAGCACGAGCTCCGTAGTGATGACCTCGATGTCGCGGACCGGATCGACGCCGCCCATCGTGTGGACGACGTCGCTGTCTTCGAAACAGCGGACGACTTGGACGATGGCGTCCACCTCGCGGATGTTGGCGAGGAACTGGTTGCCGAGACCTTCGCCCTTGGACGCACCGGCGACGAGGCCGGCGATGTCCACGAACTCGATGGCGGCGGGCACGACGACGTTGGTCTTGGCGATGGCCTTCAGGACGTAGGCGCGTTCGTCGGGCACGATCACGACGCCGACGTTCGGGTCGATGGTGCAGAACGGATAGTTCGCCGCTTCGGCCTTGCGGGAGCGGGTGAGGGCGTTGAAGAGAGTGGACTTGCCCACGTTGGGCAGACCGACGATGCCGGCTTTGAGCATAAGTCGGGCAACGTCTCCGGCGCGCGGAGGCTGGTCAATGGGAAATCCTGTGGATCAACGCGCGAGGCCGGCACTGACCAGCCGGGCGTAGAGTTCAGGTCGGGTGTCTTTGAGGCTTCGGAAATCCGTCTCGGTCGTCATCGTTTGGAGCGAGGTCGCCGGATCGAATGAAGTGGATCCACGTATCGAGCCCGGACCGCTAGGGCCGAGCGCGCGAACTTCCACAACAGTTTGTCGCAGCCCAAACCCGCCAAACTCCGTGGAGTTCGAACCGTCGAAATCGGAGAGTTTTCGGAAAAACTCGCTTCGTTCCTCCCCGAGTGTGGCGAGCACTTCGGCGCGCAGCGCATCAAGAATCACGCCCCCTTCTCGAGGGTAAGGCTCGATGGTGATACGGATCGTGCCGTCGGGTTGCGGCGCCAGTTGGGCCTTGGCGGCCTCGATCGAGGCCACTTGTGCCCTGACACGTTTGGCTACTCCTTCGAGGCGTTCAATTTCCGCCGGCGACAATTCATATAGCGTGATGAAGTCGGGATTAAGCCGCTCAAACGCAAACGGCGGCACGTGCGAGCCGTTTTGCAGTCGCTTCGTGGCGAGCAACTCCGCGGCTCTGAGAATAGGGAAGGATTGCGTGACGCCAGGACTGCTAACCGCCGGACCCGCGGTGGGGTCGGAGGGGCGCTCTGGTATTTTGCGGACAACGTCTGCTGATCCGGTTGTCGGCGCGATATGGGCAGCGCCTGCGGCGGGTTTGGTGGTGAGCCGCGCGACCAGAAACCCCGCGCCGAAGGCCAGGAGTAGTGCGACAGGCATTAGGACAGTGCGCATTGGGATGATGTTGCGCAGGGGAGCGGCCCACTCCTGAGCGCGACAGTGGAGAAGGTGATTTCCCCTAGCGCTGTGGCAAGTTCGCAGGCTCGGGCAGGAGCCTGCTTGCCGGCTCGTTTTGGGGGCTTGACAAGGCCAAACCGTTTTCGACTCTTTGGACCTTTTCCAAATCAACCACCGCTGTCCGCACAGCATCCCAGCACTACCAAATGGCACTCACGATCCGTCTTTCCCGCTTCGGCACCAAGAACGAGCCCCACTACCGCGTGGCCGTCGCCGAAGCCCGTTCGCGCCGCGATGGCGACGCCGTCGAATACCTCGGCAGCTACAACCCGAACGCCAAGGGCAACCCGCTGACGATCAAGCTCGACCGCTTCGACTACTGGGTTTCCAAGGGCGCCAAGCCGTCCGACACTGTGCGCTCCCTCGTGAAGCGCTCGAAGAAGGCCGCGGCCGCCACGGCCTGAGCCAGTTGAAACACGGAGAACGCGGAGGACGCATAAGTCCGACGCGACCGAATCGAAACCTCGGAGCAATCCGGGGTTTTTGTTTTCCCGAACCAGAAACCACGAATGAACACAAATGGACACGAATGGCACCGCGACGACGAGTTCTTCCGGATTAGTGTTCATTCGTGTCCATTCGTGGTTCAAAAACTCCGCCCCTGATGCGCATCGACATCCTCACGCTCTTCCCCGCCATGCTCGACGGTTTCCTGTCCGAGAGCATGCTCGGTCGCGCGCGCGAGGCGAAACTCCTCGAGATCAACGTCCGCAACACGCGCGACTGGGCGACGGATAAGCACAAAACCACCGACGATCGTCCCTTCGGCGGTGGGGCGGGGATGGTGATGAAGTGCGAGCCGATCTTCGCTGCCTTCGAGGAGCTCCAGACGCCCGGTTGCCGGCGCATTTACCTGACACCCGACGGCACGCCGTTCACCTCCGCTCGCGCCGAGCAGCTCGCGAAGGAGCAACACCTTATCTTCCTCAGTGGACACTACGAAGGCGTCGACCAACGCATCCGCGACACGCTCATCGATGAGGAGATCAGCATCGGCGATTATGTGCTCACCAACGGCACTCTCGCGGCCGCCGTGGTGATCGATGCGCTCGCTCGTTTTATTCCCGGCGTGCTCGGCGAAGAAAAGTCATTGACCACCGAAAGTTTCACTCGCAACTTGCTCGACTTTCCCAATTACACGCGTCCCGCCGTTTACCGCGGCATGTCCGTGCCGGAAGTGCTCCTCGAGGGGCATCACGGCAAAATCGAGAAGTGGCGGCACGCGCAGCAGTTGGAAAAAACCGCCAAGGTCCGACCCGATTTACTAAAGAAACAGCAGCCATGAATCCCATCGTCCAAGAACTCTCCGCCGCCCAGGTGAAGCACGCTACGGCCCCTTTCAAGGTCGGCGACGGCGTCCGCGTCCACACCAAGGTGCGCGAAGGTGACAAAGAGCGCGTCCAGATTTTCGCCGGCGTCGTGATCGCCCACAAGGGCACCGGCATCAACGAGACCTTCACGGTCCGCCGCATCAGCTACGGCGAAGGCGTCGAGCGCGTGTTCCCGGTCAACTCGCCCAACGTCGAGAAGATCGAAGTCGAGCGCGACTCCGAGCCCGGCAAGGCCCGCCTCTACTACCTGCGCGACCGCACGGGCAAGGCCGCCATGGCGGTCAAGGAGAAGCGCGTCGAAGAGACCGCGAAGGCCTGATCTCCTCTCCAGTTTTTCACTCCGAAAGCGAGCCAGCTATGGCTCGCTTTCTTCTTTTAGCACGAAAAAGGATTTTGCACGGCGCGCGCGCGGCGTGTTCGCTGGACGCTCACCCCTTTTGTTTTTCATGAAGCTGAACACCGACATCCTCGCTCAAGCCAGCGCGCAGGCCCGCGGCCTCGCCATCGACGCCGTTCACAAGTGCTCTTCCGGCCACCTCGGCCTCCCGCTCGGCGCCGCCGAGATCGGCGCCGTCCTCTACGGCCACGCTTTGGTGCACAACCCCGACGAGCCCCGCTGGCTCAACCGCGACCGCTTCGTCCTCTCCGCCGGCCACGGCTCGATGTTTCTCTACTCGTGGCTTCACCTCAGCGGCTACGATCTCTCGCTCGACGACGTCAAAAACTTCCGCGTCCTCCACAGCAAGACGCCCGGCCATCCCGAATTTCACGAGACGCCCGGCGTCGAGTGCACCACGGGCCCGCTCGGCCAGGGCATCGGCAATGCCGTCGGCTTCGCCCTCTCCGGCAAGATGGCCGAGGCGCGCTTCAACACCGCCGAACACGCCATCTTCGATCACCATGTCGTTTGCCTCGCCGGCGACGGCTGCATGCAGGAAGGCGTCGCGATGGAAGCCGCCGCCTTCGCCGGCCACCAGGGCCTCGACAACCTCATCCTCATCTACGACGCCAACGACGTCACGCTCGACGCCATGGCCGAGAAGACCCAGAGCGAGAACACCGCCGCGCGCTTCAAGGCCATCGGCTGGGACGTCCAAACGCTCACCGACGGTCACGATCTCGCCGCCATCCTCAAGGCCGTCAACAAAGCCAAGAAGACCAAAACCGGTCGCCCGCAGCTCATCATCGCCAAGACGATCATCGGCAAAGGCATTCCTGAAGTGCAAGGCACCTCGAAGGGCCACGGCGAGGGTGGGGCGAAGTTCGCCGACACCGCCCGTGCCGGACTCGGTCTGCCCGCCGACCAGCACTTTTTCGTGAGCGAGCCGGTTCGCGAGTATTTCGCCGCGCACAAGTCGCGCCTCAAGCGCACCTACAACAAGTGGAAGAAGATCTACGCCGCCTGGGCCGCCGCCAACCCCGACAAGGCCGCGCTCCTCGAATCGCGCGACGCCAAGGTCAGCGCGGCGCACCTCATCGAGCACGTCATCCCGCATTTCCCGGCCGATGCGAAGCTCGCCACGCGCGCCGCCGGCAAGGACGTGCTCCAGCCCGTCGCCGCCGCGCTCCCGCTGCTCATCTCCGGCTCGGCCGATCTCCACGGCTCGACGCTGAACTACATCGCCGCCGACAAGGATTTCGACCGCACCAATCGCGCGGCGCGCAACCTCCGCTACGGCATCCGCGAGCACGGCATGGCTGCGATCAACAACGGCGTCGCCTACGACGGCATCTTCCGCACCTCGTGCGCGACGTTCCTCGTGTTCGCCGATTACTCGCGTCCGTCAATGCGTCTCGCCGCACTGTCGAAACTCCCCGTCGTCTACATCTACACGCACGACTCCATCGGCGTCGGTGAAGACGGCCCCACGCACCAACCGGTCGAAACCGTTTCCGGTCTCCGCGTCATCCCGAATCTCGACGTCATCCGCCCGGCCGACCCCGAGGAAACCGCCGGCGCCTTCGCCGCCGCCCTCGAACGCCACGACGGCCCGACGCTCCTCTCGCTCACGCGGCAAGCCGTGCCGATGCTCAACGACATCCCGGTCAGCGAGCGCCGCGCCGGCGTATTGAAAGGCGGCTACGTCGCCGTGCAGGAAACCGCGCCGCTCACGCACATCCTGCTCTCATGCGGCAGCGAACTGCAATGGGCCGTCGCCGCGGCGAAGCAGCTTGGCGCCGGCACGCGCGTCGTCTCGATGCCGTCGTTTTCGCGTTTCGACGCGCAGCCGCAGGAATACCGCGACGCCATCCTTCCGCCCTCATGCCGCAAGCGCGTCGCGATCGAGGCCGGTGTCACGGGACTGTGGGCCAAATACGTCGGCCTCGACGGCAAGGTCGTCGGCATCGACCGCTTCGGCCTCAGCGCTCCGGGCAACATCGCGATGAAGGAACTCGGCATCACGACCGAGGCCGTCATCGCCGCAGCCCAAGCGCTCTGAGCCGCGCCGCGCATCCGCGCGGGCGTGTTTTTTTCTTCGGCCCGCAAGACTCCTTGCGGGCCTTTTTTTTGCGTTCGGTTTTCTGGTGTTTTCCCGATGGGAGAACGCGATTTTTCCCTATGACTTAGCCGTTCGGCTAAAAGTCACAAAACTCCGCTTGCGAAATTCGTTAGGAAGCTAATCGTCAGCCCCCTTATCTTTTCGCCATGCCGCATCTCATGCTCAAGGACCTGCCGCGCTACGAATGCCTCCTGGAGGCGTCGCGTGAGTTTCCCGAGCTGGTCCCGAGTGCGGCGGAAGCCTATCTGCACCTCCTGCGCACGGCGGACGATGTCTTCGCCCTTTCCGAGAGCCGCTTGGCTGCGCACGGCATTTCCCAAGGCCGGTTCGGTGTGCTGATGCTCCTGTGGCGCAGCTCCGAGCCGCGCACCGGCGACGTGCCGATCACCCAGCCGCCTTGCGGTCCGCGCACCCCGGCCGAATTGGCCGACGCGGCCGGCGTCACCCGCGCGACGATGACCGGCCTGATCGACACGCTGGAACGCGACGGCTATGTCGTGCGCGAGCCCGATCCGAGCGATCGGCGCATGTTGCTCGTTCGCTTGACGCGGAAGGCGGAAAACTTCCTCGTTAAATTCCTTCCCATCCACTTTCGCGGGGCTAGCGAGGTGATGGGTGCCCTCACCGAGTCCGAACGCAAGACCCTCGTTCGTCTACTCGGGAAGATCCAGCATCAGCTTTCGACCTTGCCGGATGAATCCGCGCAGAAAACTGCCTGAGTCCCTTTCTCCCAACCGTCCCACGCCAGTCCTCCCATGATTAAGAAGTTCGCCATCGCTCTCTCCGGCTTCGCCGCCGTCGTCCTTCTGCTGGGCGCCGTCAAGGTCGCGCAGATCAAGGAAATGTCCGCCCAGGACCACTCGCACCCGGCCGCTGCCGTCGCCACCGTCGAGGCTCAGTCCGTCCAATGGCACCCGACCCTCAGCGCGATCGCGTCGCTGGCCCCCGTTGAAGGTGTTACGGTCAGCGCCGACGCCGACGGCACGATCGTTCGCATCGCCGCCGAAAGCGGCACCGCGGTGAAGGCCGGCGACCTGCTCATCGAACTCGACACCTCCGTCGAGGTCGCACAGCTGAAGGCCGCCCAAGCCCGTGCCAGCCTTGCCGCCGTCAACCTCGAACGCGCCAAGGAACTTTGGGGCCAGAAAGCCAATTCGAAGTCGGAATACGACGCCGCCGAAGCCACCGCGCGCCAAGCGCAGGCCGACGTCGCAGCGCTCGAGGCTCAGATCGCCAAGAAGCACGTGCGCGCGCCGTTCGACGGCCGCGTCGGCATCCGCATGGTGAACCTCGGGCAATACATCTCCAAGGGCCGCGCGCTCCTGCCGCTCCAGAAACTCGATCCGATCTACGCCAACTTCAACATCCCGCAACGCCAGCTGCCGAACGTCGCGCTCGACCAGACCGTGCACGTCTCGATCGATGCGTTCGACCATCCCTTCGACGGCAAAGTCACCGCGATCAATTCCGAAGTCGATGCCGCCACGCGCAACGTCGCCGTGCAGGCCACGCTCGCCAATCCGGACGAGAAACTCCGCGCCGGCATGTTCGCGCGCGTCGAGGTGCAGCTGCCGCAGTCGAACGACCTGATCGTCGTTCCCGCGACCGCCATCTCCTACGCCTCTTACGGCAACTCCGTGTTCATCGTCGAAAAAATGAAGAACAAGGACGGCAAGGAGTTCCTCGGCGTGCGCCAGCAGTTCGTGCAGCTCGGCGCCACGCGCGGCGACCTCATCGCCGTCACCGGCATCAAGGCCGGCGACCAAGTCGTTTCCACCGGCGTGTTCAAGCTGCGCAACGGCATGCCCGTGCAGATCAACAACGCCGTCCAGCCGACTACCAACGCGAACCCGAAGCCGGCCAACACCTGAGTAGGACCACCGACCACCAAGGAACAAGGACGACGGACCACCGACCACCCGCCGAGTGAATCCAAACCGCCTGCGTTCGCGGCATTCCCGGTCCCGTTGTCCGTAGTCTCGTAGTCCTGCCTTCCCCCTTTTCTTTCCATGCTCTCGAAAAGTTTCACCGACCTGTTCGTCCGCAAGCCCGTCATCGCGCTCGTGGTCAACATCGTCATCCTCGTCCTCGGCGTGGTGGCTTATTTCCAGCTGAACACCCGCCAATACCCGCGCAGCGACAGCGCGGTCGTCAACGTCACCACGGTCTACTTCGGCGCCAGCGCCGACACCGTGCGCGGCTACATCACCACGCAGCTTGAGCGCGTTATCGCGCAGGTCGACGGCATCAATTACATGGAGTCGACCTCCTCCGCCGGCGTCAGCACGATCAAGGTCTACCTGCGGCTCAACTACGACACCAATGCCGCGCTCGCCCAGATCAGCTCGAAGATCGAGCAGGTCCGCAACGAGCTCCCGCCCGAGTCCGAATCGCCCACCGTCAGCGTCGAGACCGCCGACAACCAGTTCGCGTCGGTCTACATGAGCTTCTACTCGGACTCGCTCGATCAAAACCAGATCACCGATTACCTCAGCCGCATGGTGCAGCCGCGCCTCTCCGCGGTGAAGGGCGTGCAGAAGGCCGACATCCTCGGCGGCCGCGTCTTCGCGATGCGCATCTGGCTCAAGCCTGACGAACTTGCCGCGCGCAACCTCAGTCCCGCGCAGGTCCGCACCGCGCTCGCCGCCAACAACGCGCTCGCCGCCGTCGGTTCCACGAAGGGTTCGATGCTCTCCGTCTCGCTCGTCGCGAACACCGACCTGAAGAACGTCGAGGAATTCAAACGCCTCGTCGTCGCTGAGCAGAACGGCTCCATCGTCCGCCTCTCCGATGTCGCCGACGTCGTGCTCGGTGCCGAAAACTACGACTCCGAAGTCCGCTTCGGCGGCAAGACGGCCACGTTCATGGGCATCTGGGTTCTCCCGACCGAGAGCACCGTCGAAGTCATCAAGCGCGTCCGCGAAGCCATGCCCGAGATCGAGCGCGCGCTGCCCGCCGGCCTCAAGGCCTCCATCGCCTACGACGCCACGAAGTATATCGACGATGCGCTGAGCGAGATTCTCAAGACGCTCTCCGAGACGCTCGCGATCGTCGCCATCGTGATCTTCCTCTTCATGGGTTCGTTCCGCTCGGTGCTCATTCCGCTCGTCGCGATGCCGCTGTCGCTGATCGGCGCGCTGTTCATCATGATGGCGATGGGCTTTACGATCAACCTGCTCACGCTCCTCGCGATCGTGCTCGCGGTCGGTATCGTCGTCGACGACGCCATCGTCGTCGTCGAAAACATCGAGCGCCACATCCGCGAAGGCAAAACGCCCATCGAAGCCGCCATCCTCGGCGCGCGCGAACTCGTCGGCCCGGTCATCTCGATGACGATCACGCTGGCCGCCGTTTACGCCCCGATCGGTTTCCAAGGCGGCCTCACCGGCGCGCTCTTCCGCGAGTTCGCCTTCACGCTCGCCGGTGCGGTCATGGTCTCGGGCTTCGTCGCCCTCACGCTCTCGCCGATGCTCAGCGCCTATCTCCTCCAAGGCCACGACCAGGAAGAGAAAGGCCTTACCGGCACCATCAACCACCTCTTCGACCGCCTGCGCAATCGCTACGAGCGACTGACGGGGCTCATGATCGAACCTCGACAGCACGGTTCCGCTCAGTGGATGGTGCTCGCTTGGTCCCTGATCATTTGGATTCCGGCTCTGCCGATCGTGCTGCTTGTTTTCGGCGCCCTTCTTGGCTTCGGGCCGGTGTTTGCAAGCTGGTGGAAAATCGCCGCCGCTCTGCTCGCCATCTCGGTGCTCAGCGCAATTTTAGTGGTGATTTTTGATCTTCTTCTCGGCCGACGTTTCGCCCGCGTTCAGCACACACTAGCGTTCGCAACGATGGCGACATTGCTGCTGCCCGTTTTCTTCAACTTCGCCCAGCGCGAGCTCGCGCCGAAGGAAGACCAGGGCATCGTGTTCTCCATTCTCCTACCGTCGCCGACCTCGACCATCGATCACAACGTGATCTTCGCGAAGGAAGTTCAGAAGATGTTCGAGAGCGTGCCGGAGTATGCGCAGTCGTTCCAGATCACCGGCAACAATTTCGGCTTCGCTGGCATCCTGCTCAAGCCGTGGTCTGAGCGCACACGCAGCTCGCTCGCCATCGAGCAATCGCTACAAGCGCCCGCGGCCGCGATTCCCGGCATGAACGTCGTCATCACGACGCCCGATCCGCTGCCGTCCGGCGGCTCGCTGCCCATCGAATTCGTCATCCGCTCGACCGCCGACCACAAGGAGATGCTCGATTACGCCAACCAGCTCGTGCTCTACGCCAACACCGAGGCCAACGAGCCGGGCAAGGCGCCGACGTTCTACTTCGCCGACTCCGACCTCAAGTTCGACCTGCCGCAGGTCGAGATCGTGATCGACAAGGACAAGGTCGCCGACATGGGCCTCAGCCTTTCCGATATCGCCCGCGACCTCGGCTCGATGCTCGGCGGCGGTTACGTCAACCGCTTCATCAACGACGGCCGCAGCTACCGCGTCATCCCGCAAGTCGAGCGCGGTCAGCGCCTCAACGCCGACCAGCTCCTCAACTACCACGTCCGCGGCCCGAACGGTCAGCTCATCCCGCTCTCCACGATCGCCACGTTGCAGGACACCGTCCAGCCGCGCACGCTGAACCGCTTCCAGCAGCTCAACTCCGTCAAGATCACCGGCGTCGGCCCCAGCATCGACAACTCCCTCAAGAAACTCGAAGCGAAGGCCAAGGAAATCCTGCCGCCCGGCTACTCGATCGACTACGGCGGCCAGTCGCGCCAGCTCCGCACCGAAGGCGAAGCGCTGTGGAAAGCCGCCGTGCTCGCGCTCGTGCTGATCTTCCTCGTGCTCGCGGCGCAGTTCAACAGCTTCCGCGACCCGTTCATCATTCTGCTCGGCTCGGTGCCGCTGGCCTTCTTCGGCGCGATGATCCCGATCTTCCTCTGGAAGACCTCGCTCAACATCTACTCGCAGATCGGCCTCATCACACTCGTCGGCCTGATCGCGAAGAACGGCATTCTGATCGTCGAGTTTGCGAACACGCTGCAGGAGGAGGGCATCGCGAAAGCCGAAGCCATCCGCCGCGCCGCCGCGACGCGCTTGCGCCCCGTGCTCATGACGTCCGCCGCGACCGTGTTCGGTCACTTGATGCTTATCTTCGTCAAGGGCCCCGGCGCCGCCTCGCGTAACTCCATCGGCTGGGTGCTCGTCGTTGGTATGGCGATCGGCACGGTGTTCACCCTGTTCGTCGTTCCCGCCTTTTACATGCTCATCGCCAAAGACCACGCCAAGGCCCGTGCATCCGCTCCGGTTGTCACACCCGAGGCTGGTGTTGCGGTCCCCGCCAAGTAAGCTCCCTCCTTCCCATGAAACTGGTTCCGTCCTCCCTCGCCGCCCTCGCCGTGCTGGCGTTAGCGCAACCGCTCCGCGCGGAAATGCCCGCGACGCCCTTCAAACCCGACGGCAAAGCCGACCCGTCCTACATGGTCCCGGACGAGCTGACGCTGAATTACGCGCTCTCGTTCGCACTCGATAACAACTTCGCTATCCGTCAGGCGAAGGAGCGCATCCGCCAGCAGGAGGGCATCGTCCTCGAGGTCCGCGCCCAGCAGATCCCGAACGTCACGAGCTCCGCCGGCTACTCCGGCTTCGCGCAGCAGATCTCGACCACCGGCGACGACCGCTCGTGGTCCGTCAACATCACCGCCCGCCAGATCGTCTTCGCCGGCGGCGGCGTGCAGGCCACGGTGAAGTCCCAGCGCCTCGCCCTCGAGGCGGCCACGCTGTCGCTCCAGTCCGTGATCGATGCCGCGATGCTCGATGTGCGCACGAAGTTCTACAACGTTCTCGTCACCCGCGAGCGCATCAAGGTGCAGGAACAGAACGTCGAGCTCCTCCGCCGTCAGCTGCAGGATGTGAAGAACCGCTTCGATGCCGGCACCGTCTCGAACTTCGAGGTCCTTCGCGCCGAAGTCGCCGTCGCCAACGCCCAGCCGCCGCTCATCACCGCACGCAACGCCTACCGCCTCTCCATCGACGACCTGCGCCAGTCCCTCGGCTTCGTCACGGTCGACGGCGCCAACGTCGCCAAGATCCCCGAGTTCGTCGGCAAGCTCGAGTTCTCGCCGGTCAGCTACGAACTCACCTCGGCCCTCGCCACCGCCCGCGAACGCCGCCCCGATCTCCTGCGCCTGAAGAAACTCGAGGAAGTCGCCGAGCAGGTCGTCACCGTCCGCCGCTCCAATTACTACCCGGACCTCTCGCTCTACGCCGCCTACGACTGGCGCAAGCGCCCGGGTTATTCCGACTTCGCCGCCTCGCGCGACGGCCTCACGGTCGGCGTGCAGTCCACTTGGGACATCTTCGATGGCCGCGCCACCCGCGGTCGCGTCGTCCAGGCCGAGTCCGCCCTCGAACAGGCGCGCCTCGCGCTCAACGAAGCCGAACTCTCCGTCTCCGTGGAAGTCCGCCGCGCGCTCTCCTCGTTGCAGGAAGCCACCGAGCTCGCCGAGGCCTCCAAGAAGGTCGTCGAACAAGCCGAGGAAGCCGTCCGTCTCGCCGATGCGCGCTACGCCGCCGGCACCGCCACGCAACTCGACGTCCTCCAGGCGCGCACCGACCTGACGACCGCGCGCCTCAACCAGCTCCAGGCGTTCTACAGCTTCAACGTCGCCTCGGCCAACGTCCGCCGCGCGATGGGCCTGCCGGACGAATTGGTCGCCGGCCGCTGAGTTGTAGACATCCGTTCTTGCGAGCCGCGCGGTCCCACCGCCGCGGCTCTTTTTTCGTCAAAATCCTTCGCAACTTCCTGCCACTTAGATTGTCGTAACGGCTGGCTCCATGAAGCTGGTTCGCCCGCTCCTCCTCACTCTCGCAATCCTGTTCGCGCTGGTGGCGCTCGCCATCGGCGTCGCCCTCGTGCCGGCCGTGCAACAGTGGGCCGTGCGCCGTGCGCTGGCGGGGCACCCGGAACTGAAACTCGACTTCGCCTCGTTGTCGGCCGGCCCGTCCCGCGCCCGGTTGAGCGGCGTCCGTTTCGAGCAGCAGGGCCTCGTCGTCGCAGTCGAGAACGTTGAGGCCGACTTCTCCGCCTGGCAGTTCCTGCTGCACAAACACGTGCAGGTCGATCGCCTCGTCGCGACCGGCATCGCGGTCGACGCCACGCAGCTCGCTCCCGCCCGCGCCTCGCAAGCCGTCGGCGCGTCCGCCGGCGCACCCGTCGTTGCCCCCGGCGCGCTCGGTCGCATCCAGTTGCCTTACACGCTCCAGGTCGGCGAGGTGCAGATCGCCGGCCGCGCCACTCTCGCCGGCGGACCGGGCCGTGCGCCGCTGACCGTCGATTTCCAACTCAACGGCGGCGGCATCGCACCCGCGCAGGAAGGATCGCTCCTCCTCAAGGCGAAGATCGTCGACGCCACGCCCGCCGCGACCGTGACGGCCCTGCGCGTCGACGGTCGCCTCGCGGTGCGCGAGACGGTCGACCGCTCCTTCGATCGCGCCAGCCTCATGCTCGCGCTCGATGCCGAGGGGCCGCAATTTTCCGACGGCCACCAGCTCAAGCTCACCGCCGGCATGGAATCTGCCGCTGGCCAGGAAAACCTGACCCTCGCGCTCGACACCCAGCAGGCCGGCAAGTCCGCCAACGTGCTCAAGATCGCCTCGTCGCTCCCGACCGGCAAACTCGAGGGCGCCGGCTCTTGGGAACTGCACGCCACGACGGCGCAAATCGAGGCCTTTTTCCTTGGCCGCCCCCTGCCGAAATTCGCGACGAACGGCAGCGGACGCTTCACGTTCAACGCCCCCGCGCACGCCGCCACGCTGCAAGGCGAACTCGATGGCAACGTCGCCGCCCTCGAAACCCTCGATCCCACGCTGCGCGCCGTCGGTGCCGTCCGTTTCCAAACCGCATTCGATCTCGCCGCCGACCGCGATGCCGCCCGCCTGAACCGACTCCAGCTCAAGCTCGACGGCGAACAGCCCGTGCTCGCCCTCGAGACCACGCGCCCCATCGCCCTGAGCCTCGGCCAGACCGCACCGCAGATCGCCGCGCCGGGCTCCGGGCCGCTCGCGAAGCTGACGGTGCAACAGCTGCCGCTCGCCTGGGTGCGTCCCTTCGTCACCGGCCTCGACGTGTCCGGCGGCTTTGTGCGCGGCGAGTGGACCTTGGAAGGGCAGGGCAGCGAAATGCAATTGCGCCCGACCTCGCCCCTGCAAATCGACTCGCTGACCGTGGTGCAGGGCGGACGCCGCCTGGTCGATCGCGCCGCGATCTCCGTGCAGACTTCCGCCTCGGTCGCGCCGACACGGGTGACCGCCGCGATGCGCGAACTCTCCCTGCGCACGCCGGCGGGCGATTCCATCTCCGGCGAAGCCGAAGTCGAAATGCCGGCCGACGCGACGAGCGCGCTCACGGTGCGCGGCAAGTTCGCCGCCGATTTGCCGCGCCTGCTCGAGACTTTCGCGCCGGTCGGTCACGTGAAATTGCAGGGCGACATCGACGCGACGCTGAGCCCGCAACAGGCGGAGGTTCGCAGCTTTCACGCCGCGCTCGCCGACGGTGCCGATCGCCAACTCCTCTCTGCGGTGTCCGTGCAGCCGAGCACGCTCGACCTCAAAACCCTGCAACTGCGCGCGGCCGGCGCCGGTGCGGCCGAAGTGGCACGGCTGAAAATCGGCGCGATGGATTTCGCCGCGCTGCCGTTCGTGCAGGCCGTCCTTCCGTTGCGCGGCCAGTTGCTCGCGAGCGAATTCAAGGTTTCCGTCGATGCCGGTCGCGTTGCCGTGCTGCCGCTCGCGCCGGTGCAGTTGCGCGAGCTCACCGTGTTGGGCGAAACCAAGCAGCCGCGCGTCGACCGGGTCTCGATCGCGACGTCGCCTTCGCTCGAATTTGCCGGCCTGGGCGAATGGAAAATCGCGACCGGCGAAACGACTCTGTCCAACCGCGACAAAGCCGTCTGGCTCACGACCGCCGCCGAAGTGAAGGCTACCGAACAGGACGGCATCCGCTCGACGCTCACCTTCAACGCCGATCTGGCCGCCTTGGCCGCGCAGCCCGCGTTCGCGGCGGCGCGAGTGCTGGCGACCGGTCGCGCGAGCGGCGAAATCCGCGGCGCGCTCGCCGGGAAAGCCGTGCAGGTCGAAGGCCGCACTACGTTGAACAATCTCACGCTCCGCGACGGCGACCAGCCGCTGCCGGTCGCGAATCTCAATTTCCGCGCCGCACGCTCGCCGGACGGACGCCTCTCGTTCGAGGCCCCCGTGCTGCTCGACCGCCTCGGCCAGCGCTCCGACATCAAGCTCACTGTCGAGGCCGTGCGCCGGTCCGACGGAGTGCTCTTCGAGGCCAAGGTCGCCGGCGAACATCTCGATCTCGCGGATCTCGTCGCGCTCGCCGCCTTGGCCGGCGCGCCGGTGCAGGCCGCGGCCGCGCCCGAGTCACGGCCCGTCGCGGCGGTCGCCGCGCGCCCCGTCGAGCCCGACGCGCGCCCCTTCTGGCGCGGCGTGCGCGGCGAACTGACGCTCGACGTGAAGTCCATCACGCGCGGCAAGGACTGGGCGATGACGGGCCTAAGCGGCTTCGTCGTCCTCGATGAGCAGCGCGCGGCCGTGCAGCAGCTACAGGGGCTCATCAACGAAAAGAGCCGCCTCGGCGCGCGCGCCGATCTGCGCTTCAGCGGCGGTGCGACGCCGTATCGCCTGACCGGCAATTTCTCCCTCACCGATTTCGACGCCGGTGCCGCATTAAAGGCTTTTGACCCGGGCAAGCCGCCGACGCTCGAGGCCATCGTGACGGTCGCCGGCGGTTTCAGCGGCGACGGCGCGAATCTCGACCAGACGATCGACCGCACGCGCGGACAGTTTCAGCTCACGAGCCGCCAGGGCATTTTCCGCGGTTTGAAGCGCACGAGCGAAAAAGTCTCTGTTGCCACGAAGGCAGTCGATGCCGTCGCGGCGCTCGGCTCGCTTTTCGGCGGCGACAAGATGAAGGGCGTCGCCGAGAAAGTCGCCGGCCAGTCCTATCAGGTCGACCAGCTCGCGCAGTCGCTCGGCGAAATCCAGTTCGACCAGCTCTCGATCCGCGCCACGCGCGACGACGCGCTGAATCTGCGCCTCGACGAGCTCGCGCTGCTTTCGCCCGAGGTGCGCCTGATCGGCAAGGGCAGCGTGACGCATGTCGCCGGCAAACCGCTCCTCGATCAGCCGCTTTCGGTGAGCTACTCGCTCGCCGCCCGCGGCAAAGTCGAACAGCTGCTCGGCAAGATGCGCGTGCTCGACGGCACGAAGGACGATCTCGGCTATTCGAAGATGAAGGACATCGGCACGATCGGCGGCACGCTGAGCAAACCTGACCCGAGCCAGTTCTTCCTCAAGCTCGCACAGTCGAAGCTGTCGGACTTTCTGAATTAGACCTGCGGTGACACCACAAAGAGGCGAACCAGCAGTTCTCCGAAAAGGAGAAAGACGACGATCGCCGAGAGCGGAACGTATTCCCACTTGAAGGACGATTTCCGTTTCAGCGAGTAGTCGCTGATGGTGTTTTCGGTCGCCTCTTTGGTGTCGATTCGCGCGAACAGCCACATCAGCGCCGCGGCGAGCGCGCCGTAGATGACGAAGTTGATCAGCCCCGCCACCAAGCTGCCCGTGGCGAGAAATCCGAGACCGCCTTTGATGACGCCGTAGATTGCCGCGGCGAGGTAGCGGTTCATCTTCTTTTTGCCGGCGCCGAAGATCAGGAAGACGAGGGCGAAGTTGAGGAGCATGAATGGAGCTTAGGGACAGGAGCGGTGCGTTATTCATCCGCAGCGCATGCGATGGGCCCGCGCCGGTTCAACGCGAGGCGCCACGGACACGCAATGCCGAACTGCCCGGTAAATCGGCGCGCACGTCCCGGCAATTTGTGCGGCGGGTTGCCGCTTTACCCGCGGCCCATTCGGAGTAGGGTGCAGCTCCCCAAACCCAACGGCGCGACCCGCCCGGGTCGGCCTCAAAAAAAGGAGACCCAACTCTATGAATGGCACTCGTCCTGGAGACATCAGGAACTTCGCCATCGTGGGGCATGCTACAGCCGGCAAGACGACTCTTGCCGAAGCCATGCTGCTCTGCGGCGGTGCGATTCAACGGCTCGGCAGCGTGGCGGCAGGCACCACGGTGTCCGACTACCATGTGGGCGAACAACAGCGGCACATCTCGATTCACGGCACGCCGCTCAACTGCGAATGGCAGGGGCGGCGTTTCAATTTCATCGACACGCCCGGCTACCTCGACTTCGCCGGCGAGGCGATCCATGCGCTGCACGTTTCCGATTTCGCGCTCCTCGTCGTGAACGCTGGCACCGGCGTCGGCGTCGGTGCGGACCTCATGTGGGATTACGCCGGCCAGTTCGGCATCCCGCGCGTCATCGTCGTCAACGGCTTCGATAAGGAGAAATACGATTTCGACACGATCCTGAGCGAAATCCGCGAACACTTCGGCCAGGGCGTGTTTCCGATGCAGGTGCCGATCGATGCCGGCCCGGGCTTCCATCAGGTCCTCGATGTCCTGCGCAGCGAAGTCTGCAGCTATGCCGCCGACAAATCCGGCAAATACACCGAAGAGCCCGCCGCCGGCGTGTGGAAGGAGAAGGTCGATGCCCTGCACAAGGAACTCATCGAGCACATCGCCGAGAGCGACGACACGCTCCTCGAGAAATTCTTCAATGACGGCGGCCTCTCGGAAGAGATGCTGCGCAACGGCATCCATCCCGCGATCCAGAAACAGGTTTTCATCCCGCTGCTCGTCACGTCCGCCGAGACCAATGTCGGCGTCGCGCGCCTGATGGACTTCATCGCGAAATACGGCTCCTCGCCCGACGACCGCCAGACGGTCGGCGCCGTCGCGACCAACACCGGCTCGCCCTGCCTCGTGCGCCTCGATGGCGCGGAGCCTGTCGCATACGTCTTCAAGACCCTCACCGACCCGCAGAGCGGCGACCTGTCGATCTTCCGCGTCTACTCCGGCACGATCACGCACGGCCAGGACCTGCACAACAGCGAGCGCCGCATCGGCGAACGCATCGGGCAGCTCTACCGGCTCAACGGCAAGAACCGCACGCCGGTCGATGCCTTGCATGCCGGCGACATCGGCGCCGCGGTGAAACTGAAGGACACGCACACCGGCAACACGCTGTGCGATCTCCGTCACGCCGTCGCGCTGCCCAAGGTGACCTATCCGACGCCTTACACCCAGGCCGCGTTGAAGCTCAACTCGCCGGGCGACGAGGAGAAACTAGCCGCCGGCCTCGCCGCGCTGCACGAGGAGGATCGCGCGTTCGAGTATCACACCGATCCCGAACTCCATCAGTTCATCATCTCCGCGCAGGGTGAATTGCACCTCGAGGTGCTCTTCGAGCGCCTGAAACGCCGCTACAAGGTCGATGTTTCCCTCGAGCCGCCGAAGATCCGTTACCGCGAAACCATCCGCGGCAAGGGCGAGGCGCGCTACCGCCACAAGAAGCAGACCGGCGGTGCCGGCCAATTCGCCGAAGTCTGGCTCCGCATCGAGCCGGGCGAGCGCGACAGCGGCATCGCCTTCGAGGAGTCGCTCGTCGGCCAGGATGTCGATCGCGTCTTCGTTCCCTCCGTGGAAAAAGGCCTGAAGACCGCGGCGAACGAGGGTGTCCATGCGGGTTACCGCGTGACCGACGTGAAGATCGACTTCTACGGCGGCAAGATGCACCCGGTCGACTCGAAGGACATCGCCTTCCAGATCGCGGGCTACTTCGCGTTCCGCGAGGCGTTCGCCCAAGCGAAGCCGGTGCTGCTCGAGCCGATCCACGAGCTGGAAATCAAGGTCCCCGAGGAATTCGTCGGCCGCGTGGTCGGTGATCTCTCCGGACGCCGTGGTCGCATCCTCGGCATGGATGTCGCCGGCCGCCTTCAGATCGTGAAGGCCACGGTTCCCGCCGCGCAGCTGTATCACTACGGCACCGTGCTGCGTTCGCTCACCGGCGGCCGCGGCATGCACGCGGAGAAATTCAGCCACTACGAGGAAATGCCGTCCGATCAGGAGAAGAAGCACGTCGAGGAATACCAGAAGGCGCGCGCCGCCGGTAATTCCGCGCACGCGCACCATTGATCGCCCGCCATACCGGAAAAAACCTGAAACCGAGGGCCATCGCGCGTGCGATGGCCCTTTTTGCTTTCGAATCGCCGCGCCCGGTTTTCCCCCTTGTCGCTCGGCGATCTGCAACTCGCCTGTTGCAACACGACGCCACGGCGTCCCACACTGCGCCTCAAACATGGCGGCAGCGAAGCCCACCCGTTCTTCTTTCACCGGCCTGCGGGCGATGGAGTGGTTCCTGCGCGGATGGACCGCGCTGGTGTTCGCGTTTCTCTACGTGCCGATCCTCGTGCTCGTCGCCTATTCGTTCAACGCGTCGCGCCTGAACGTCGTCTGGACGGGCTTCAGCTTCCGTTGGTTCGGGCAACTCTTCGCCAACGCCCCGCTCATGCGCGCGGCCTACAACAGCCTCGTCATCGCGGCCGCGACGACCGTGCTCTCCGTCGTGCTCGGCACGCTGGGCGCGTGGCTGCTGCACCGCTACCGCTACCGCGGCGCGCGCGCTGTGCAGACGCTGTTCACCATTCCGATGGTCGTGCCGGAGGTGCTGATGGGCATTAGCCTCCTCATCCTGTTCGCCGCCGTGGATCTGTCGCTCGGTTTCACGACCGTCATCATCGCGCATGTGACGTTTTGCTTTCCCTTCGTGCTGGTGGCGGTGCAATCGCGCCTGCACGACCTCGATCCGGCGCTGGAAGAGGCCGCGCTCGATCTCGGCGCGACGCCGCTGCAGGCGTTCTGGCTCGTGATCCTGCCGAGCTTGCGCCCGGCGATCATCGCCGGCGCGTTGATGGCGTTCACGCTCTCGCTCGACGAGCTGATCGTGACCTTCTTCACCACCAGCGCGTCTTCCGCGACCTTGCCCGTGCGCGTCTTCGGCATGGCCAAGGTCGGCCTCAATCCGATGCTGAACGCGCTCTCGGCACTGTTCGTGCTCGTCACGATTACAGTCGTGGTATTTTCGCACTATTTGCGCCGCCTGGGCCGCGGCTCTTCGGCCCCTTCCACCCAACTCTCATGAAACTGATCCGCAGCGCACTCGTCCTCGGCGCGGCCTCCGCCGCCGCGCTCTTTGCCTCCGCCAAGGAGGAACTCAACCTCTTCGGCTGGTCCGAATACGTCCCGCAGGAGGTCATCGACGGCTTCACGAAGGAGACGGGCATCGCCGTGAACTTCGAGACCTACGCCTCCAACGAGGAAATGCTCGCCAAGCTCGTCGCCGGCGGCGCCGCCTACGATCTCATCCAGCCCTCCGACTACACCGCGGAAGTGCTGATCCGCCAGAAACTCCTCGCGCCGATCGACGCCGACCTCGTCCCGAACCGCAAGAACCTCGCGCCGGACTTCATCGGCCGCGCCCACGACCCGAAGAATCAGTTCACCGTGCCCTACATGGCCGGCACCGTCGGCATCGTCGTGAACACCGAGGTCGTGAAGGACGACATCAAAGGCTACAAGGATGTCTTCCAGCCGAAGTTCAAGGACCGCATCGTCGTCCTCAACGACAACCGCGAGATCGTCAGTTGGGCGCTCAACACGCTCGGTCTTCCCGTGAACAAGATCGACGCTGCCGCCCTCGACAAGGCCCGCCCCGTCGTCGCCGAGTGGGTGAAGCTCATCAAGCTCTACGACTCCGACAGCCCGAAGACCGCGCTGCTCAACGGCGACGTCGACCTCGGCGTCGTCTGGAGCGGCGAGGCCGCGATTCTCTGGAAGGAGAACAAGAAATTCAAATACGTGCTGCCCGCTGAGGGCGCGCACCAATGGCTCGACGTCCTCGCCATTCCCGCCACCGCGCCGCACAAGGCCGCCGCGCACAAGTTCATCGACTACATCCTTCGCCCCGAAGTCTCGAAGCTCATCTCGGAAAAATTCCCCTACACGAACCCGAACGCCGCCGCGCGCAAACTGCTCAGCGCCGACGAACTCGCCAACTACGCCAGCTACCCGAGCGGCGCGCTGAAGCTCGAATCCTTCCGCGACATCGGCAAGACCGCCGGCGACATCGATCGCCTCGTCACCGACCTTAAGAGCCGGTAACTCACCGCTCCCGCCGCCTCGCACTTGGCCTTTCTGCCCGCCGCATCTTCCGCCCCGTCGAGCCAGCGCCGCCCCGGCTGGCTCGCGTGGCTGTTGCTCTCTCCGATGCTGGTGTGGCTGGCGGCGTTCGTGGTGGTGCCGACCGCGATCCTGGTCGTCTATAGTTTCTGCGAGCGCGACGAACTCGGGCGCATCGTGTTCTCGTTCACGTGGGAAAACTACCACCGCGTCGCCGAGCCGGTGTATATGCGCGTGTTCGTGCGTTCGATCGGCTACGCGGCCCTCACGACCGCGATCTGCGCCGTGGTTGGTTTTCCCGTGGCGTGGACGATCGCACGCGCGCGCGAGGCATGGCGGCAACGGCTGATCCTCCTCGTGATGATCCCGTTCTGGACGAGCTTCCTCGTGCGCACCTACGCGTGGATCACGATCCTGAAGCAGGAAGGTTTGCTCAACGGCCTGCTGCGCCTCCTGCCGTTCGGGCTCGGGCCGCTCGACTTGCTCTACACGCCGACCGCCGTCGTCATCGGCCTCGCCTACGCCTACCTGCCTTTCATGATCCTGCCGATCTACACCAGCGCCGAAAAACTGCCCGGCGATCTCATCGAGGCCGCGCACGACCTCGGCGCCGGCCCGCTCCGGGTGTTTTCCCAAGTCATCATTCCGCTCACCGCGCCGGGCATCGCGGCCGGCACGCTGCTCGTGTTCGTGCCGGCGATCGGCATGTTCGCCATCACCGACCTGATGGGCGGCGCCAAAACCCCGCTCATCGGCAACGTCATCCAAAACCAGTTCACGCAGGCGCGCGACTGGCCCTTCGGTGCGGCGCTCGGTGTCGTGTTCATGCTCCTCTTCGCGCTCGCCTACTGGGTGCTGCAACGCGACCACACCAAGGAGGCCGCGTCATGAGCGCCAGCGTCGAGCTGCGGGGCGTGACCAAGCGCTTCGGCGCCGTCACGGTCGTCAACCAGGTCGATTTGCGCGTCGAGTCCGGCGAGTTTCTCACGCTGCTCGGGCCGTCGGGTTGCGGCAAGACGACCATGTTGCGCATGATCGCCGGCTTCGAGACGCCCGATGACGGCGCCGTGCTCATCGACGGCGCGGACGTCACGACGTTGCCGCCGTATCGGCGGCCAGTGAATCAGGTTTTCCAGAGCTATGCGCTCTTCCCGCACCTCACCGTGGCGGAGAACATCGCCTTCGGTCTGCGCATGGAGCGCAAGCCGGCCGACGAGATCGCACGCCGCGTCGCGGAAGCGATCGACCTCGTGGACCTCGACGGCCTCGGCGATCGCAAGCCCCACCAACTCTCCGGCGGTCAGCGCCAGCGCGTCGCCCTTGCGCGCGCCATCGCCCCGCAACCGAAGGTGCTGCTGCTCGACGAACCGCTCTCCGCCCTCGACGCCAAGCTCCGCCGCGCGATGCAGCTCGAGTTGAAGCGCCTGCAACGCCAGCTCGGCATGACGTTCATTTTCGTGACCCACGACCAGGAGGAGGCGCTCACGCTCAGCGACCGCGTCGTCGTCGTGAAAGGCGGACGCATCGAGCAGATTGGCCCGGTTGTCGACGTCTATCATCATCCCTCCTCGGCCTTCGTCGCGGATTTCCTCGGGCAATCCAACCTCCTCGAAGCCGCGATCACCGGCCGCGATCTGCTCGGCGCCGTCACGTCCGCGCGCCTCGGGTGCGGCCTCGAACTACAGCTCGCCGCTCCAGGCGTGCCGGCGAGCGCGACCAAGTTGCTCGTCTCGATCCGCCCCGAGAAGGTCGCGGTTTCGAAGTCGCGCCCCGACGCCGCCAACACGTTCGCCGCGCTCGTCGACGAGGAAGTTTTCCAAGGTCCGACCGACTACCTCGAACTCCACCTCGACGGCGGCCTCGAGCTGAACGCGCTTCTCGCCAACGAAAGCGCGCTCAACGACTCGATCTGCCGCGGCGACCGCGTCTGGGTCGCCCTGCACGCGAGCGACCTCGTGGTCGTGCACGCCGAGTAGAGTGGGGCGCGGACTCCGTTCCGCGTCGAGCGTTGCCGGTTCATCTGCGTGCTCCGTAGGCAGCGAGCTTGCTCGCGCCTCGCCAGTAACGGTTCACGCGCGAGGCCGGGACGTGCCAGCACGCGACCCACGGTCGTGCCTTCGCACTCCGCACTGGCGAAAGCTCATCGCTCGGCTACTCTCCGGACGTGATCGCCTCGGTCCATTTCAAGAACTTCAAGGCGCTGCGCTCCGCGACCGTGAAGCTGGAGCCGTTCAATCTCGTCATCGGTCCCAACGGTTCGGGCAAGACGAGCCTCATCCAGGCGCTGCTCCGCCTGCGCACGCTCGCCGCACTGCCCGCCGCGCACACGCACGAGCTGAAGAACCCGCGCGTCGGCGGACCGGAGATCGAGTTCCGCTTTCTCCCGCCGTTCGACGGCCTGCGCGTCGTCTCCGCCTGCGCGCAGGACGAACTCGTGTGCGACACCCTCGTCGTGCATCACCCGCCCGGTGATCCCGGCGAGGAGCTGTGGACGCGACTCCGCGCGCGCCTGCTCACCATGCGCGGATTCCTCTTCGACCACTACGCGATGGCCGTGCCGGCCAAACGCGACGAGGGCCGCGAACTCGCCTCCAACGCCGGCAACCTCGCCGCCGTGCTCGCCGACTGGCGTCAGCACACGCCCGAGACGCTCGAGCAGCTCGAAGCGGAATTCCACCGCATCGTGCCCGAGTTCAAGGGCCTCGAGTTCCGCCACCCCGATGCCGCCAGCGTCGAGTTGCTCGCGCGCGTGAACGGCGACGCCGTGCCCGCCGACTCGCTCTCGCAAGGCACGCTCTACCTGCTCGCGGTCCTCGCGCTCGCCTTCGCGCCCGAGCCGCCGGCCGTCGTTTGCCTCGAGGAAGCCGATCGCGGCGTCCATCCCCGCATGCTCCGCGAAATCCGTGACGCGCTCTACCGGCTGAGTTACCCGCGCGATTGCGGCGTGACGCGCGCGCCGGTGCAGGTGATCACCACGACGCATTCGCCCTACCTGCTCGATCTTTTCAAAGACCACCCCGACGAGGTGGTGCTCGCCAACAAACACGGCCGCTCCGCGACCTTCGAGCGGCTTTCGGCCCGCGCGGACCTACGCGAGCTGCTCAGCGAGTCGAACCTCGGCGACCTCTGGTATAGCGGCATCCTCGGCGGCACGCCGGACGAGGCATGAGAGACTCGAGCGAGATGGCCCACGGAACACACCGAAAACACGGAATGATTCCAAACGAGCCGTATTGCTCCGAGCTCCGTGTGTTTCGTGGCTTTTTCGCGTTCGGGACTGTAGGGCCGTCGCAGCGTCGCACGCTCTTCGCGGCTCGGCGACGAGCATCGGCCCTGCGCCGCAGCACCGAACGAGTGCGTGATGCCCGACGGGGCTTTTCCGTGTATTCCGTGTGTTCCGTGGGCGATTCCTTTGCCGCCGCATGAAACTCGCGATCCTCAGCGAATCCCCCGCGGACGAGGCCGCGCTGAGAATCCTCGTCGGCTATGCGCTCGCGGAGCCCTTCGCCCTCGTGACACCGTCGTTGCGCGCGCGCGGCTGGCCGTCGGTGGAGCAAGTGCTGCCGCCGATCCTCCGCCATCTCCATTTCAACACCGATGCGCTCGGGCTCGTCGTGGTCTGCGACTCGGACGACTCACCCGTGCACACGCCGGAGCATGAGGCGCCCGGTTACCACCATCCGCTCTGCCGCATCTGCCGGCTGCGTGCCGCGTTTCGGCGCACAATGAAGAATCTTCCGCCCGCGCACGGCCGGCGTTCGCCCCTGCGCGCGATCGGCGTCGCGGTGCCCGCCATCGAGGCGTGGCTGCTGTGCGGTCGCGACGACGAGGTGACCGAAGCAGCCTGGATTGCGGGGCAGGAGAGCGGTGTGCCGCCGTTCTCGCGCCGCGACCTGAAGGCGCGCGTCTACGGGACGACGCGTCCGTCGCTGCCGTGGGAAATCCAACGCGCGACGGAGGAAGTTTCCCGCCATCGCGGCGACCTGCGCCGCCTCGAGAACGATTTTCCCCACGGCTTCGGCGCGCTCGCGCGGGATTTGCGCGGGTGGAAGGATCAGCGGGCCTGAGCGCCGGTCGACGCAGCCCGGCGCTTCGCGTCGAGGTGGCAGAGCAGCATGCCCGCGAGCGAAAACACGGCCCACGCCCCCGCGACGTGCCGCCACGGCGCGAGCGGTGGCGCTCCTTCGAGCGGCAACTGTCCGTGCACCCAAACGACCGCCAGGGTTTCCGCCCCGCCTTCCAACACGCGCGCCAGGGGACGCAGATCAGGATGGCGGACGAAGCCGTGGATGAACGAACCGGCGACGAGCGCGAACACGCCTGTTGCCGGGATCGCCAGCCAGATGGCCACGGGTTCCCTCCGCCCGGCGGCGTAGCACGCGGCCGCCGTGGCTCCGAGCGACAGCGCCAAAAGCGCCGCGGAAAACGGCGCGACAAAGAACGCAGCGAGCAACCCGGCGGGCAGAGCCAGTCCGAACCACTCGAGGTTCGTTATGCGGCGCGCAGCGGGGCGATCGATCATCGCCCGTGAGCGTGGCCCGGCGCGGCCGGTGCGCAAGCGTTGGCCGAGGGATGGAAACGCTCGCGCGCCGGTCCGCTCTGGCGGAGCTTCCCGGCGAGCGCAGGCTTGCCCGCGGCGTGCGCAACCGTTCAGCTTCCCGGGTCCCCAGCATGAAATCACCCCGCGTTTCGCTTGCCGTCCTGATGGGCGCGCAGGCTCAGGTCACCTTCAACGATTGTGCGGCGAAGATGATGCTGATCTCGCTTTCGCAGCAGCTCGCGCGCACCGCCGGCTGGGATGCGAAGCTGACCACGGCGCTGATCAGCGGTTTGTTGGTGGCGCCTTACGTGCTTTTCGGGCCGGTATGCGGGTGGTTGTCGGATCGCTTTCCGAAGCGCGACGTCTTCAACGCCGCGCTCATCCTGCAAATCGGCGTGGTCGCGTTGCTGATCGCGTCGTGTTGGGCGCACTCGCTCGCGGCGGCGTTGGGTTGTTTCTTCCTGCTCTCGGTGCAGACCGCGATTCTCGCGCCGGCGAAGCGGGGCATCATTCTCGAATACGCGGGAGCGGAAAAACTTTCCCGTTGGGTCGGTATTGCCGAGATGACCAATGTCACCGCGATCCTCGTCGGTCTGTGGGCGGGCGGCGCGCTCTTCAGTCACTGGCTCGTGGCCACGGGGGCGGAATGGACGGCGGCGTTGAACGTCTCGATCCTGCTCGCCGTGCTCTCGGTCGCGGCGTGGTCCGCGTTTCAGTTTGCCGCGCCGACGCCCGCGCAATCGCAGGAACCGTATGCGCGATCGCTCTGGTTCCGGCATTTCCGCGATGTCGCCGAAGTGTGGCGCGAGAAGCCGCTGTGGCGGTCGACGCTGGGCATCTGTTTTTTCTACGGTGTTGGCGGCTACGTCGCATTGCTCGTGCCGCAAGTGGCGCTGGAGCATCAGGCCGGCGGTCCGCAGACCGGCGCGGTGCAGGGACTCATGATGCTGATGGTCGGCGTGGGAACGATGACTGGCAACCTGCTCGCGGGATTGTTCTCGCGGCGCGGCATCGAGATGGGACTCGCCCCGATCGGCGGCGTGTTGCTCGCGGGCTGTCTGGCGGCGTTGAGCATTTCGCAGCCGCCGGCTTCGTTTGCCCTGAGCGGCCGTGAATTCTGGCTCAGCCCCTACATCACGCTGCTCATCGGCGCCGGCTACGCGTCGGGGTTGTTTCTGGTGCCGCTCTACGCGTTCATCCAGAAGAGCGCGGGAGATCACCGCCGCGGCCGCGTGCTGGCGGGCGTGAGCCTGCTGGATAGCGCGGTCGGCTTGCTGGCCTCGGGCGTCTATTGGGTGCTGGCGACGGACGGCATGCTGCGGCTCTCGACGCGGGCGCAGTTCCTCGTGCTCGCGGTGCTGACGGCGCTGATGACGCTCTACGCGCTGTATCACCTGCCGCACCAGACGGTGTGCACGGTGATGCGATTCTTCGGTCCGTTCTTCTATCGGGTGAAGGCGCGCGGCCGCGAGAACCTGCCGACGAACGGTGCTCTCATCGTCTGCAACCACCTGAGCTACGTCGACGCCGTGGTGTTGCAGATCGCCTCGCCGCGGCCGATCCGCTTCGTGGCGTTCGCCGGCCTCGCGAAGAGCCGCGTCGTGCGTTACCTGTTCCGTGCGGCGGGAGTCATTCCCGTGGCGCCGGACAAGCCGATGAAGGGCATCCGCCTCGCCGTCGATGCGATCAAGGACGGGGAGCTCGTCTGCGTCTTTCCCGAGGGCGCGATCTCGCGCACCGGTCAGCTCATGCAGTTGAAGCGCGGCTTCGAGACCATCGCGCGTCAGGCGCACGCGCCGGTGGTGCCGGCGGTGATCGACGGACTTTGGGGCTCGGTCTATTCCTTCGCGGGCAACAAATACCTCTGGAAGTCGCCGCGCCTGAAGCCGACACACGTCTGTGTGATCTTCGGGCAGCCCATCGGCCCGGATCAGCTTTCCGCGGGCGCCGCGCGCCGCGCGCTGCTCGACCTCGGCGAACAGGCGTTCCAGGAACGCCCGTCGCTCAAACGCCACCTGGCGCGCGAGTGCGTGCGCGCACTCGCGAAGCGCCCGAATCACGTCGAGGTCGTCGATCGCACCGCCGAGCGCCGCCCGGTGAAGGCCGCGCAATTGCTCGCCGTGGCCGCGGCGCTCTCACGCCATATCCGGAAGAACGTGCCGGAAAAACGCGTCGGCATCGTGCTGCCGCCGGGCGCGGGCGCGCACATCGCGAACCTCGCCGTCGCCTGCGCCGGCAAGACGCCGGTGAATCTGAACTTCACCGTCGGCCGCGCCGCGGTCGAGGCCGCGCTGCGCATCGGCGAGATCAAGACAGTCATCAGCGCCGACGCAATGCGGGCGAAGATTCCCAATTTCCCGTTCCCCGAGGACACCTGGGATTTCAAGAAGACGGTCGAGGCGATGGGCGGCAAGAAGGCGATCCTGCCGTGGCTCGTCGCGGCCTACGTGCTGCCCAACCAGTGGATCGCCGACCTGCTCGGGTTGCCGCGTTACGGCGATCAGGAAGAGGCCGGCCTGTTGTTCACCAGCGGCAGCGCAGGCGAGCCGAAGGGCGTCGTGCTCACGCACCGCAACATCCTCTCGAACTGCGCGCAGATCTCCTCGCTCTCGATTTTGCCCAACACCGCGACGCTGATCGGCTGCCTGCCGATCTTCCACTCGTTCGGCTTTACCGTGACGGTGTGGTATCCGATCCTGCGCGGCTGCCGCGTCGTCACGCTGCCGAGTCCGCTCGAGACGCGGAAGATTGTCGAGGCGATCCGCGACGAGAAGGCGACGGTATTGGTGGGCGCGCCAACGTTTGTCCGGCCGCTGCTCAAGAAGGCGACCAAGGAGGAACTCGCATCGCTCGACCTCGTCGTCACCGGCGCGGAGAAGCTCCCGATGGATCTCTACGAGGCGTTCCTCGCGCAATTCGACATCGAGGTGCTCCAGGGTTACGGGCTCACGGAAACCACGCCGGTCGCGAGCGTGAACCAGCATCACCCGCCGGTCACCACGTCGACTGCCGAGCATCAGAACGGCAAACGCGCGGGCTCGGTCGGACGCCTGCTGCCGGGCATGACGGCGCGCATCGTCGACCCCGACACCGGCGTCGAGCTGCCGATGGAGTCGACGGGCATGCTCTGGCTGAAGGGCCCGAACGTTTTCCCGGGTTATTTGAAGGATCCGGAAAAAACCGTAGGCGCCATTCGCCCCGGGCGGTGGTTTGTCACGGGCGACCTCGGCCGCATGGACGACGATGGGTTCGTCTACATCGAGGGCCGCCTCTCGCGCTTCTCCAAAATCGGCGGTGAGATGGTGCCGCACGGCACGGTCGAGGCACGCATCGCGGAGCTTTTTGGTTGGGACCAGAACGAGGGTCCGACGGCCGTCGTCACCGGCATCCCCGACATCACGAAGGGCGAGGCGCTCGTGTTGCTGACGACGATGGACGTCTCGGCCGAGGAAGTGCGCGCCAAGCTCCTCGAGGCAGGCCTGCCGAATCTCTGGGTGCCGCGCATTATCCGACGCGTGGACAAGATCCCGATGCTCGGCACGGGCAAGACCGACCTGAAGGGCTGCCGCACGCTCGCCATCGAGCTGGCGAAGGGCGAGACGGGCTGACCGGCACAGCAGCCCGCGTGACGGTGCGAGCGCTTGCGCGGACGCGGCCATGCGCGTATCACTTCGCCCCTCATGAAGGAGAAATACGCCGCCGCCACCCGTCTGTTGAAGCGCCGTCTTGGTGCACGGGTCGATGTCTCGGAAAAGGGCCGCTTCGCGGCGTCGTTCGATAGCAGCAAGGTCTCGTTTCTGCCCGCCGCCGTCATCAAGCCGCGCGCCGAGAAGGAAATCGGCGTCGTGCTCGAACTGGCCAACCAGCATCGCGTGCCCGTGACCGTGCGCGGTCGCGGCACGACGCTCATGGGCTCCGCGGCGCCCGTGCGCGGCGGCTGGGTCGTGGACATGCTGGCGCTGAACAAGATCACGGTCGACGCCGACGCCGGTCTCGCCACCACCCAGGCGGGCGCGACGACGCAGGCGATTCAGGAAGCGGCGGCGAAACTCGGCTGGTTTTTCCCGCTCGATCCGTCTTCGAAGGCGTATTGCACGATCGGCGGCAACATCGCTTGCAACGCCGGCGGCATGCACGGCGGCAAATACGGCGTGACGCGCGACTTCGTCGTGGCGCTGCGCGGGTTCCTGCCGACGGGCGAGTTCGTGGAGTGGGGCACCGCGACGAAGAAGTTTTCCGCGGGCTTCAACCTGCGCGACCTCTGGATCGGCAGCGAAGGCATGCTCGGCATCGTCACCGGTGCCGTGCTGAAACTGCTGCCGCAACCCGCCGCGCGCTGGACGCTGCTCACGTCGTTCGCCGACGAAGTCTCCGCGCTGAAGTCCGCCAAGGCGCTCTTCCGCCAGCGCGTGATGCCGGCGATCTGCGAGTTTCTCGACCGCGAGAGCGTCGTGTGCGCGGAGCGTGCGATGAAGACGACGATTTTCCCGGGCCAGGCCGGCCGTCCGGTGATCCTGCTGGAATTCGCCGGCGGCGCGGCGGAGATCGAGGATGTGAAGGCGACGGTGCTCGCGTGGGCGCAGGAGCACTCGCTGGGTTTCCGCGAAGCAAAGAGCCGCGAGGAGGCGGAACAGCTTTGGGCCGTGCGCCGCAAGTGCTCGGGCGCGATGTTCGAGCTCGGCGATTCGAAGTTGAACGAGGACATCGTCGTCCCGATGCGCAGCTACGAGAAGTTTGCGCGCTTCCTCGCGCAGCTGAAACGCCGCTCGCGGCTGGCGATTCCAACCTTCGGCCACCTTGCCGACGGCAACCTGCACGTGAACATCATGTATCACCGCGCCGATGCCGCTGAGGCGAAGCGCGCGGAGGACGCGGTGCAGACGTTGATGGAAACGGTAGTTGCGCTCGGCGGCGCGATCTCCGGTGAGCACGGCATCGGACTCGCGAAGACGCCGTTCCTGCGCATCCAGCACTCGCCCGCGCAGGTGAAGGCGATGCAGGCGGTGAAGCGCGCGCTCGACCCGCGCGGCATCTGCAATCCGGGGAAAATGTTCGAGCCCGTGCGCATCTGGAAATTCCAGAAGCTGGCCGTCTCGTTCCCGTGGGATCACAAGTGAGCGCTGGCCTGAACGAGTGTATTCAGGTGGGCGCCGACGTCCCCGGCGGCGCCGGTCTTGCGGCATTGGTCCCGCCTCGTGGGTTCGTCCAAGTCGCCGCCGGGACGTCGGCGACCACCTCACGCCGGCTGCACCGGGAATATTGAGCGATGAACTACTGGCCTGAATTCCTGACGATCGTCGTGGCGCACGCGCTCGCGGTGGCTAGTCCCGGGCCGGACTTCGCGCTCGTGCTGCGCCAGAGCCTCGCGCACGGCCGGCGCGTCGCGGTGTGGGCGAGCATCGGCATCGGTTGCGGCATCGGTTTCCACGTTGGCTACTGCTCGCTCGGACTTGGCCTGCTGCTGCGCGACTCGTCCGTGGCGTTGAGCGTCGCGAAATATCTCGGTGCCGCCTACCTCGCGTGGGTCGGCGTGCAGGCGCTGCGCGCGTCGCCGCGCGAAGGCGACCTTGATCTCGCCGAAGGCAACGCGGCGCCGACGAATGGTGCGGCGTGGACGCAGGGCTTCATCGTCAACGTGCTCAACCCGAAGGCCGCGCTTTTCTTCATCGCGCTCTACGCCCTGCGCGTCAGTCCGACCACGCCTTCGCTGCTCAAGTTCGGCTACGGCGCGTGGCTGATGCTGGCGACGATGGCGTGGTTTTGCCTCGTGTCGATGTTGTTCACGCAGACGGAAATCCGCCGCCGCTTCCTCCGCCACGGCCACTGGATCGACCGCGCGCTCGGCGTGGTATTTCTGGCCTTCGCCGCGGCGTTGGTGTTGGCGAAGCTGGGGTGACGTTTGCGGTCAGCCGCGAGGGGCTTTGCTCGGAGTTGGTTGTCCGGATTGGTTGGGCGTTTCTTGGA
This sequence comes from Candidatus Didemnitutus sp., assembly GCA_019634575.1. Classification (NCBI taxonomy): domain Bacteria; kingdom Pseudomonadati; phylum Verrucomicrobiota; class Opitutia; order Opitutales; family Opitutaceae; genus Candidatus Didemnitutus; species Candidatus Didemnitutus sp. The sequence goes on from JAHCAY010000004.1 coordinate 247,593, forward strand.
TTGTCTGATAGCGCTTGAAGAACTCGGAAGGGTCGACCGAAGAGAACCCAAGCATGTCCTCGTAGAGGATCTTCTCGCGAGTGTCCGGGTTCACTATCTCCGCGATGATGAAGTCCCAATCGCCTCCGACATAGCTCACCTTGGCGTCCTTCACAGTGATCACCGTGCCAGCGGGAATGCTGGCAACGATGGTCGCTGCAGGATCACCAGAGATATTTGTGAGCTTGTAAGGCACCACGTCGTAATTGTGCCTCTTCATCTTGCATAGCTTCAAATCGTAGCGGGTTGCGAACTGCTTTCCGATGAGGTCACGATACTTGTGAGAGCGATCTTCAATTGAGGCACATCCCACGAATAGTGTCCCGATCACCAACGAGAACAAGAGTGCCGTCGCCTTTATCGTGCTTCTCCGAGCATTCATATGGTGCCGCTGTCGAAAAGTGCACCAGTCTTGGGACAAGGGTGCGAGAAGTATTCGCGGGTCACTGTTACTAACTAACCCCGCTGTTTTCGGGTGTGGCTTTTGCCGCTGGGGTGCGCGGAGTAAATCGTCGGACTGCATCACACGAACACTCCGCCACCCAGCAATTCCTCGCCGCGGTAGAGCGCGAGGATTTGGCCGGAGGCGAGGGCGCGTTGCGGGGTGGGGAAGCGGAGCGTGGCGGAGGTGGGCGCCGACGTCCCGGCGGCGCCTGAAACTCGCGCCGCGGGGGCACGTTCTGTCGTCGCCGGGGACGGCGACGACCACCTGGTCGGATCGTCGGTCGCGTTGAAATCCGGAATGAATTCTACCGGCACGCGCGGGTCGCGGTAACGCACGCGACATTTGAGCATCGTGGGCTCGGTGATCGGCTCGCCGATGAAGCTCAGGCTGTGCACGCGGCACTCGTTCGTCCACAGGCCCGGCGCCTCGGGGCCGTCGAAGGCGACGAGCAGCGCGTGGTCGCTCGCGCGTTTGCCGACGACGACGTAGGCTTGGTTGTCAGTGTTTGACGGAATGCCGATGCCCTTGCGTTGGCCGATGGTGAAGTAGTGCAGCCCGCGATGTTCGCCGAGGACGCGTCCGTCGATCGCGCGGACGATCGGGCCGGGTTGCTCGGGCACGTAGGCGCGGAGGAAATCCGCCATCTTCACTTCGCCGATGAAGCAGATGCCCTGGCTGTCCTTCTTCGTCGCGGTCGGGAGGCCGGCGCGCGCGGCGAGCGCGCGCAGCTCGGGCTTAGGCAAGTCGCCGATGGGAAAACGCGCAAAGGCGAGCTGCTCCTGGTTGAGCAGGGCGAGGAAGTAGGACTGGTCCTTGTTCTTGTCCGCGCCTTCGAGCAGGTGGAATCGCTGAGAGCTGAGCGCTGACAGCTGATCGCTCTCCACGCGGCGTGCGTAGTGGCCCGTTGCCAACCCCGCGAAACCCTCGGCGCGCGCGTAGGCGGCGAAGACGCCGAACTTCACGCGGCTGTTGCACATCACGTCGGGATTCGGCGTCAGGCCGCGTTGGTAGCCGTCGAGCAGGTAGTCGACGACGAGGCGGCGGTAATCCTGCATGAGGTTCACAACGCGAAACTCCAGCCCGAGCCGGTCGCACACCGCGCGCGCGTCGTCGATGTCCTGCATCCACGGGCAATGGCCGATGACGTTGTCCTCGTTGATCCAGTTCTTCATGTAGGCGCACACGACGTCGTGCCCCTGCTCTTGGAGGAGCAGGGCGGCGACGGAGCTGTCGACTCCGCCGGAGAGGGCGACGAGGAGGCGTTCGCGGGCCATGTTTCCGCCAAGGGAATCCACGTTCCGTCCGGACGGAATCCCAAACTTCGGCGGGGTTGTTTTCTGGCGACGCGCAATCGTCACCCATCGCCGCTTCCCTGCGCTCGACAGGGCGGGCGGCGAGTCTAGCGTGGGCGGGATGAAACGACTTCTGTGGCTGTTGGTGATGGGCGCCGCGGTTCTGCTCGCGCGCGCGGAGGAGGCGAAGGAAAAACCCACGCGGCCGATCCCGGCCATCGAACGCGTGCTGATCATCAGCATCGATGGCCTCCGTCCGGACCGCCTGTTGCTCGCCAATACGCCCGTGATCCACGGCATGATCAAGAATGGGGCCTTCACGATGTGGGCGCAGACGACCGCGGTCTCGATCACTTTGCCGTCGCACACGAGCATGCTCACGGGCGTTGTGCCGCGAAAGCACGGCATCGAGTGGAACGAGGACCTGCCGCTCCTGCATCCGATTTATCCGAAGGTGCCGACAGTCTTCGAACTTGCGCACAAGTGGAACTACACTACGGCGCTCATCAGCGGTAAGTCGAAGTTCCACACCCTCGCGAAGCCGGGCACGATCACCTACATGTGGATTCCCGAGGGCAGGGATATCGAGGACGACGCGCCGGTCGCCGACGAGGCGGTGAAGATCATCAAGGAGCACAAGCCCGAGCTGACCTTCGTGCATTTTCCGGCCAACGACAAACGCGGCCACAAATACGGCTGGGGCTCCGCCGAGCAGATGGTCGCGATCGAGCAAGCCGACGCGTGCGTCGGTCGCGTGCTCGCCGCGCTCGACGAAGCCGGTGTGCGCGAGCACACGCTGATCATCCTCTCCGCCGATCACGGTGGCGCGGGCCTGACGCACGGACCGGAAGATCCGCGCAGCCGCAACATTCCGTGGATCGCGAACGGCCCGACGATCAAAAAGGGCTTCGACCTCACGCAATCCATCGAGCTCATGGTGCGCACCGAGGATACCTGCGCGACGGCATGTTACGTGCTCGGGCTCGGCCAATTCCCTTACTTTGATGGCAAGCCCGTGCTCTACGCCTTCGACAATCCGCCGAAGCCCTGACGTTTGAATCAGCCCGAACATCGCATCCTCCGCGCGTGGCTCACATCCGCGACGAGCGGCATCATCGAGCTCGACGCGGATTGGACCGCGGAGCTGTTGCCGCTGCTGGCACCGGGCGAGAAGGCCTTCCAGCTCGCCTCGCTCGTGCCGGCCGCGCCGGAGGTCTACGCCGAGGAAGCGGGCTACTTCGTCGATGAGGCGGGGCAACTGGTCTTCGTCCTCGATCCGGCGGAACACGCCGGCATCGATTTCGAGCGCACCTCGCTCTACGTCGGCGGCGACTTCAACGGCTGGGGCGAGGCGATCGGCCGCCCCGAATGGCAGCTGAAGAAAAGCACGCTGCTCGGTCGTGATTTGTGGACGCTCGCGCTGCCGGCCGGCGATTTGCTGCGCGAGCCACCGTTGCGCTTCAAGTTCGTCACCGGTGACGCGCGCTGGCTCGCGCTTTCGCCGGATGCGACGAATTCGTCGCGCGACGACGAGGGGCATGTCAATCGGTTGCTCCTCGCGCATCGCACGGGGCGGAATCTGTTCGCGTTCACCACGAACGCGCCGCTCGAGCCGAGCCGCGCGTATTCGGTCGTGCACCTGCGCGATGGCCAGCAGTCGCCGAAGATCCGGCTGCGGCTCGGGAAATTCTTCCACGCGCTGGAGAGCGATCTGCCGCTCGGTGCGCTAGTGCGCAAAAACGAGACGACGTTCCGGCTCTTCGCCCCGCGCGCGAAGGCGGTGAAGGTGTCCGTAACCGAACAACTCGAAGCGCCCGTGGGGCCGCACGTCTACGATCTCGACAAGCGGCTCGAGGACGGCGAGTGGCGCGGCGTCTGGGAAGCGCGTCTCGATCAGAATCTGCACGGCTGGTTCTATTGGTATAATGTCAGCGGCCCGCAGAATGTTTTCGGCAATTTTCATCCGAACCAGCGCATCCTTGATCCTTACGCGCTGGCGGCGCTCGGGCGTGACGGTCCGGGCATTGTGCTCGATCGAGCGTGGATAGGGCAGGGCGATCGAGGCTTCCGCACGCCGGCATGGCAGGACCTCGTCGTCGCCGAGGCGCACGTGCGCGATCTCGCAGCTAACGCTCCAGTTGAAATCACCGCCGAGGAACGGCGCGGTTTCGCGGGCTTGAGGAAATGGGTCGAGAGCCCTGAGTTTTACCTGAAGCGCCTTGGCGTGAACGCGGTCGAGCTGCAGCCGGTGCAGGAACACGACAACGCGACGCCCGACGAATACCAGTGGGGCTACATGACCACGAACTGGTTTGCGCCCGCCAGCGCCTACGGCACCGCACCCGTCCGCGCGACGCAGGTGAAGGAATTCCAGGAGCTCGTCGCGGCCTTTCACCGGCAGGGCATGGCGGTGATCCTCGATGTCGTCTACAATCACGCCGGCGAGCCGGCGCACCTGATGTTCATCGACAAGCTCTACCACTTCGAGCTCGGCGACGACGGCGCGCTCTCGAATTGGAGCGGCGTCGGCAACGACCTGCGCTGCCGCTCCGCGATGACGAAGCGGCTGATCATCGACAGCCTCGTGCACCTCATCGAGGCCTACGGCGTGGACGGTTTTCGCTTCGACCTCGCCGAGCTGATCGGTGTCGGCGTGCTCACCGAGATCGAAGTCGCGCTGAAAAAGGTGAAGCCCGATGTCATCCTGTTCGCCGAGCCGTGGAGCTTCCGCGGGCACATCGCCGATGCGCTGCGGCCGACGGGCTTCGCTTCGTGGAACGACGGCTACCGGAATTTCCTCCGCGACTACGTCCACGCGAACGGCGCGGCGGACAAGCTGGAGTATTACCTCAAGGGCTCGCCGTGGCATTTCGCGTATTGGCCGGCGCAGACGGTGAACTACACGGAGTCGCACGACGACCGCACGTGGCTCGATGAGATCACGGAGAACGGCGACAAAAACGGTCTCCGCCCCACGCTGAACGACGTGCGTCGCACCCACCTGATGGCCGCGATCCTCTTCGCGTCGGTCGGCATTCCGATGGTCGCGGCGGGGCAGGATTTCCTGCGCTCGAAGCATGGCGTGAACAACACCTACCTGCGCGGCGACTTGAACGCGCTCGATTACCGACGTCTGCGGCGGCACGCCGGCACGCACGCGTATTTCGCGGAGTGGATCGCGTTCCGCCGTTCGCATGCGGGACGCCACCTGCGACTCTGGACGCGGCCGAGCGAGGGATTTTTCCAGGCTTTCGCCGGGCCCGACGGCAAGTCGCTCGCGCTGATCTACAACGCCGACGGCAGCGCCGGCGCGCAAAAACTCCTCCTCGCCGTCAATCCACAGCAGGAGGACGTCACGATCCCGATCGGCGACAGTGTGGCGCGCGAGTGGCGGCTCGTGGCCGACCAGGCGCGGTTCTACGACCGCCGCACCGCGCCGCCGGCCGCGGTCGCCGCGGAGTTGTTCGTGCCTGCGTTGGGCTGCGGGCTTTGGTGCACGGGCGAGTGATCCGCGCCCGACGACAGGATGCGTGTGCAGCGTAATTTCGCCAGCCCGGCGATTATGTCACTGCAAACGCACTAATGCCGCGCGCTGTGCCGGTATCTCACTTGCCAAAGCAAGCGGGCATTAGTTGATTTGGTTTCCTTAACGTTCTTCAACCCATCCCTCTTATGGCAGTCAAAGTCGCTATCAATGGTTTCGGCCGTATCGGCCGCCTCGTGTTCCGCGCGCTCGTCGAGCAAGGCTTGCTCGGCACCGAGCTCGATGTCGTCGCCGTCGGCGATATCGTCCCGGCCGACAACCTGGCCTACCTGCTCAAGTATGACTCCACGCAGGGCAAGTTCCAGGGCACCGTCGGCTCGAAGAAATCGGCCGCCGACAAGACCGAGGACGACGTCCTCGTCGTGAACGGCAAGGAAATCGCCGTCGTCAGCGCCAAGACCCCGGCCGAGCTGCCGTGGAAGAAGTTCGGCGTCGACATCGTCATCGAGTCCACCGGCCTCTTCACCGAGTGCAAGAAGGACGACCCGAAGAGCGCTTACGGCCACATCGTCGCCGGCGCCAAGAAGGTCATCATCTCCGCTCCGGCGAAGAACGAAGACATCACGGTCGTGATGGGCGTGAACGACGACAAGCTCGACGTCACGAAGCACACGATGATTTCCAACGCCTCCTGCACCACGAACTGCCTCGCGCCGATCGTGCACGTGCTCCTGAAGGAAGGCTTCGGCGTCGAGGAAGGCCTCATGACGACCATCCACTCCTACACCGCGACCCAGAAGACGGTCGACGGTCCCTCGAAGAAGGATTGGAAGGGTGGCCGCTCCGCCGCGATCAACATCATCCCGTCCACGACCGGCGCCGCCAAGGCCACCGCGCTCGTGCTGCCCGAGGTCAAAGGCAAGCTCACCGGCATGTCCTTCCGCGTGCCGACGCCGACCGTTTCCGTCGTCGACCTCACGGTCAAGACCACCAAGGCGACCTCCTACAAGGAAATCGCCGCCGCGATGAAGAAGGCCTCGGAAACCTACCTCAAGGGCATCCTCGCCTACACCGACGACGAAGTCGCGTCGTCCGACTTCATCCACGACAAGCACTCGTCGATCTTCGATGGCGGCTCGGGCATCGAGCTCAACCCGAAGTTCTTCAAGCTCGTCAGCTGGTATGACAACGAGTGGGGCTATTCCAACCGCGTCGTCGACCTGACGAAGCAGATCGCCGCCAAGCTCTAACTCTCAGCACCGGGCTGATGGCCCGAACTCTCACGTTTCTCACGGAGGCGGGGCCATCAGCCCCGCCTTCATTTTTTCCCCTTACTTCCATGGCCAAATTCAAATCGATTCGTGATCTGCAACTCGCCGGCAAGCGCGTCCTCATGCGCGTGGACTTCAACGTCCCGCAGGACAAGGCCACCGGCGCCATCACCAACAACGCCCGCATCGTCGCGGCGCTGCCCACGATCAAATACGCCCTCGAGCAGGGCGCCTCGGTCGTCCTCATGTCGCACCTCGGTCGTCCCGACGGCCAGCGCATCGCCAAGTTCTCGCTCAAGCCCGTCGCGGCCGAGTTGGAAAAACTTCTCGGCAAGCCCGTGAAGTTCCTCGACGACTGCGTCGGCGCCACCGTCGAAGCCGCCTGCGCCAAGCTCGCTGCGGGAGAGGTCGTGCTGCTCGAAAACCTCCGCTTCCACATCGAGGAAGAGACGAAGGTTAAGCTCGAAGACGGCTCCAAGAAAGCCGCCGACAAGACCGCCATCGCCGCCTTCTGCGCCAGCCTTTCCAAGCTCGGCGACGTCTACGTCAACGACGCCTTCGGCACCGCCCACCGCGCGCACAGCTCGATGGTCGGCGTCGCGCTCAAGGACAAAGCCGCCGGTTTCCTCATGGAAGCCGAGCTCAAGGCCTTCAACAAGGTGCTCGATAATCCGGACCGCCCGCTGCTCGCCATCCTCGGTGGCGCGAAGATCGCGGACAAGATTCCCCTCATCAACAACCTCCTCGACAAGGCCAACAAGGTCATCATCGGCGGCGGCATGGCCTACACCTTCCTCCAGGTGAATCGCGGCATGAAGATCGGCGCGTCGCTCTTCGATCCCGAGGGCGCCAAGATCGTCGCCGAACTCGAAGCCAAGGCGAAGGCCAAGAACGTGGAACTCATCTTCCCTGTCGACTTCATCTGCGCCGACAAGTTCGCGCCCGATGCGGCCACGCAACCGGCCACGCTCGCGAGTGGCATCCCTGACGGCTGGATGGGTCTCGATGCCGGCCCGAAATCGACCGAGCTCTACCGCCAGGCCATCCTCGCCTCGAAGACCATCGTGTGGAACGGCCCATCCGGCGTGTTCGAGTTCGACGCGTTCGCCGGTTCCACCAAGGCGATGGCGGAAGCGATCATCGAAGCCACCGCCAAGGGCGCGACGACGGTCGTCGGCGGCGGCGACACCGCCACCGCGGCGAAGAAATTCGGCGCGGCCAAGAAGGTCACGCACTGCTCCACCGGCGGCGGCGCCAGCCTCGAGTTCCTCGAGGGCAAGGTCCTCCCCGGCGTCGCGTTCCTCGAGACGTAATTCTCCGCTTGTCCGAACCGGGCCAGCGAGGCACCGTCCTCGCTGGCCCATTCAATTTCCCATCCCATGTCCACTCCGACCCAGTCCCCGATTCAAATCCGCAGGAAGCTCATCGCCGGCAATTGGAAGATGAACAAAACCGCCGCCGACGGCGCCACGCTCACGAAGGAAATCGTGGAGCAGGTCGGTCGTGAGACGGCGGTCGACATCGTCGTGTGCCCGCCCTTCACGGCGCTCGAAAGCGTCCGCCACGCGCTCGAAGGCCAGTCCGTGAAGCTCGGCGCGCAGAACATGCACGCGGAGAAGAACGGCGCGTTCACCGGTGAGATTTCCGCCGAGATGCTCCGCGCGCACTACGTCACGCACGTCATCCTTGGCCACTCGGAGCGCCGTCAGTATTTCGGCGAGACCGACGTCCTCGTGAACAAGAAGGTCCTCGCCGCGCTCGCCAACGAGCTGCGCCCGATCCTCTGCGTCGGCGAAACCCTCGCTGAGCGCGAAGGCGGCAAGACGCTCGACGTCGTGAAGACCCAGACCGAGGCCGCGCTCGCCGGCGTGAAGCCCGAGCAGATCACCTCCGTCGTCATCGCCTACGAACCGGTCTGGGCCATCGGCACCGGCAAGGTCGCGACGACCGCGCAAGCGCAGGAAGTGCACGCTTTCATCCGCAGCCTGCTCACCGGCCTCTACGGCGCGGCGCTGGCGGCTAAGGTCCGCATCCTCTACGGCGGCTCAATGAAGCCTTCCAACGCGCCCGAACTGCTCGCGCAAGCCGACATCGACGGTGGCCTCATCGGCGGCGCCTCGCTCGAGGCGAAGTCGTTCGTCGAGCTGGTGAAGGCGGCGATGGCCGCGCAGTAAGCGAGAGCCGCGCGCCGTCTGAGGGGTTGCCTGCATCTCTCGACTCGCGCGGCCAGCTGTGCCGACGGTTGCGGACCGCCGCTATGGGAAAATGCCCCCGCGCCAGTGAAGCGCCGGCTCGTGATTCGCATGCAGGGACGAAAAGGCCTACGCGGGCCTGCGTAATTCCCCTGCGTTTGCGCGCTTGCCGGGCGGCACGCCGCCCGTTTCTGTCGCGCCGTGCCCCTCCACGTTCGCGCGCTTTGCTTTGCCGTGCTTTGCCTCGTGACGTCCGTCCGCGCGGATTTCACCTGCGCGCCGGCCGGCTGGGCGATCACCGCAGTTTTCCCGTCAGAACCGAAGATCGATGACCAGCGCACGCCAACGCCACAAGGCGATCAACTGGCCGAACGCCGCTACGTCGAGTCCGCCGGCGAGCACCTGATGGTGCTGCGCGTTACCTATCCGGTCGTGCCGGTCGCGACCGAGCGCGAGCAGCTCTACGTCTCGACGATCGAGGCGTTCATGAACTCGCGTCGCGGCCAGATCAAACAGGACGAGCCGTGGCCGCTGGGCCAATACGACGGGCAACGCCTGCTCGTGGCGCAGCCGGCGCAGAAGACGCATCGCGAGGTGCGCCTCGTGCTGATCGGCGGTTCGCTATATTTCATCAGCGCCGAGTGGCCTGGCAGCGAGCGATCGAGCAAGACGGCGGCGGCGTTCCTCGCCAGCATCGATCTGCGGCCGGATTTCACGAACGCGCGGCTCGTCGAGGACCGCGAGCGCTGGCGCGAGATCAAGCAGGGTAATTTTACGCTGCGTTACGACGGGTGCCGCTGGTTTCGCGACCCGCAGGTCACGGACCCCAACAGCGTGGCGATGCTGCGCGTCGATGAGATGGCGGAGGCGGAGTTCATCACCTCGCCGGAGCGGCATATCGGGCCGATGGAGGACGTCGTGGTCGCCAAGGCGAAGGAACACGCCGAAAGCGTCACGGTGAAAAAGCGCGGCAAGAAACTGCGCGGCGCATCGATGGTGGAGGAGCTTTTCTTCAGCGTGCGCGCGGAAGGCGTGCTCTACGAGAACCACGGTTACTTTTACTCCGGTCCGGAGGGCACCGTGCAATTGCGCGCGTGGTCGGCGGACAAGAATTATGCGCGCGCGGCGGGTGACATCGATGAGCTCCTGGGCGGGCTGAAGATCACGAGGCCGCCGGCGGGCGCGACCGCGGCGGCGCGCTGAGCGTCACGCCTCGTCGTGCTCGAATTCGGCGAGCAGCGCCGCCACCGGTGCGTGCAGCGGCTCGCCGGCGAGGTCGTTCGTGAGCTTGAGCACGAGCTGACGCGTCGCCTCGTCCGGCGGTTGCGGAGCAGCGAGGAGGGTCACGTGCAGGGCGAGCTGGCGGGCGCCGACGGCGAAATCGTTGCGACCGCGCAGCTCGTAGAGAAACGCGGCCTCACGGAGGAGCGCGGCGTAGGTCTCGCATTTTTCGCGGCCCGCGACGGGCGATTCGTTGGCAAGCAGCCGGGACACCTGTTCGTCGGCGTCGAGTGCCAGGAATTCGGCGGCAGGTAGCGGGAAAAGTTTCTCCTGCAGGCTGAGCGCGAGCTGCAAGGCCTCGTCGATGCCGGCGGGATTGCGGTCGCGCACGAGCCGCGCGACGAACTGGCGGAGCAGTTCGGTTTGCTGCAACAGGTAATCGCGGCGTTGCCCGGGCATGATTACTTTCTTCGGTCCGCCATATGGCGGATCAGTTCCACGAGAAATGCGGTGTTGCCGGGGAGGCGGGCGAGGGCGGCGAGGGCGGCGGCGGTCTGGTCGGCGGCGAGACGGCGGGCGGCGTCGAGCCCGTGGAGTTTGACGTAGGTGGTCTTGTCGGCCTTCGCGTCCTTGCCGGCGGTCTTGCCGAGCGTCGCGGTGTCGGCGGTGGCGTCGAGGATGTCGTCGACGATTTGAAACGCCAAACCCATGTGCCGGCCGACGAGGTGGAGAGTGTTCAGGTGGTCCGCTTCGCGGGCTCCGCCGGCGAGACCGCCCATTGCGAGCGCGGCTTCGATCATGGCGCCGGTTTTGCGGCGGTGAATGGCCTCGAGGTCGGCGTGCGAGATGTCGGAGCGTTTCTCGGCGAGGAGGTCGTCCATTTGTCCGCCGATGAGTTCGCGGCTGCCAGCGGCGGCCGCGAGCTCGCGGACGAGCGCGCCGCAGGTGGTGGCGGGATAATGCTCGCTCACGAGCTGGAAGGCGTAGGTGAGCAGCGCGTCGCCGGCGAGGAGTGCGGTGGCTTCGTCGAATTGCTTGTGCACTGTCGGGCGGCCGCGGCGCAGGTCGTCGTTGTCCATGCACGGCAGGTCGTCGTGCACGAGCGAGTAGGTGTGCACGCACTCGATCGCGATCGCGGCCGGAAGTGCGTCCGCGCTCCGGGCGGAGCGGGGATCGGCGGTGCGGCCGAAAAGGTCGGCGGTGGCGAGAACCAGGACGGGGCGCAGGCGCTTGCCGCCGGCTTGCATGCTGTAGCGCATGGCCTCGTGGAGACGCGCAGGACGGGTGGCGGCGGGCGGCAGCAGTTCGTCGATACCGCGTTCGACCTGCGCCACGTAGGATTGAAATTGCGCGTCAAAATCCATGCCGGGGCGCACTGTCCGCCGGGCCGCTGGGGTTGGCAAACGGATAGTGGCCGGCGCGGGGCCAAGAAAGGCTCGCCACCGCCGGGCGCCGGTCTTTTATCCGGTCGACGTTCACGATGCCCACCTACGAATACGTCTGCACCCAGTGCGAGCACGAGTTGGAAGCCTTCCAATCGATGAAGGACGAGCCGCTCAAAAAGTGCCCCGCCTGCAAGAAACCGAAGCTGAAGCGCAAGGTCGGCGGCGGCGCCGGCCTGATCTTCAAAGGCTCCGGTTTCTACATCACCGACTACAAGAAGAAGTCGGGCGGCGGGTCGGAGGGTGGCGAAAAATCCTCGTCCAAGTCCGAAGCGAAACCGGCCGCGGGCAAATCCGCGGCGAACTGATCCCCGCCATGCCCAACAAGAAAATCGAAAAGGCGCTCTACGGTCCCAGCACAGTCGAGGTCGCGATCGGGGCATTGCTCGGGCTGCTCCTCGGCGTCGTGGTGGCGGCCGTCTACCTGGTCTTCAAGCCGGTGCAACAGATCAAGGAAGCGCCGAAGGAAGTAGCCAAGGGCGTCGTCTATTACCTGCCCGGCAAGACCGACGGCACGAAGGCGCGTGCGTGGCAGGACAAGGTCGCGACGTTCGTGAAAGGCGGCCAGCTCGTGGCCACGGAGGACGAGCTCAACGCGTGGGCCACTTCGGTTTCCGGCGGCGGTGCCGTCGCGAAAGCCGACGCGAAACCCGCCAAGCCGGCCGACAAGCCGAAGACGGACGAAAAGAAGGGCGATGCGGCCGCCGCGGCCGGCAGCGGCGATTTTCTCAGCGCGAGCGGGCTGAATTTCCGCGTCGAGGGCGACAGGTTGCACATCGCCGAAAAGGTGGTGTTGAACTACTACGGCCTCGCCAAGGAAGTCGTGTTTCAGGCGAGCGGCACCTTCGAGCGCGGCGGCGAGAGTTTCGTGTTCCGCGCGGACAAGATCTATCTCGGCTCGTGCCCGGTGCACTCGCTGCCGGGCATCGGTGGCGCGCTGACGAAGGCGCTGGTGGCCAAGGCCAAGGTGCCGGACGATTTTCGCGCCGCGTGGGCAAAGATCTCCGCGCTGGCGGTGGAGGGCGGGCTCGTGAAGGTCACGACGCAGCCGTAACGGCGCCGTGTCGAAGAGCCTGAAGAACATCAGCGTCGTCGCGTCGGCGACGGTGCTGTCGCGCGTGCTCGGGCTGGTGCGCGACCAGTTGGGCGCGGCCATCTTCGGCGCGAGCGTGCTGAACACGGCCTTTCTCTCCGCGTTCCGCCTGCCGAATCTCTTTCGCCGGCTGCTGGGCGAGGGCGCGCTGACCGCCGCATTCCTGCCGAACCTCCAGCACGAGTTGCACGAGCAGGGCAAGGAAGGCGCGCTGGCGCTGCTGAACAAGGTCGCGAGTTGGCTGCTGGTGGTGACCGGCAGCCTCGTCGCGGTGCTGATGCTGGTGTTCAGCCAGTCGCGCCGCATTTCCGGACAGGAGGACAAGTGGTATCTGCTCGCCGACCTCAGCGTCGTTTTGCTGCCGTATCTCGCTTTCGTGTGCATCGCCGCGGCGTTCAACGCGGCGCTGAACGTCTTCCATCGTTTCCTGGAGCCCGCGCTTTCGCCGATCTGGTTGAACCTTTGCATGATCGTTTCGCTCGGAGGGGCGGGACTGCATTTCGCCTCCACGCCGCTCGGCGAAATCCACTGGCTGTGCGCGGGCGTGCTGCTCGGCGGGTTCTTGCAGATGGCGGTGCCGGCGGTCGTGCTGATGCGCACCGAAGGCTGGCGGCCCCGCTTCGATCTGGGCCTGACGCCGCGGGTGAAAGAGATCGCGTGGCTGATGACGCCGGGTCTGTGGGGCACGGCGATCTATCAGGTCAACACCTACGTCTCGAGCATGCTGGCGTTCTCGATCGACGATTCGGCGGGGACGCTGATGTTCTACGCGAACCGCCTCATGGAGCTGCCGATCGGCGTGTTCGCCATCGCGGTGTCGACGGTGATCTACCCGCTGCTGGCGCGGCATGCCGTCGAAAGGAATTTCGGCGCGCTGGCCGACGATTTCCGGCGCGGCATCCGGCTCATCCTCGTGATCAATGTCCCGGCGGCGGCCGGCCTTGCACTGCTGAGCGAGCCGATCGTGCGGCTGCTGTTCGAGCGGCACAATTTCACGGCCGCGGACACGCAGGCCATGACGCCCCTGCTGGCGCTCTACGTGATCGGTCTGCCGTTTTTCTCCGTCGTGAGCCTGACGGTGCGGGCGTTCTACGCCGTGAAAAACACCCGGGCGCCGGTGCGGATCGCGACGATCGACTTTCTCGTCAACCTCGCCCTGAGTCTCGTGCTGATGCGCTGGCTCGGTGCGGCGGGCCTCGTGATCGCGAGCACGACGGCCATCGCGGTGCAGACCTGGCTGCTGCAACGGGAGCTGCGGCACGTGCTGCCCGGCGGCTTCACGCTCGCGCCGTTGGTGCCCAGCGTGATCAAGATCGCCGCGGCGACGGTGGCGATGAGCCTCGCGGTCTGGTGCGGTGCGCGCGTGGCGCTGGCGCTGCCGGTCGGCGGCAAGCTCCGCGATCTGCTGCTGGTCGGCGCTCTGATCCCGCTGGCCTGTGCGCTCTACGGCGCGGTGTTGTGGGCCTTGAAGATCGAAGGCCGCGAGGAACTCGCGGAACTTGCGCGGAAGCTCGGTCGGCGTATCGGTCTTTCGACATGAGCGCTTCCATTCCCGTCCGTCACAACGAGGACGAGCATCGCTACGAAATTGCCGCCGATGGCCTGCTGGCGGTTGCGGAATACGAGTTCGCCGACGGCAAGCAGGTGTTCACCCACACGTTTGTGCCGCCGGAATTCCGCGGTCGCGGCTACGCCGAGGCGTTGGTGCGTGCGGCGCTGAACGACGCCAAGGCGGCGGGTCGCCAGGTCGTGCCGGCGTGTTCCTACGTCGCGGTTTTCATCCAGCGGAACAAGGAGTTCGCGTCGCTGGTGGCGTGAGCGAGTGCGGCGCGTGTCGCGGGTGAGCGCGAGGCTTGATCACGGATGGCGCGGATGATCACGAATCGTGCTTTGGAGCGCGTGCCGGCATCCCTAGCCATTTCTGCCATCCGTGGTCAGAAGAGAACGCGGCTGTCCGCGGCATGTGCTGCATCGCCGGACGAGTTGGCAGCGACCGGTTCACCAACAAAAAACCCGCAGCTTGCGGCTGCGGGTCGAAACAGGAATGGGAACCGGATCGGCTTTAGGCCTTGGTGACGAGGCCGGCCTTGATGGCCTTGACCGCGACCCAGACGCGCTTGGTGCCGCCGTTGGGCATCTTGACGCGGATTTTCTGCAGGTTCGGGCGGAACTTGCGGGGGGTCTTCGAGGTGGTGTGCGTGCCGATACCACCGCTCTTCTTGGACTGACCCTTACGGTTGATGATGCTGCCCTTGACCGGGCGCTTGCCAGTGATTGCGCAAATTCGTGCCATGATGTTTGTCGAGTTAAAGGGTCGTGAGTAAAGGTCCGCGGTTGCGCTACGCAAGGGAAATTTCCTCGCGCGCGCAAATCGCCCCTCAGTCGCGCAAAGCGTGGAGTGCCTGAAACTTCTGGCCCATGTTGCCGGGGTGGAGCAGGTGCATCAGGTCGTTCTTGCGGCGGCTGAAACGGCCCGCTTCGGATGTGACGATGGCCTGCATCGCGCGGGCGGCGCGCTTGGTCAGAAACGCTTCCTGCGATTCGACCAAGGCCTCGCCGAAGCCGTTCTGCTGCAGCTCGTCGACCAGCCAGTCCCAGCAAATGTGTCCGGTCAGGTCGATTTCGCCGGGGCGGTCGAGGACGTCGTCGCCCTGCTCCTGGTGCGAGTAGGTGCGGATGCTGCCTTGCGGGAGCTCTTCGGCCAGCACGTTCCAACTGCGACCGTAGTCGAACGCCAGAAAAAGCCCCGTCCATGGCTGCGCGACCATGTGGCGCAACAACGGCACCGTGCGCAGCGGCAGGTCGATGTGGTAACCCTCGGGTGCCTCGCGCGGCAGCCGATCGGCTGCCGCGGCGAGTTCGGCGGTCAGAGCGGACAGCTCGACCTCGCGCAGTTCGTCGCCCTCGAGCGCCACGCCGAGTTCGCGCCAGACGCCGCCGCGGCGGACGACGCGGTGGAATGGCTGCGCATCGAACAGCTCGTTGGAAAAAACGACACAGCGTCCGTGCATCTCGATGGGTTGCGGATACGAGATCGTGCGATAGGCCTTGAAGGGCGTCGCCACGTCGCGAAACGCGCCGGCACCGGGCTCCGCGCCGACTTCGACCAGTTCGTAGTCGGCGGGATTCCTCCCGCCGAGCAATCCCACGGCGGCGTCGGTGACGAGTTCGCCGAATACCGGACTGAAACTCGTGGCGGTGTAGAAATCCGCACCTTTGTCACGGCCGACGCGCCGCCGGGTCGGCGAGGTATAGTAGCCTACCGTCGGGTGAAAGAGCGCGAGCTCCATGTAGCGCGCGAAAGACACGCCGGTGGCGGCGTGTGGTTCGAGGCGGAAGACTTCGCGAAACGCGACAGAGGAACCCATTTGCCAACCAAGGCATTTCCGCACTCGCTTGGCCATGCTCAAAAGGCTTTCCGCCATTCTTGTCGCCGTCGCGCTGGGCTTCGGCCTCGCGCACTTCGCCGCGCGGCAGTTCGGCGCGCCGAGCTGGTGGCCGAATCGCGAGCGCGACCGGAACGTCCGCTATTTCCGCGATGTGCTCGACACCGTGAAGCAATACTACGTCGACGAAAAAAAGGCCGACTACGCCGCCCTCACGCGCGCCGCGCTGCGCGGCATGATGAGCGAGCTCGACCCGCACTCCGAATTCCTCGACGCCGAGGCTTACAGCCAGACCGAGGAGGAGCTGAACAATGAGTTCAACGGCGTCGGCATCCAAGTCGAGGAGCGCGACAACCACATCGTCGTCATCACCACCATCGCCGACACGCCCGCCGAGCGCGCCGGCATCCGACGCGGCGATCGCATCGTGAGCATCGACGGCCACACGATCGACGATCCGAGCACCGAGAAAGCCGTCCGTCTCATTCGCGGTGAGCCGGGCAGCGAGGTGAAAATGGTTTTCTACCGCCCGAGCATCGATCGCGAAGTCACCTACGTTCTGAAGCGCGAACGCATCCGCCTCCGCAGCGTGCGCAACACCCAGATCTCGACCGACGGCATCGGCTACACGCAAATCACGCAATTCAGCGAACGCACCGGCGAGGAGTTCGAGGCGGCGCTCAAGGAGCTCGAAAAACACGACCTGCGCGCTCTCGTCCTCGATTTGCGCAACAACCCCGGCGGCCTCGTCGATGCCGCCGTCGACGTCTGCGATCAGTTTTTCGACAAGAACGAGCTCATCGCCTACACGCAGGGCCGCACCAAGGAGTCGCGCGAGGAGTTTCGCGCCGAGGACAACCACCCGCGCCGCACCTACCCGATCGCGGTGCTGGTGAACGGCGGCACCGCGAGCGCGGCGGAGATCGTTTCCGGCGCCCTGAAAGACACCAAGCGCGCCGTCATCGTTGGCGAAAAGACCTTCGGCAAGGGCTCCGTGCAGAGCATCATCGAGACGCAGAACGGCGAAGGCATCCGGCTCACGACCGCGCGCTACTACACCCCGAGCGGCATCACCATTCACGAGAAAGGCATCCAGCCGCAGGTCGAGATCGAGATGTCCGCTGACGACGAAGCGCGCCTCCGCATCCAGCAATCGCGCGACGACCTCGCCGGCGAGACCGAGTTCAAGGAGCGCTTCGGCTTCGCGCCCGTCGAGGACACCCAGCGCAACGCCGCCGAGGAGGTCCTGCACGGTGTGCTTGTCGCGCGACCGGCGGCGGCTCCGTCGCCGACGGCGCCGAAAAAGTGACCAGCCGAGATCGACCATGATTTTCGCGCTCGAGAGTTCCTGCGACGAAACGGCCGTGGCGGTTTTCGATCCGGCCCGTGGCTTCGTGGGCGAATGGGTGCACAGCCAGATCGCGCTGCACGAGGCTTACGGCGGCGTTGTTCCCGACCTCGCCAGCCGCGAACACCTCCAGCACTTCGCGCCACTCGTGCAGCGAGCGCTCGGTGTCGTCGCGCCGCCGCAAGTCACCCAGATCGCTGTCACGCAAGGTCCCGGCCTCGCGGCGTGCCTCGCGATGGGTGTTACCGTCGCCAAGAGCCTCGGCCTCGCCTGGCGCGTGCCGGTCGTCGGCGTGAATCATCTCCGGGCGCACGCCTTCTCGCCGTTCATCGCGCTCCACGAGCAGGCGCCGGCGGAATTCGATGCGGCGTTCGCGCGCCTGTTGCCGCATCTCGGCCTGCTCGTCTCGGGTGGCAATACTGCGCTGTTTGCCATCGACGAAGAGCGCCGGATCAAGCTGATCGCCTCCACGATGGACGACGCCGCGGGTGAGGCGCTGGACAAGGGCGCGAAGCTCCTCGGTCTCGGCTACCCTGGTGGACCGCAGGTGGAAAAACTCGCGCGCACGGGCGACGCGAAGGCGTTCCAATTCCCCAAGGCGGTCGCGCAGAAGGCCACGCTCGATTTCAGCTTCTCCGGCCTGAAAACCAGTCTGCGCTATACGCTCGAGAAAATGGCGCCTGAGGAAATCGAGCGCCGCAAAGCCGACCTCTGCGCCAGCTACCAGCACGCCGTGATGGACGCGCTCGTGCGGAAGGCGAAGCTGGCGTTCGACCAGGGCGCGTTCCGCAGCGTCGGCCTCTCCGGCGGCGTGGCGAACAACAAGGTGTTGCAGGGGGAGATCGAAAAGCTCGCCGCGCATCGCCACGTGCCGTTTTTCCGGGCGCGTCCGCAGCACACCGGCGACAATGCCGGCATGATCGCCTTCGCTGCGTGGGCTGAGCGCGAACCCGGTGGCATCGCGCGAAACTCGGACGGGACGACCGGAGCGGGCTTTGACTTGGAAATCGCGCCGAGCTTGGCTCTGGCGCGATGAAGTTTCCCGTTGCGACTGCGGCCTGGGTCTTGGCTTCCAGTTCGGTTTTTGCAGCGCCGATCGACCGCGAAGCGCTCGTCACGCGCCACAATCCGGTCGTGCGCACGGTCGACTACGACTCGCCGCTGACGGTCGGCAACGGCGGCTTCGCCTTCACCGTCGACGCGACGGGCCTGCAGACTTTCCCGACCGAGTATCACCGCAATGGCATCCCGCTGGAGACACTGTCGCGCTGGGCCTGGGTGCAGGACGAGAACCCGGCCGGTTACCAGCTCGCGGATGCGAACCGAAACTTCACCCATCCCGACGGCTCGGTGCACGGCTATCCGACCAACAGCAGTTCGCCCGCCGGCGACTGGCTGCGGCGCAATCCGCGCAACCACCCGCTCGGGCAGATCGCGCTCGACTGGCGAAAGCCCGACGGCACGGCGTTCATCCCCGCCGACGTGCGCGACGTCGAGCAGACGCTCGACCTCTGGCACGGCGTCATCCGCAGCCGGTTTTCGCTCGGCGGAAGACGGGTGACGGTGACCACGGCGTGCCTGCCCGACGAGGACACGGTGGCGCTGCGCATCGAGTCCGACCTCGTCACGTCCGGCGAGCTCGCGGTCCGGCTCGCCTTTCCCCGCGGCCACGATCCGAAGGTGAAAAACACGCCGGGCTTCGACTGGACGCATCCGGAGACGCATGTGTCCGAGCTGAAGACCCCGCAGCAGATCGTCCGGCGCGTGAGCGGCCTGGCGTATGCGGTCTCGCTCAGCCGGCCGGCCGAGCCGACGGAAAAGCCGCACACGTTCCGTGTGCACGGCGAGCGCGGCGCCCGTGTGATGGAGCTGGCGGTGAACTTCGGCCCGTCCCCACGCGCGCACGTCGCGGCCGACTTTGCCCGGGCGGAGGGCTACTGGCCGGAATTCTGGCGGCAGAGCGCCGCGGCGGACTTTGCGGTCAGCACCAATCCGCTCGCCCCGAAGCTCGAACGCCGGATCGTCCTCTCGCAATACCTCATGGCGGTGCAGATGGCCGGCGACGTGCCGCCGCAGGAAAGCGGGCTCACCTGCAGCACGTGGTATGGGAAGCACCACACCGAGATGCTCTGGTGGCACGCCGCGCATTTTCCGCTCTGGGGCCATCCCGAGCTGCTGGCGCGCAACGTCGACTGGTATCGGCAGAAGCTCCCGGTCGCGCGGGAACTGGCGCAAAGCCGCGGCCTGCGCGGGGCGCGTTGGGCGAAGATGGTCGGACCGGACCTGCGCGAGAGCCCCGGCGGCAATCCGCTCATCGTCTGGAACCAGCCGCACCTCGTCTACCTCTGCGAGCTGCTCTACCGCGCCGCGCCGACGCGCGCGACGCTCGAGCGCTATGGCGAACTCGTGCAGGAAACGGCCGACTGCATGGCGTCGATGCTCTGGCTCGACGCGCAGCGCGACCGCTACGTGCTCGGTCCGCCGCTGTGGATTGTGCAGGAAATCTACGACCAGGCCACGAGCCGGAATCCGACCTTCGAACTGGCCTACTGGCGCTGGACGCTCGGCCTGGCGCAGCAATGGCGCGAGCGCCGCGGTCTGCCGCGGGAGCGATCCTGGGACGACGCCATCGCGCGGCTCTCGCCGCTGCCCGTGAAGGACGGCAAGTATGTCGCCCTCGAGTCGACGCCCGACACCTGGGACAACATCGCCAGCCGCCACGATCATCCGGAAATGCTGATGGCGCTCGGCCTGATGCCCGAGACCCCGGCGGTCGACCGCGCGACCATGAACCGCACGCTCGATGCCGTGCTGCAGCACTGGGATTGGCAGACCAAGATCTGGGGCTGGGACTACCCGATGATCGCGATGACCGCCGTGCGACTCGGCCGGCCGGAGGTCGCGCTGGAAGTCCTGCTGCGCGACGGGCCCAACAACGTCTACCTGCCCAACGGCCACGCGCCGGTCCGCAGCGACGAGGCGCTGTCCGCCAACGCGCCGCTCGGCGCGCGGCGTCGCGAGATCGCGGTCTACCTGCCGGCGAACGGCGCATTTCTCGCCGCCGTTTCGCTCATGCTCGGCGGCTGGGATGGCGCGCCGGGGGAGCACCCGGGCATCCCGCGGGACGGCACCTGGGTCGTCAAAGCCGAAGGCTGGAAACCTCTGCCATGAATAACGCTTTTCTGAAACTCGCCGGAACCGCGTTTTTGCTCGCCTCGGTTTCCGCTGCCGCGCGCGACTTTGCCGTGACCGACTTTGGCGCCATGCCGAACGACGCCGGGCTTGATACCGCCGCGATCCAGCGGGCGCTCGACGAGGCCGCCGCGGCCGGTGGCGGGCGGGTGGTGGTGAGCGGCGGCACGTTCCGCAGCGGCGCGCTGTTCCTCCGCCAAGGCGTGGAGTTCCACGTTGCGGCGGGCGCGACCCTGCTCGGCTCGAACCGGATCGAGGATTACCCGCGTGCGCCGACGCGCGTCGAGGGCAGGCGCCAGGAGTGGCGCGTGGCGTTGCTCAATGCGGCCAATCTCACCGGCGTGCGCGTGACCGGCGCGGGTGTGGTCGATGGCAACGGCATCCTCTTCTGGGCCGCGTTCTGGCAGCGCCGGAAGGAGAATCCGAAGTGCACGAACCTCGAGGTGGAGCGTCCGCGGCTGATGTTCCTCGATTCGTGCCGCGACGTGCGGATCGATGGGCTGACGTTCCGCGACTCGGGATTCTGGAATTTGCACCTCTATCGCTGCCGCGATGTCACCATCGACGGCGTGACGATCAAGGCACCCGATTCGGGCCCGATACGCGGACCGAGCACGGATGGCATCGACCTCGACAGCTGCCGCGATGTCGTGGTGCGCCGGACGAGCATCTCGGTGGGCGACGACTGCATCGCGCTCAAGGGCACCAAGGGCCCTCACGCCGACCAGGACGCGGACAGCCCGCCGGTGGAGAACATCCTGATCGAGGACTGCACGTTCGGGGACGGCGCGGGCCTCGTGACGTGCGGCAGCGAGGCCACGCTCGTGCGCAACGTGACGGTCCGCCGGTGCAAGCTGACCGGCCCGAACAACGTGCTCAGCCTGAAACTGCGTCCGGACACGCCGCAGCGTTACGAGGACATTCTCGTCGAGGACATCGAGGTCGCCGTGCCAAACGGCGGGCGGATTCTGAAGGTCCAGCCTTGGTCGCAGTTCTTCGATCTCGCCGGCGAGGCGCCGCCGCGTTCGCACATCAAGAACGTCACCGTGCGCAATGTGCGCGGAACGATCGGGAGCATCGGCACGCTGTTGACGCACGACACGGCCACGATCGAGGGGTTCACCCTCGAGAACATCGACGTGAAGGCGGCGGACGCGAAACTCGTGGTCGGCAAGAACGTCGATCTCACCGTGCGCGATGCGACGGTGAACGGCGCGCCGTTGGAGCGTAGCGTGAAGTGAAAGGGCCGTTGGGACAACGGCGCCTACCACCAAAGCGTGTGAGTGCGTCTCTCACAGGTCGGGGCGCTTGTCCTCCAGCGCCCCTGGATCGCGTCGCGCGAGTGAGGTTGAGCTACTTCTTCAGCTTCTCGCGCAGGTAGGGCGCGGTGGGGCTGCGTTTCACCTTCTGGATGCCGGACAGCGGGCCCTGGTAGAGGATCTCGCCGCCGTTCGGGCCGCCGCTGGGGCCGAGTTCGATCAGCCAGTCGGCCTCGGCGAGGAGGTCGAGGTGGTGCTCGATCACGACGACGGTGTGGCCCTGCTCGACGAGGTTGTGCAGCACGCGGATGAGTTTTTCGCAGTCGCTGAGGTGCAGGCCGATGGTCGGCTCCTCGAGGAGGTAGAGGTTCTTGATCGCGATGCCGCGCGAGCGCTCGGTGTAACTCTGCAGGCCCTTCGTCAGCTCGGTCACGAGTTTGAGGCGCTGGGCCTCGCCGCCGGAGAGCGTCGGACTGCTCTGGCCGAGCGTGAGGTAGCCGAGGCCGCACGCGACCATGAGCTCGCAGACTTCCTTGAGCTGCGCGTGGAAATCGAAGAACGCCGCCGCTTCCTCGAAGGACATCTGGAGCACCTGGCCGATGTTTTTCCCCTTCCAGGTCAGGTCGGAGAGTTCAGGCCCGAAGCGCGTGCCGCGGCACGAATCGCAGGGCTGATACGAGTCGGGCATGAACGCCATCTCGAGCTTGATGCGGCCGGCGCCGGAGCAGGCTTCGCAGCGCCCGCCGGCGGTGTTGAAGGAGAAACGGCTGGCGTTGTAGCCGCGGACCTTCGACTCGGGCAGCGAGGCGAAGAACTGGCGGATGAGGTCGAAGATGCCGAGGTAGGTCGCCGGCGTGGAGCGCGGCGTCTTGCCGATGGGCGACTGATCTACCTCGATGACGGACTTGAAACCGGCGGCGCCGCGCAGCTCGGCGAAAGGCACGTGGTCGCCGTCGGGCTCGAAGCCGGTCGCGCGCACGAATTCCTTGCCGGTGAGCTTGCCCTTCGCCGCTTTGATCGCCGCGCTGACCGCGGGGTGCAGCACGTCGCGGAAGAGCGTGGATTTGCCCGCGCCGCTCGGGCCGCAGACCATCACGAGGCGGCCGAGCGGTAGCGCGAGCGATTGGTCGGCGAGGTTGCGGTAGCGGATGTGGTCGAGTTCGAGCCAGGCGTTCTTCGCGCCGGAGGCGGGCAGCGCGCGGTAGTCGCCGCGCAGCGGATGCGCGATGCCCTTGGCGAGGAAGACGCCGGTGAGCGAGCTGGCGTTGGCCTTGATCTCGTCCGGCGTGCCGTTGGCGAGGACGTTGCCGCCGTGCAGGCCGGCGCCGGGGCCGAGGTCGATGATGCGGTCGGCGCGCTCCATGAGGACGTCGTCGTGCTCGACGACGAGGAGCGTGTTGCCCTTGGTGCGGAGCGCCTGGAGCGTCTCGATCAGGCGGTCGTTGTCGCGGGCGTGCAGGCCGATCGAGGGCTCGTCGAGGACGTAGAGGACGCCGGTGAGGTTGGAGCCGAGCTGGGCAGCGAGGCGGATGCGCTGGGCTTCGCCGCCGGAGAGCGTCTCCGTCGGCCGGTCGAGCGCAAGATAGTCGAGGCCGACGTGGGCGAGAAAACGCAGGCGTTCCTCGATCTGGGGCACGATGTCCTGCGTGATGAGTTTGCCGCGAGTGTCGAGCTGGAGGCTGCGCAGCGTGGCGATGAGCTGCTCGGGCGTGAGGCGAAGCAGCGCAGGGAGGGAGATGGAGCGACCCGCGCTCGGAGATCGCGGGCTACCTTTCAGCGGCAGCTTCACGGCCCTGGCGATGCGGTTGAGGCGTTCGCCGTGGCAGGTGGGGCAGACTTTCCCGTCGGAGGTCGGATCGTCGGGGTCGAAATGGCGGAGCGCGTCGGCGACTTCGTCGGACATTTCCTCGTCCTCGTCGGGTTTGAGCATCCAGTCGAAGATGCGGCCGTGGCCGCGGCAGGTGGGGCACCAGCCCTTGGGCGAATTGAAGGAAAAGTGCTTCGGGTCGAGTTCGGGGAATGATTCGCCGGACTCGATGTCCGTGCGCGTGGTCGAGAACCACGAGAGGACCTTGCCGTCGGGTGTGAGGAGGAAGCAGGAGCCTTTGCCGAGCTTCAGGGCCGTGGTGAGCGCATCTTGGACGTGTCGCGCGCGGCCCGCCTTCGCCGAGGCGACGGCGGGTGAAGTGGTGTCGGCCGACTTGAGATCGGCCACCACCACTTCAATATCGTGCTCCTTGTAGCGGTCGAGCTTGGTGAAGGTGTCGACGCGCAGCAGGCGGCCGTCGGCGCGCATGAGTTCGTAGCCCTGTTTGCCGATCCACTTGGCGATCGGCTCGTGGTGGCCCTTGCGACCGCGGATGAGCGGGGCGCAGAGGTAAAGGTGCTTGGCTTTGCGCGCGGCGGGCGTGGCGAGAGTCTTGTCGAGGAGGCTGCGCAGCTGCGCCGGCGAGAGTGGTGTGACGGGCCGGTCGGTGTCCGGATGGTGCTGGATGCCGAGACGCGCGTAGAGCAGGCGGAGGTATTGCGCGACCTCGGTGATCGTGGCGACGGTGGACTTGCGCGAACCGCGGGTGACGCGCTGCTCGATCGCGACGGTCGGCGGGATGCCGGTGAGGCGGTCGATGTCGGGCCGAGGCAGCTGTTCGACAAACTGGCGCGCGTAGGGCGACATCGACTCCATGAAGCGGCGCTGGCCCTCGGCGAAAATGATGTCGAACGCGAGGGTCGACTTGCCGGAGCCGGAGACGCCGGTGACGACGGAGAGCTCGCGATGGGGGATGGAAAGCGAGATGTTCTTGAGGTTGTTCTCGCGTGCGCCGAGGAGCTCCAACGATTTTGGATTTTGGATTTCGGATTTTGGATCGATTGCTTCGTAGGTGGCGGCGTCTTCGGCGGCGAGGAGCGCTGTGGCATTGTAACCTATTAGGTTACAAGTCGCGTCGGCGTCAGAGGGAGATGAGTCGGGTTTGTAACCTAATAGGTTACACTCGCGGAGGGCGGCGCGGAGGAACGGCGAGGTTGCCGTGTCGGCGGAGGCGATCTGCTCGGGCGAGCCCTCGGCGACGATGCGGCCGCCGCCAGCGCCGGCTTCGGGGCCGACTTCCAGGACCCAGTCGGCGGATTTCAGGACGTCGAGATTGTGCTCGATGACGACGACGCTGTGACCGCGATCGACGATGCGCTGGAGGACGGAGAGCAGGCGCTTCACGTCGTGGCGGTGGAGGCCGGTGGTGGGTTCGTCGAGGAGGAGCAGGGCGCCTTCGCCAGCGGTCGCCGCGCCAGTGGCGCCGGCGTATTCGCTCAGATAGCGGACAAGCTTGAGGCGCTGCGATTCGCCGCCGGAGAGGGTGTTGAGCGGCTGGCCGAGGGTAAGGTAACCGAGGCCGACGGCGTCGAGGGCGGCGAGACGCGAGCGGATTGTGGCGGTGGACGCGGCCGCGAAGCGGTCGCGAGCAAGCTCGCTCCCACAATCGGAGAAGAAAACGAGCGCGTCCGTAATCGTGGTGGCGAGCAGGTCGGCGACGGACTTGCCGTTCCACTGGATGGCGAGGACCTCGGGCTTGAAGCGGCGGCCTTCGCAAATCGGGCAGGGGACGAAGACGTCGGAGAGGAACTGCATCTCGACGCGCTCGCTGCCGAGGCCCTGGCAGTGGTCGCAGCGGCCCTCGCCGCTGTTGAAGGAGAAGCTCGAGGCGTTGAAGCCGGCTTCCTGGGCGGCGGGCGTCTGGGCGTAGAGCTCGCGGATCAGGTCCCAGGCTTCGCTGTAGAGGGCGGGGTTGGAGCGCGGCGTGCGCGAGAGCGGCGACTGGTCGACGAGGACAATTTCGGAGAACGCGCCGCTGCGCTCGATGCGTTCGAACGTCGCCGGGTCCTCGGTCATCTGGTTTCGCTGCGTGAGCAGGCCTTGGTAGATGACGTTGTCGAGCAGCGTGGACTTGCCCGAGCCGGATGCGCCGGAGAGGCAGACGAGGCGCTGGAGCGGCAGGCGGAACGAGAGGTCCTTGATGTTATGTTTCGAGGCGCGGTGGAAGTGCAGCCAGCGCGTCGGAGCGCTGGACGGCGATCGCGGCGCGGCGGTAGCCGCGCCCTCCACGGGGCGGCGTTGGGAGGGGACATCGACGGATTCGCGACCGGAGAGGTAGCGGCCGGTGATGCTGCGCGGAGAACGGAGGAGTGCGGCGACGTCGCCCTGGAAGACGACTTCGCCACCGCGCGCGCCGGGCTCGGGACCGATCTCGAGCACGTGGTCGGCGGCGCGGATCATCGCCTCGTCGTGCTCGACGACGACGACCGTGTTGCCCGCGTCGGTGAGCGTGCGGATGATGCAGATGAGGCGGTCGATGTCGCGCGGGTGCAGGCCGACGGAGGGCTCGTCGAGGACGAAGAGCGTGTCGACGAGCGAGGTGCCGAGGCAGGAGGTGAGATTGACGCGCTCGACCTCGCCGCCGGAGAGCGTGCGCGAGGAGCGGTCGAGCGTGAGGTAGCCGAGGCCGACCTGCTCGAGGTAGCGCAGGCGCGTGACGATGGAGTCGTAGGCGAGGTCGCGCTGGTGGCGCTCCGCAGCGTCGCGTCCGTCGCGCTTGGGGGCGCCGTGCTCGCGGATGAGCGCGAGGAGTTCGCTGACGGGGAGTTGGTAGAGCCCGGGGAGCGTATAGCCGCGCCATTGCCAGCAGAGTGCCTCGGGCTGGAGGCGTGCGCCGCGGCAGGCGGAGCAGGGGTTGTAGGCCCGGTAGCGCGAGAGGAAGACGCGCACGTGCATCTTGTAGGTCGTCTTCTCGAGGTAACGGAAGAAGCCCTTCAGCCCATACCAATATTGGGGCCAGTGCTTCGTCTCGCCGTCGTAGCCGGGCGAGCCGTCGATCACGAAGGCCTTCTGCTCGGGCGTGAGGTCGGCGAAGGGAATGTCGGTCGGGATGCCGAGTTTCCTGGTGAACTTGAGGAGGTCCTTCTTCGATTCGCCGTAGATCTCGCCCTCCCAGGGTTTCACGGCGCCCTGTTCGATCGAGAGCGAGTGGTCGGGGATCGCGAGGCGGTAGTCGATGTCGATGACGCGACCGAAGCCGCGGCACACCGGGCAGGCGCCGAGCGGAGAGTTGAACGAGAACAGCGCAGGCGAGGCGGCCCGGAAGGTGCGGCCGGTCTTCGGCGAATGCAGGCCGCGCGAATAGTGGCCGACGCGGGCAAAGGGCTCGGGCGTGAACTGGAACACCTCGCCCGAGCCGAAGTGCAGCGAGGTCTCGGTCGCCTCGAGGAAGCGCGGCTTGTTCTCCGCCGCGATGCGCAGGCGGTCCTGCACGACGAAGAGGTGCGTGGCGTGCTTGAGCGCCGTGTCGGGCTTCGCCGCGAGCAGGTCGTCGAGGGTGGCGAGGGCGAGGGCTTCGGCGGTGGAGGCGGAACCCGCGCCCGGAGGTCGCGGGCTACCTTTGGGAATGAGGACGCGTGTGTAGCCTTGGTTCTTGAGTGGTGGGAGAATTTCCGACCACGGCAACTTCTCGGGCTTAGCGACCTTGAAGGCGATGAGGAGCGTGGCGGCGGGATGGGCGGCGAAGGTTTTCGCCCAGATGGTCTGCGGGTTGTCGTCCTCGACCTTTTCGCCCGTGGCCGGGTCGAAGCACTCGGCGACGTGGCTGAACCAGACCTTCGCGAAATCGGTGAGCTCCGTCATCGTGCCGACGGTCGAGCGCGACGTCTTGACCGTGTTGGTCTGCTCGATGGCGATGGACGGGCGGATGTTCTCGACGGAGTCCACCTTGGGCTTGTCGAGCAGGTCGAGGAACTGGCGCGTGTAGGCGGAGAACGTCTCAACGTAGCGCCGCTGGCCCTCGGCGTGGAGCGTGTCGAACACGAGCGAGGACTTGCCCGCACCGCTCAGGCCGGTGACGACGATGTAGCGGCCGAGGGGCAGGTCGAGGTCGAAGCCCTTGAGGTTGTTCTGGCGGACGCCGCGCAGGCGGATGAATTCAGGGGACGTGGGACGCACTGGGTTCACGGATGAGCAGCCCGACGGGAAAGGCAACACGCCGCGCGCGGGCGTGCGGGATTGCTGACATAGGGTTGTCAGGAGCGGATGGACGGGCGTGGGCAGCGCGCTTGCGCGCGCCTCGTGCCATGAACGGGCCCGGGTCCATCCGCCTAACAAACGACGCTCGGCGCCGCAAGCGCGCTGCCCACACGAACTGTCCTAAACCTTCACCAACTGGGTGAACAGATTGAGGTGGGCGCTGATCTGTTGCTCGGCGGTGAACTCGTCGCGGGCGTGGCGGCGGGCGGTCTCGCTGTAGCGGCGACGGAGGCCAGGCTCGCGGATGAGGCGGTCGAGCGCGTCGACGAAGCCGGCCTGGTCCTTGTTTTTCAGCAGCACGCCGGATTGGCCGGGAATGAAGCATTCGCCGACACCGACGATGTCGTAGGCCACGGCGGGCAGGCCGTGGAGCTGCGACTCGATGAGGAAGTTCGACAGCGATTCGCTTTGCGAGGCGAGCACGGCGAGGTCGGAGGCGTGGTAGAGCGGTGTGGGCTCGGGCTGGTAACCGAGGAAGCGCACGCGGCCTCCGAGGCCGAGATCGTGCGCGAGGCGTTCGCAGCGTTTGCGCTCCACGCCGTCGCCGGCGAGCCAGAGCTGCCAGTCGAGGTAACCGGGGAGTTTCGAGCAGATTTCGATCAGTTCGCGCTGGTTTTTCTCCGGGCGGAACATCGCGACGTTGAGCATCACGACGGTGCTCGGGTTGGCGCCATAGTAGCGGCGGAGGGCGTGATTGCGCGCGCCGTCGACGTCGTGCGAGCGCAGCACGGGATTATGGATGACGGTGATCTTGTGCGAGGCGATGTCGTGGTCGTCGGTCAGCACGCGCTTGGCCACGTGGCTGTTGGCGATGACGTGGCGGCAACGGCGCAGCGAGCGCCGGAACAGGTAGGGAAGGGACTTGCCCGTGCGCATGGTGCAGACGACCACCGCATGCGGCAGGCGCTTTTGGATGAAGCCGGCGTAGCAGTTCGCCATGCGTCCCATGCAAAGCACGAGGTCCGGCGCGGCCTCGGTGGCGGCGCGGAGCAGGCCGGGCGCGAACCAATCGAGGTGAAGATCGAAGGGTTGCAGCGACTTGAACGCGAAAGGCTGGTTGTCCGCATCGTCCCCGAGTGCACCGCGCGGGCGGAAGGTGAGCAGCGTGACCTCGTGCCCGGCTTTGGCGGCCGCGGCGCCGAGGAAGACGGCGTGGCGTTCGGTGCCGCCGCTGCGCAGGTAGTCTTGGACGATCAGGATTTTCATTGCTCCCCGAGGAATCGGGCTAGAGTCATGCAGGCCATGAACAACCCGTTCGTCAACCTGCTCGTGCGGTGGATGGTGCTCGCGCTCGGCGTCGTGCTCAGCGCGACGCTCGTGCCCGGCATTCATTACGACACGGCGGGGACGCTCGCGGTGGTCGTGATCCTGCTGAGTTTCCTCAACGCGGTGCTGAAGCCGCTGATGGTGCTCTTCACGCTGCCGTTCATCGTGCTGTCGCTCGGCGTCGGCGTGTGGCTGATCAATGCGGTGCTGTTCTACTTCGTCGGCAAGCTCGTCGACGGCTTCCACGTCGCGGGTTTCGGCTCGGCGCTGCTCGGCGCGCTCGTGGTGAGCGTCACGAACCTGATCCTCACGCAGATGCTGAAGCGCGCGGCAGTGCCGCCGCCCGCGTCGCGCGGTCCGCGCGGAGACGGGAAGCGCGACGACGTGATCGATATCTGAGTCGCGGCCGAGTCCAAGCGAGTGAGAACGGGACGGCGAAATTACGCCTTCGCTGGCAGCGGAGATTGCATTTGACGCTACCGGGAGCGGGGGCGACGTTCGCCGCTCAAAATCTACGCCTATGTCAGAAGCAATCTACGACTTGGTAGTCATCGGTGGCGGTCCGGCCGGTTACGCGGCGGCGATTCGCGCCGGTCAGCTCGGCAAGAAGGTCGCGTGCATCGAAATGGAGCGCGCCGGCGGCACCTGCCTTAACTGGGGCTGCATCCCGACGAAGGCGCTGCTGAAGAGCGCCGAGCTGTTCCGCACGATCCAGAAGGCCGAGAGCTACGGCTTGAGCGTGCAGGGCGCGTCGTTTGATTTCCGCAAGGTCGTGGAGCGCTCGCGCGGCGTCTCGGCGCAGATGGCCAAGGGCATCGAGTTTCTCTTCCGCAAGAACAAGGTCGATTACTTCATCGGCCGCGGCCAGGTGACCGTGCCCGGCATGGTCGAGATCGTCGACGGCGAAAACAAAGG
Organism: Candidatus Didemnitutus sp.; assembly: GCA_019634575.1. Lineage (NCBI taxonomy): Bacteria > Pseudomonadati > Verrucomicrobiota > Opitutia > Opitutales > Opitutaceae > Candidatus Didemnitutus > Candidatus Didemnitutus sp. Next base: position 277,502 of record JAHCAY010000004.1, read on the forward strand.
AAAATTCTTCCGCACGAAAAACATCCTCGTCGCCACCGGCCAGAAGCCGCGTGCGCTGCCCGGCCTGCCGGTCGACGGCACGCGCGTGATGACCTCCCGCGAGGCGCTCGCGGCGAAGGAGCTGCCTAAGTCGATCGCGATTATCGGCGCCGGCGCCATCGGCGTGGAGTTCGCGTATTTCTTCAACGCCTTCGGCTCGAAGGTAACGCTCGTCGAGATGCTCCCGCAGATTCTGCCCGTCGAGGACGAGGAGGTCGCGAAGACGCTCGAGCGAAGCTTCGCCAAGCAGGGCATCGCGGTCCACACGGCCACCAAGAGCGAAAATATCCGCGTCGGCGACAAGAGCGTGAAGCTCGACCTCGTGAAGGACGGCGCGAAGACCGAGATCGAGGTCGATACCGTGCTCGTCGCCGTCGGCATCGTGTCCGCGATCGACGGTTTGTTCTCTGCCAAGGTGAAGGTCGAGACCGATCGTGGTTTCGTGAAGGTCGACGCCAATTACCAGACCAGCGTCGCCGGCATCTACGCCGCCGGCGACATCCAAGGTCCGCCGTGGCTTGCGCACGTCGCGACGTTCCGCGCGGTCAACGCCGTCAACGGCATGTTCGGCCACAGCAAGCCCAAGCAAGTCGACAAGTTCCCTGGCTGCACCTACTGCCAGCCGCAGGTCGCGAGCACGGGCCTGACCGAGAAGGCCTGCAAGGAAAAGGGCCTCGCCTACAAGATCGGCAAGTTCCCGTTCACGGCCGTCGGCAAGGCCGTCGCGTCGGGCGACTCCGAAGGTTTCGTGAAGGTCATCAGCGACGCGAAGACCGGCGAGATTCTCGGCGTGCACATCATCGGCAGCGAGGCCACCGAGCTCATCGCCGAATACGGCCTGGCGATGAATCTCGAAGCGACGATCGACGAGATCCACCACACGATTCACGCGCACCCGACGCTCTCCGAGGCGCTCGGAGAAGCCGCCGCCGCGACGAATAACGAGGCGATCCACATCTGACGCCGCACAAAAGCGGCTTGAACTCGCGCGCGCGCGGCCGAAAGCTGCGCGCGTTGTTTTTTGCGAGTGTAGCACAATGGATAGTGTAGTGGCCTCCGAAGCCATTGATCCGGGTTCGACTCCCGGCACTCGCACCAGCCTTCGCCAAGGCTTCGGCTGGCAAGCCGTCGATGTATGGCGCAACATCACACCCGCCCACGAAAAAGGCCGGCACATCGCCGGCCTTCGTTTTTGGCGGGTAGGGTGTGCCGCGAGACGCGTCATTCGCTGGCTTTGCGCATCTGACGATGCACGAAAAACCAATACATGACACCGAGCGCGCCGAGCACGCCGATGGCCCAAATCGTGATCGAGCGGAGTTCACCGCGCATCAGTGCCTCGTCTTGGCCGGCTTTGATGCCGAGCCAGCAAAGCACGGTGCACCAGAGACCGGAGCCGACGAGCGTCCAGAGGGAGAATTTCCAGTAATCCATGCGCACGATGCCGGCAGGAATGCCGATCAAGTGGCGCACGACCGGCAGCAGGCGCGAGGCGAAGATGCCGTAGTTACCGTAGGCGGAGGCCCAGCGCTCGGCCTTTTCGACTTTCTCCGGCGGAGCGAGGAAGAACTTGCCGTAGCGGAGCACGAGCGGCCGGCCGGCCCAGCGCGAAGCCCAATACATCGCCGTGGCACCGAGCCACGAGCCGAGCGCGCCGGCGATGACGATGCCGGTGAGGCTCATACCGCCCTTGGTGTGCGCGAGGTGCGCGGCGGGCGGAATGATCAATTCGCTCGGCAGCGGGATGAACGTGCTCTCGAGAAACATGAGCAGCGCCACGAGCGCGTAGCCGCCGCTCTCGAGCGAGCGGGCATACCAGTCGGTGAGTTGTTTGAGCAGGTCGTGCATGGGAATGAAAAAGGGCAGGTCGCGCGAACGAGCCTGCCCAGTTGGAAAATTCAGCGGCCGATCAAACGTCGGGCTTGGTCTTGCGGAGACCCTGCACGCGATCGCCTTCCTTCCACTGGCCGCGCTTCTTGAGGATGGCGACGCGCTCGAAGCGCTTGAGGACATTGCGCTTCACGACGAGGCCGCCGGAAGACTTGAGGCTGTTGTGCTGGGACATGGTAAGTGGGTCGTTTAAGGTGATTTCGACGTTGGAAAGGGGCCATGGCTAGAGTTGGCCATAGCCCATGACAAGTATTTTTCACTCACGCTCTCCGCGCTGACCTCGATCCACTGCGGTGTGCGATAGGGATGGCGCGCGTGGACCCACGCGCTAAGCGCCGAAGTGTTGGCCGGGAGGCACTTAAACCATAACCGAAATTCCTCCGCGCGCTCCAGTTTCCCTTCGTAGTGGTAGAACGAGACGATCGGCCCGTCGATTTGAGCGCACGCAGCGAGCCGGGCTTCGACGGCGCCGCGCGCCAGGCGCTCGGCGTCCTCGCGTTTTTCGGTGGTAGTCCAGGCGACGATCACGGCGGCAGTCTTGCGCGAAAAGGCGGAGCGGCAAAACGAAAACCGCCGCCGCGGCGCGCGTCCGGACCGAGCGACGGCGGGAAAGATTTCCCCCTTGACGCTGCGGGGGTGTGACGTAGGTCTCTCCCTTCCCAATTTCCCAACCATGAGAGACGAATACATCAAGGACGCCCAAAAGGTTATCCAGGACCCGAACGTGCTGATCAACGTGGTGTCGCGCCGCGTCAAGCAGCTCCGCCGGGGCAGCCGTCCGCTCGTGGAGTCGCTCGAAAAGCTCAGCCCCGAAGACATCGCCCTGCGCGAGATCATCGAAGGCAAGATCAGCTACGAAGTGACGCACGCCTGAGCCGCCCGACGGCTCCCGTTCACCGAAGCGCGGCAACCTCGCCGCGCTTTTTTGTTTTCCGACTTTCCCGGCGACGGACACCGCCGGTCGTTCACTTGTCTGTCATCCTTCCGTCGCGCCCGGCTTCGTGTCTCGCCAAACTCCCGCCAAATCCTTTTCGTTCACCTCTCCCGCCATGGCCGCCAAAGCCCACGACTCCGCCCGTTTCACCGAGATGCGCAATCCGAAGGCGCTGCGGGATTTCTTCATTCACGACAAGTTCGAGGCCGGCGTGAAACTCGTCGGCACCGAGGTGAAGTCGATCCGTGCCGGCAAAGCGCAGATCACGGACGGATTCTGCCGTATCGAGAAGGGCGAGGTCTGGCTCTACGGCGCCTACATCGAGGAGTATTCGCACGGCGGTCTCTCGCAACACGCCCCGCGTCGCCCGCGCAAGCTCCTGCTCAAGGCCAACGAAATCCGGAAGCTCCAGCAGGCCGTCGAGACCGGCGGCCGCGTGATCGTCGCGCTGCGCATGTATTTCAAGGAGGCGCTGGTGAAGGTCGAGATCGCGACCGCGAGCGGCAAGAAGCAGTTCGACAAGCGCGAGGACCTCAAGAAACGCGAGCAGAACCTCGAGGCGCGCCGCGCGCTGCGCCGCCGCTGATTTTCCATGAAAAAAAGGCCGACCCCACGCCGACCGAAAACCAAAGCCCGCAGTCTGCTGCAGTCCGTCACCGTCCGCGTGCCGGGCAGCACGTCGAACCTGGGTGCGGGTTTCGATACTCTCGGACTCGCGGTCGCGCTCTACAACGACGTCACCTTGTGCCGCACCGCCGAGGCGGGCGTGCATGCGGCGTCGCCCGACGCGGTCGCCGGCGTCGACATGGCGAGCGAGGCGGCCGCGTGGTTCTTCGCGCGCGCGGGCGTGCCGGAATTCGGCTTTTCCTTCGTGGTTCGCGGCGACGTGCCGATGTCGCGCGGCCTGGGTTCGAGCGTGACGCTCCGCGCCGGCATCGTGGCCGGCTTGAACGAGCTCAGCGGTGCCGGCCTCGACAAGGCCGACCTTGCTGAACTCGTCACCAAGCTCGAAGGCCACCCCGACAACGCCACGCCCGCCGTGCTCGGCGGTTTCTGCGTCGGCCGCACCGATCCGAGCCGCGGCGTGCTCACCGGCGTCGTGCGCCGCTCCATCGGCCGGGAACTCGTCTTCGTCGTCGTCTCGCCCTCGCAGGAGCTCGAAACGAAAAAAGCGCGCGGCATTCTGCCGAAGGAGATCCCGTATTTCGACGCGGTGCGCAGCATCAACAGCGCGAGCTATGTCGTCGCTGCGTTCCTCTCCGGCGAATACGACCGTCTCGCGCACGCCGTCGCCGATTTCATGCACGAGCCGTATCGTCTGCCGCTGATTCCGGGGGCGCGCGATGCGATCGAGGCCGGTGTGGCTGCCGGTGCGTTGACCGGCTGGCTGAGCGGCAGCGGTTCGAGCGTGATGTGCGTCGCGCGTCCGACCAAGGCCGCGAAAGTAGCGCGCGCGATGGTGCACGCGTTCGCTGCCGCGAAGGTGCCGAGCCGGTCGTTCCGCCTGCATGCGGACAACGATGGGCTCCGGATCATCGCGCGCGCTCGCTGAGGCGCCGCGAGGGTGGGCTGCCGCCCGTCGTTTGCAGCTGGGATGCAGCGGCGTGCTTGTGTGACCGATAAAGCGTTGACCGGTCGTCCCGCACGCCCGCAGTGTCACCGAAATCGACCTGGGCCCCGATGAGTAATTTCTGGATCACCGCTTCTGCGCTTGCCGGCTATTTGCTGGGCGCCTTGCCGTTCGGCTACCTCGTCGCGAAGGCGCACGGCGTCGATATTTTCAAGGCCGGCAGCGGCAATCCCGGCGCGACGAACGTGAAACGCGTCCTCGGCGCCAAAGCGGGCAACACGGTGCTCGCGCTCGACATGCTCAAAGGCGCTGTCGCGACCGCTTGGCCGTTGCTGCCCTTCGTCGATGAAGAACGCAAAGTTGTCCTCCAGCTCATCGGTGTCGTCGGTGCCGTGATCGGACACGCGTTTTCGGTTTTTACGCGGTTCAAGGGCGGCAAGAGCGTCGCTACCGCGGCCGGTGGACTGTTTGTGCTCATCCCCCTCGCCGGTCTCATCGCGGCGGCGACGTGGGTTGTGACGTTCTACGCGTCGCGTTACGTGTCGCTCGCGTCGATCCTCGCGGCGGTGGCCATCATCGTTTGCAGCTGGGTGCTGCCGCATCACGTGGCGGTCGCTGTCATTGCCACCGTGCTCGCGAGCTTCGTGATCGTCCGCCACCACGAGAACATCCGCCGCCTGTTGAATGGCACGGAAAACCGCTTCGTGAAGAAGCCGGCTGCACCGGCCGACGGTAAATCTCCCTCCGCTTAGCTCGGGGCACCTCGTTGTTCCGCTGTGACTTGGGGTATGACGCAACCCCGCCTCTGGGGCCTTGCCAAGCCGCCGCGCTCGCGGGCATAGAGTCAGGTTCTCGCCATGGCTCTCATCGTTCAAAAATACGGCGGCACCTCCGTGGGTGACGTCGAGCGCATCAAGAACGTCGCCGCCCGCATCAAGATCACGCGCGACGCCGGCCACCAAGTGGTCGTCGTCGTGTCGGCTCGCGCGGGCGTGACGAATGAACTGATCGCGCGCGCCAAAGCCGTGAACGCTCGCCCCGACGCGCGCGAGATGGACATGCTCCTCGCCGTCGGCGAGCAGGAGACGATCGCGCTGACCGCGATGGCGCTGCACGCGCTCGAGGTCCCCGCGGTTTCCTACACCGGCCCGCAGGCCGGTATCGTCACCGACCTCGCGCACACCAAGGCGAAGATCCAAAACATCATCCCGACCGCGCTGCGCAAGGATCTCGATGGCGGCAAGGTCGTCATCGTCGCCGGTTTCCAGGGCCTCAACGAAAAGGGCCAGATCACCACGCTCGGCCGCGGCGGCTCCGACCTCACCGCCATCGCGCTCGCCGCCGCGCTCCGCGCCGACAAGTGCGAGATATACACCGATGTCGACGGCGTCTACACCGCCGACCCGCGCCACGTCCCCGAGGCGACCAAACTCGAGGAAATTTCCTACGACGAGATGCTCGAACTCGCCTCGCAGGGCTCGAAGGTCATGCAGTCGCGCTCCGTCGAGTTCGCCAAGAAATACGGCGTCGTTTTCGAAGTCCGCTCCAGCTTTAACCACAACCCGGGAACCATCGTGAAAGAAGAAGTCGCTTACATGGAAAAGGTCGTCGTCCGCGGCGTCGCCGTCGACAAGGACCAGGCCAAGGTCGTCGTCAGCAACCTGCCCGACAAACCCGGCACCGCCGCCGCCGTTCTTCGCTCGCTCGCCGACGCCAACGTCAACGTCGACATGATCGTGCAGAACGTCGGCTCCCACGGCGTCGCGACGCTCACGTTCACCGTCCCGAAGGACGACGCGCATCTCGCGGTCAAGATTCTCCCCGACATCTTCAAGAAGCTCGGTGGCGGCGAAGTCGCGGCCTACGACAACATCGCGAAGCTCTCCGTGGTCGGCGTCGGCATGCGCACTCACGCCGGCGTGGCCGCCCAGATGTTCGAGGCGCTCGCCGAGAAGAGCGTCAACATCGAGCTGATCACGACTTCCGAGATCAAGGTCACCCTCGCGATCGCCCGCGACCGCGCGGACGACGCCCAGCGCGCTGTCCACAAGGCGTTTGGCCTCGGCAAGGCGTCCTGATCGCCGCTCGCCGGTCGCGCGTTCGCCTTCAGCCGATGCCAAAGCGAACGATATAGGAGGAAACAGCCGATGAAATTCGTCTCCACGCGAGGCCAGGCTCCCGCCGTTTCCTTCACCGAAGCGGTCGCTCTCGGCTTGGCGCCGGACGGCGGTCTGTATCTCCCGGAAGCGCTGCCCGACCTCACCCCGCGTCTGCGCAGTTGGGCCCAGCTCAGCTACGCCGACCTCTGCGCGGAGTTCATGTCGGTGTTCGCCACCGACGTCGCGGACGACGTCATCGCGCGCCTCGCGCACCGCTCCTACGGCCGCTTCACGCATCCCGAGATCGCGCCGCTGCGCCGGCTCGCGGACAACGTCTACGTGCTCGAGCTGTTCCACGGTCCGACGCTCGCGTTCAAGGATTTCGCCCTGCAGTTCCTCGGCAATTTCTACGGTTGGCACTGCGAGCAGACCGGCCGCAGTCTCAACGTCCTCGGCGCGACCTCCGGCGACACCGGCGCCGCGGCGATCCACGGCCTGCTCGGCAAGCCGCGCACTGCGATCTTCATTCTCTATCCCGACGGTCGCGTTTCGCCGCTGCAGGAGCGCCAGATGGCCTGCACCGGTGCAGCCAACGTCCACGCCCTCGCGCTCGACGGCACCTTCGATGATGCGCAACGCCTCTTGAAGGACGCGTTCGGCGACCGCGAATTCGCCGCGCAGCACCATCTCTCCGCCGTCAACTCCATCAACCTCGCGCGCGTGCTCGCCCAGTGCGTCTATTACCTGCACGCGTGGCTGCACTTGCCGGAAGCGGCGCGCGAGAATCTCGAGTTCGTCGTGCCGACCGGCAATTTCGGCAATGTTTTCGCCGGCTGGCTGCTCGAGCGCATGGGCGTGCCCATCGCGGGCTTCAAGGTCGCGACGAATCAAAACGACATCCTCCACCGCTTCTTCACGACGGGCGAATATCGCGTCGGCGCCGTGCACCCGAGCCTCGCACCGTCGATGGACATCCAGGTCGCCTCGAACTTCGAGCGCTGGCTCTACTATCACTTCGATGAGGATCCGGCGAAGGTCCGCGCGACGATGGACGAGCTGAAACGCACCGGCGCGACGCAAGTGTCGGACTTCAACACGCACGTCTTCAGCTCCTCGCGTTCCACCGACGTCGACATCAAGGCGAATATCCAACGCATCCATGAACGACGCGGCTACGTCCTCGATCCGCACACGGCGTGCGGTTTCCAGGATTTGAACCCGACGCGCACCAGCGTCGTGCTCGCCACGGCGCACCCCGCGAAATTTCCCGAGGCGCTCCGCGACGCCATCGGCGTCGAGCCCACGCACCCGACGCTCGAGGCGCTGAAAGCGAAACCGCTCGCGAAGCACCGTCTGCCGACCGATCTCGCGACGCTCAAGGAATTCATCCGCGCGCACGGCGTGTAGCGTGCCAGTCGGTGTCGGTATTGCATGAAAAGTAGTGGGAGCTTCCAGCTCCCGCCTTTGCACGAACTCGAACCCACGGGAGCTGGAAGCTCCCGCTACATTGGTGTCTTGCGCGCCCCACCTTTGCGTTGCGCCGTCGTCGCCGTCGCGTAGCTTCGCGCCGCCATGAGACTTCTCCACGCCGCCGGCCTGCTCGTCGCAGGCGTCCTTGGGTTCACTGTTTCAATCGCGCAGACCTCGCCGCTCACGCCCGACATTCCGGCGAAATTCACGCCGCCGACCGACGCCTACGATTACGTCAAACGCGTCGAAATGATCCCGATGCGCGACGGCGTGAAACTCTACACGGTGATCGTCGTCCCGAAAGGCGCGAAGCGCGCTCCCATTCTCCTCACGCGCACGCCCTACGACGCAGCCAACCGCGCCAGCCGCACCAAGTCGCCGCGCCTGCTCGCGACGCTCGCTCTCGCCGACGAGGTCTTCGCCGCCGACGGCTACATTCGCGTTTATCAGGACGTGCGCGGCAAGCACGGCTCCGAGGGCGACTACGTCATGACCCGCCCGCCACGCGGCCCGCTCAACGACAGTAAGGTCGACCACACCACCGATGCGTGGGACACGATCGATTGGCTGGTGAAGAACGTCCCCGAGTCCAACGGCCGCGTCGGCATGATCGGCTCATCCTACGAGGGCTTCACCGTGGTGATGGCGCTGCTCGATCCGCATCCGGCGCTGAAAGTCGCCGCGCCCGAGAGCCCGATGATCGACGGCTGGATGGGCGACGATTGGTTTCACTACGGCGCGTTCCGCCAGGTGAACTTCGACTACTTCACCGGCCAACTCGGCGGAAAATCCAAGGGCGATCGCGCCGTGCGTGGCGACGTCGACGATTACGACAACCTGCGCCGAGTCGGCTCGGCCGGAGCGTTCGCGCGCGCGACCGGCATCGATCAGTTGCCGTGGTGGAAAAAGCTGACCGAGCATCCGAGCTACGACGCGTTCTGGCAGGAGCAGGCGCTCGATCATCTCCTTGCCAAGATTCCGCTGAAGGTTCCGACGTTGTGGCTCCAAGGTCTCTGGGATCAGGAGGACATCTGGGGCGCAGTGCACGCGTATCCAGTCATGGAAACCAAAGACACGGACAACACGAAGAACTTCCTCGTGCTCGGTCCGTGGTTTCACAGTCAGATCGGTCGCGACGGCAGCACGCTCGGCCCGCTCCGCTGGGAAGGCGACACGGCGCTGCAAGTGCGCCGCGACATCATCAAGCCGCTCTTCGATCAATACCTGAAGGACAACGCGCCGCGCGCGAACACGCCGCCGGTCTTCGTCTACAACACCGGCGAAAATCGCTGGGAGAAATACGACCGTTGGCCACTCGCCGGCGAGAATACCGAATTGCCGGGAACGATGCTTTTTCTTCGAGAGAATGGTGCGCTCAGCTTCGACGGTCCCGAAACCAAAGAGTCGTTCGACGAATATGTTTCCGATCCCGCGAAGCCGGTCCCGTATCTACCGCGCCCCGTGAAATTCAGCGACGGCGACGCCTGGCGGCGCTGGCTCGTGACGGACCAGCGGTTTGTCGCGGATCGTCCCGATGTGCTCGTTTACCAGACCGAGCCGCTCGCCGCACCGGTGCACCTTGCGGGCGCGCCGGTCGTGAACCTGCTCGCGTCGACCAGCGGCACGGACAGCGATTGGGTCGTGAAGATCATCGACGTTTTCCCGGACGAGTATCCGTCGCGGCCCGAGTTTGGCGGTTATCAGCTGCCGATCTCGCTCGAGATTTTCCGCGGACGCTATCGCGAGAGCTTCGAAAAGCCCGCCGCGCTCGAGCAGGGCAAGCCGCTCGCCTACACGTTCGCGCTGCCGCACGCGAATCACGTCTTCCAACCGGGCCACCGCATCATGGTGCAGATCCAGTCGACGCTGTTTCCGCTCTACGACCGCAACCCGCAGAAGTTCGTCCCGAACATCTTTCTCGCGGCGCCCGGCGATTACCAAAAAGCCACGCAGCGCATCTACCGCGGCGGCACGAGCGGCACGTTCATCGAGTTGCCGGTCACGCCGCAGTAGCGATTCTGAAAATTTCCGATGTGGCCGCATAACGGCGCCTGCAAACACGCGAGCCGTCGGGACGCGCGCTGGCGCCGGTTCCGCGCGCCGGTCAAGGTGGTCGTGTGAAGTTTCAGGACCATTTCTCGAATCAGGCGGCCGTCTATGCGCAGTCGCGCCCGACGTATCCGGTGACGTTCTTCGATGAGCTGGCGCGGCTCGCGCCGGCGCGCGGATTGGCTTGGGACTGCGGCACAGGCAACGGGCAGGCCGCGGTCGCGCTGGCCGCGCACTTCCAGCGCGTCATCGCCACCGAGCCGAGCGAGGCGCAACTGGCCGCCGCGACGCCGCACGCGCGCGTGGTTTATCTGCGCAGCGCGGAACTTGCCCCGACGGTGCGCGATGGCACGGTCGATCTCGTCACCGCGGCGCAGGCGGCGCACTGGTTCGACCGCGCGAAATTCTATGCGGAGGTGAAACGCGTGTTGCGCCCCGGAGGCGTGGTGGCGCTGTGGAGCTACTGGCTGGCGCGCGTGAACCCCGAGATCGATGCCGTCGTGGACCGGTTCTATGCGGAGACGACGGGACCCTATTGGCCGCCGGAACGGCGCCACATCGAGAGTCGCTATCGCGATTTCGATTTTCCGTTCGCTGAACTGCCTTTCCCGCCGTGCACGATCACGCGCGAATGGTTGGCGGACGATCTCGTTGCCTTCCTGGCGAGTTGGTCCGCGGTGGATCGTTACCGGAAAGCGCGCGGGGAGGATCCCATTCCGGCTGTGGCCGCGGAGCTACGGGCGCGGTGGGGCGATGGACGGCGGACCGTCACTTGGGGGATGTTCGGGCGACTGGGCCGAGCGGTCGCTTGAGCGCGGGCGGCGCTAGAGCAACGGGGCGAGCAGGCGGCTGAGTTCTTCGCCGAGGGTCGAGAAGAACTTCGGCGGGCGCTTCGCTTGCGGCATCGGTTTGCAATGCGCGAACACGCCGCGCATCCAAGCGGCGAGATGTTCGGCGTCACAGGCCGAGTAGGTGACGGCGGCGACCTCGAAATTCACGAAGAGCGAGCGCAAGTCCATGTTGGCCGAACCCCAGAGGCCGGTGGCGCCGTCCACGAGGATCGCTTTCGCGTGGTTCATGCCCGGACCGTAGAGCTGCACGCGCACGCCGGCTTGCTGCAACTCACGCAGGTAGTGTTTGCGCGCGAGGTCGGTGATCGGGTGATTCGAACGCGCCGGGACCACGAGGCGGACGTCGATGCCCGCGCGCGCCTGCACCATGAGTGAGCGCTGCAGCACTTCGTCGGGGATGTAGTAGGGCGTGACGATCCACACGCTGCGCTCGGCCTGTTGCACGAGGGAGAGGATGCCTTCGTAGAGCGGGTCGCCGGGCACGTCGGGGCCGCTGGCGACGATCTGGAGCTCGCTGTCGCCCACCGCCGCGGGCACGCCCGGAGGAATTTCGTCATGGAGCGCGGCGATCGTTTGCCCGCTCGCGTAGGCCCAGTCGGCGAGGAAAATTTCCTCGAGCAGGCTCACGGCCGGGCCCTCGATCACCGCGCCGAAGTCGCGGAAGCGGCGCTTCAGCGGCGTCGGCCCCATGTATTCGGTCGCGAGATTGCGCCCGCCGACGACGGCGAGCCGGTGATCGAACACCGCGATTTTCCGGTGATTGCGCAGGTTGGCCGAGCCGCGCGTTTGCAGCGGCAGCATCGGCATGAACGACACGACCTCGCCGCCGGCCGCGCGAATCGGGTCGCAGAAGGAGCCGTTGGTGAAGAAGCAGCCGAGCGAGTCGAGCAGCAGGCGGACCTTCACGCCCTCGCGCGCGCGCTGCGCGAGGAGCTTCACCACGCGGCGCCCGACGATATCGCGGCCGAGGATGAAGGTCATGATGTGGATCGTGTGCTTGGCCTCGAGGATCTGCCGTTCGAGCTGGCGGTAGGAATCCTCGCCCGAGGCGACGAACTCCACGCGGTTGCCGCCGACGGGCGGGCACGCGCCGTTGAGCGTGAGCACGCGCGCGGCGAAGGTGTTCGCGGCGGGGGAGGGCGGCGCGCCGGGCACGACCGGGCAGAGGCGCGCCTTGGTGGCGGCGAGGCGTTTGAGTTTCCGGCCGCCGAAGAGCAGAAACAGCGGCACGCCGACGTAGGGCACGAACGCGATCGCGAGCAGCCACGCGAAGGTGTTGCCCGGTTGCTTGCGCTCGCTCACGAGACGCGCGATGGCGAAGAACGCCAGCAGGAAGCCGAGCACGGTGAGCACGTGCGGCAACACGCCGAAGATCCACGGGTGATGCTTCGCGGTGTCGACTGCCTGCTCCAGTGCCGGATCCATCGGTGAGCAGATAATCCGGCGTGCGGCGCGGATGCAAGTAGCGCGCGCGTCCGATTGTCTCCCGCGCGGTTCGTTTTTGGTGCCCCGGTGTTTTCGCTCGGAAACGGGCGGCGCACGCGTTTGGATTCTAGTGTTAGAACGGTGAAGGTTTTGCGGCGCGCACCGTCGCGGGACTAGCGGTTCTGTGCGGCGCACCCCTGCGCTCACCACCCCCAATCCCCAAACTGACGCGCGAGATTACCCCAATATCTCCGCGCTTCCGTAACCGCAGAACTACGCTGTAAGGTATGAAAACCCCGTCCAGATTAGGCTTGGCCTTCCTGTTTGCCGCAGGCGGCTGGCAGCTCGGAGCACAAACCGTCGCTCCTGTTACGAAACCCCTGGCTGACGAAGAGACCGTGGTCCTTTCGCCGTTCGAGGTTCAGGTGCAGAAGGACAATGGCTATCAAGCGACCGAAACCCTCGCCGGCACGCGCATCCGCACCGATCTGAAGGACGTCGGCGGCGCGCTCTCGGTCTACACGAAGGAATTCATGCGGGACATCGGCGCGACCGACAATTCCTCGCTGCTCCAATACACCACGAACGCCGAAGTCGCCGGCACGCGCGGCAGCTATGCCGGCTTGGGCAACGGCACGAGCATGGACGAGTCCGGCACCTTGCGCGCCCCCGGCAGCGCCCAGCGCGTGCGCGGCCTCGCGGCGGCGGACAACACCCGCGACTTCTTCATCACCGACATTCCGTGGGACTCGTATAACGTCGACCGCATCGACATCCAGCGCGGCCCCAACGCCATCCTCTTCGGCTTGGGCAGCCCGGCCGGCATCGTGAACGCCACGACGCGCAACGCCGAGTTCCGCAACAAACACGAGGCCCAGTTCCGCGTCGGCTCCTACGGCAGCACGCGCAGCTCCGTCGATCTCAATCAGGAGATCATCAAGAACGTGCTCGCGGTCCGCCTCGACGCCATGTGGAACAACGAGAAATTCCAACAGAAGCCGGCGTTCCAGGACGACCGTCGTTACTACGCCGCCCTGCGCTTCGACCCGCAGCTCTTCAAGGATCGCACCTGGCACACCAGCCTGAAGGCGAAGTATGAGAACGGCGACATCAAGGCCAACCGCCCGCGCATCACGCCGCCGAACGACAGCATCACGCCGTGGTTCCGCGCCGTCGACACGACCAGCCTCAACGGCGGCATGGGCAAGCTCGCGGTCAATAACGGCTATGAAGTCGGCGCGGCGCTCTCCGCGGTCAACCCGTGGCTCAGCGGCGGCAACATCGATCAGCAGCAGCCCGCGTGGTTCATCGACGGCCTCACCAATGCGCTCGACCGCATCTACGGCGGCTACGTCAACGTCGGCGCCCGCAACAACGACGGCACCGTCCGCGGCGTGAACGACAACCTCATCGGCCAGCGCTACGCGCAGCCGTTCTTCGGCCTCACCAGCCTGAGTTCCTATGCGGGCATCGCCAACCTCCCCGGCGCGACCTACGGCCAATACCGCACCGCCTCGCTGCTCGATCCCTCCGTCTTCGATTTCTACAACAAACTCATCGACGGCCCGACCAAGCGCGAGTGGGAGAACTGGAACGCCTACAACATCGACCTCTCGCAGACCGCATTCGACGACCGCCTCGGCGTGCAGTTCAGCTACGACTACCAGAAATACAAGCGCGGCGGCGAGGCCCTCCTCGGCAATAGCGATTACAGCAGCCCGACGCTCACGATCGACATCCTGAAAAACTTCCAGGATCTCGCCACCAACTCGAACTTCGGCCGCCCCTACGTGCTCGGCGGCCCCGGCGGCGGCAACTCCTACGAAAGCGAACGCAAATACACTCGCGGCTCCCTCTTCGGCGAACTCCGCGCACGCGACATCTTCGACAGCCCCTTCCTCGTGAAGCTGCTCGGCAAGCACCGCCTCAACGGCGTCTACAGCGACGAAAAATACTTCGCCGAAACCCGCCGCTGGCAGATGTATGCCAACAACCGCGCCTGGGACAGCTACTGGACCCGCGCCGACGGCAATCTCAACGGCATCAATAACCGCGCCCCCGTCGCCGTCATTTACCTCGGGCCCTCCGTCGCCAATCAGTCGACCGCCGCCGGCGCGAACATCCCGAACATCGGCGCGCCGATCGGTCTGTCCGACGGCAACCTCTATTATTTCAACTCCACCTGGACCAACCCGACCGGCGTGAACTACAACGCGCCCTGGACCGTCCCCGCGAACCTCCAGTCGATGTTCAGTCCCACCGGCGGCCCGAACTACGACGGCGTCACGCCTTACTCCGGCTACACGCAGGTGTCGAATCCCGCCAACTACGTCGGCTGGAACACGGGCTACCAGATGAATCTCCTGCGCTATAACGACGGCGAAAATCTCGGCCTGCTCCGCAACGCCTCCAAGAGCCTGCGCACGACCAAGTCCTACGCCGGCACCTGGCAGGGTTTCCTCTGGAACGAGGCCATCATCCCGACGCTCGGCTGGCGCTACGACGTCGTCAAAGGCCGCAACGTCACCGCCAACTCCGTCGCGAGCAACCGCGCCATGCTCAACCTCAACGAGACCGGCGCCGCGAGCACGCTGCCCTACGCGCTGCCCGACAGCGCCACCGGCCTGAACAGCAACCAGTCCTACTCCCTCTTCAAGGACCACTCGACTTCGGGCGGCGTCGTCGTGCACCTCAACAAGCTCCTCGAGAAGGACCCGCTGCCGATCAACGTCAGCCTCTCCTACAACAAATCGAGCAACTTCCAGGTCACGAACACCCGCCGCGACATCTACGGCAACCTGATCGGCAATCCCACCGGCACGACCAAGGACTACGGCGTGCTGCTCTCCACCAAGGACGGCCGCTACTCGCTCCGCGTCGTGAAATACGAGACCGGCCTCAAGAACGCCGACACGCAGCTCGATGCCGCCGGCCTCACCGGCACGATCAAGAACGGCCTGAACTGGCGTAACATCATGCTCTATCACATGACCGGTTACGCGTGGTCCACCGTCACGACCGGCTCCAACATCCGCTTCGAGTGGAATCCCGCCTACGTGAACCAATACGGCCGCACCGTTTGGTCGCAGGACAAGGTCAACGCCGGTCAGCCCGCCCCCGCCGGCTCCGTGCTGCAGACCGACGCCCAGTCGATCGCCCAGCGCGACGCCTCGATCCGCGCCTGGAACGAGATTCAAAAATACCTCGCCGACCGCGGCTACTTCTCCGCGTGGAACTACGGCGTCGGGCCCACCACGCTGGCCAAGCTCACGGACCGCGCCACCTACGAGGCGAACCCCGCCGCTTACCAGCCCGACTCCACCAGCGTCTACGACTACCGCAATAATCCCGCGCTGCAGGGCTTCGCGGTCACGGCCGACACGGAGTCGAAAGGCTATGAATTCGAACTCACCGCCAATCCCACCCGGAACTGGCGCGTCAGCTTCAACGCCTCCAAGACCACCGCCATCCGCACCAACGTCGGCGGCGCCGAACTCGACGCCCTCGTCGCCTACCTGACGAAGCAGATCGGCACCGCCACCGTCCCCGGCGCGGCCGGCGACATGATCATGTTCAACGGCCACTTCGACGACCCCACCAACGTGATCTGGAACAACAGCACATGGAAAAACTTCCGCTCCGGCTACACGCTGCTGAAGCTCCAGGAAAACGCCGCCGCCTCCGAACTCCGCAAATGGCGCTACAACTTCGTCACGAACTACTCGTTCACCAACGGCCTGCTCAAGGGCACCGGCGTCGGCGGCAGCTATCGCTGGCAGGACAAGGTCGTCATCGGCTACCCGGTGCTCGCCGACGCGGGCGGCCTCGCCACCTTCGACCTGAGCAAGCCCTACTACGGCCCCGCCGAAAAGGGCATCGATCTCTGGGTCAGCTACGAACGCAAGCTCACCAAGAACATCGGCTGGAAGATCCAGGCCAACGTCCGCAACCTCGGAAACAAGAACGGACTCATCCCGATCTCCGTCCAACCCGATGGCCAGACCTGGGCCGGCGTCCGCCTGCAGCCCGTCGAAGAATGGTTCGTTACCAACACATTCACCTTCTGAGGTAGAAACGTGCCCGGCTCCTCGGGGGAGAGGCCGGGCGCGCCTATCGCCCATTCCCCCTTTGAAACCACCGGCCGGAGCGGAAAATATTCCACTCCGGCTGGCGAATCTCCCGGAAACTCCCTCCACCCGCGGCGCCAGCCGCCGATCACCCGCCATGTCCGCCCTCGCGAAAAGCCGCCGCCTTGCTCTCTGGCTTTTCGTTGGCTGCGTCCTGTGGCCATTCGCGGTGGCGACGCACGCCGAGCCGCGCTGGATCGGCACCTGGGCCACCGCCCCGATTCCCGAGCGGCCGGGCCAGGACACGCCCACGCTGGCCGCCGCGACCTTCCGCCAAAACATCCACATTTCGCTCGGCGGCCGCACGGTGCGCTTGCGCCTCTCGAATGCGTTCGGCGCCACGCCGCTCCGCCTCGCCGGTGTGCACCTCGCGCTCGCCGCGCCCGGCGGCGCCATCCAACCCGGCACCGATCGCGCCGTGAAATTCGCCGGACAGGACGCGGTGACGATTCCCGCCGGCGCTCCGCTCGTGTCGGACCCGCTCGATTTCCCGCTCCCGCCGCAAGCCGACGTCTCGATCTCGATTCACTTCGCCGCGGAGCTCCCCGATACGCTCACCGCCCACCCGGGCTCGCGCACCACGTCGTTCCTGCAACCGGGCGACGCACTCGCCACCGTGACGCTGCCCGACGCGCGGAAGGTCGAGCGCTGGTATTTCATCAACGGTCTCGACGTGCTCGTCGACGCGCCCGCAACCTCCGCGCTCGCCATCCTCGGCGACTCGATCACCGACGGACGCGGCACCACGACCGACGCCAACAATCGCTGGCCCGACGAGTTCGTGCGCCGCTACCAGGCGCAGCCCGGTCTGCCTCCGCTCGGCGTGCTCAATCTCGGCATCGGTGGCAACGCCCTCGTGCGCGGCGGCATCGGCCCGAACATCCTCGCACGATTCGATCGCGACGTCCTCGCCCAAAGCGGCGTGCGCTGGCTGCTCGTTTTCGCCGGCATCAACGATCTCGGCGGTCGCGTCAGCGCACGCAAGGAGCACCGCGAGTTTGCGTCCATTTCCGACCTGGTCGCCGGTTACCAACAGGTGATCACTCGTGCGCACAGCCGCAATCTCCGCGTCGTCGGCGCGACGATCACGCCCTATCAAGGCGCGGATTTCTATTGGACGCCCGACGGCGAAGCCGACCGCCAGAAGATCAACGAGTGGATCCGCCACAGCGGCGCGTTCGATGCGGTGGCCGACTTCGACGTCGCAGTCCGCGATCCGGAGCGCCCGACGCGCCTCCGGCCGGAGTTCGACAGCGGCGATCACCTCCATCTTTCCCCGGCGGGCTACGCGCGCCTCGGCGAAGCGCTTGCTCCTAATCTCTTTTCTCCCTGACGAATTTCTATGAGCATTTCGATGCCCGTGGCTCCCCAACCTTACCTCGATCCGTCTGTGCCGCTCGCCGCGCGCGTCGCCGACCTCATCGGCCGTCTGACGCTCGAGGAAAAAATCAACGCGCTCGGCCACGAGAACGGCCCGATCGAACGCCTCGGCCTGCCCGCCTACAACTGGTGGAGCGAGGCCTGCCACGGCGTCGGCCGCAACGGCCGCGCGACGGTCTTCCCGCAGGTGATCGCGCAGGCCGCGACCTGGAATCGCGAGCTGATCTACCAGATCGCCACCGCCGTCTCCGACGAGGCGCGTGCCAAGCACCACGCCGCGGCCCGCGCCGGGTTGCACGGCCAGCAATACCAAGGTCTCACGTTTTGGACGCCGAACATTAACATCTTTCGCGATCCGCGCTGGGGCCGCGGGCAGGAAACCTACGGCGAAGATCCCTACCTGACCGGTGAGCTCGGCCTCATGACCGTGCGCGGCCTGCAAGGGAACGACACGCGCTATCTAAAGGTCGCCGCGTGCGCCAAGCACTTCGCCGTCCACTCCGGTCCCGAGCACGAACGCCACGAATTCGACGCGCGCCCCACGCCGAAAGACCTGCACGAGACCTATCTGCCCGCGTTCGAGAAACTCGTGCGCGGCGGCGTCGAGGCGGTGATGGGCGCCTACAATCGCGTGTTTGGCGAGCCGGCGTGCGCCAGCCGGTTCCTGCTCGGGGAAATGCTCCGTCAGCGTTGGGGTTTTCGCGGGCATGTCGTCAGCGATTGCGGCGCGATCGACGACTTCCATCGCCACCACAAGGTCACGCCGGATTCCGCCGCCTCCGCGGCGCTCGCCGTGCGCAACGGCTGCGACCTCAATTGCGGCTGCACCTACAACGACCTCATCCTCGCGGTGCGCCACGGCCAGATCACCGAGGCGGAAATCGACACGGCGCTGGGCCGCCTGCTCGCCACGAGGTTCAAGCTCGGGATGTTCGATCCCGCCGAGACGGTCGCCTACACGAGCATTCCCGAGAGCGTCATCGACTCCGCGCCGCACCGTGCGCTTGCGCGCCGCGCCGCCGCGGAGTCCTTCGTCCTGCTCAAGAACCAGGACAATTTGCTCCCGCTGCCCGCGTGTCCCCGCAGCCTGCTCGTCGTCGGCCCGACCGCCGCGAACGTCGGTGCGATGCTCGGCAATTACTACGGCATCAGCTCGCGCATCGTCACTTTCATGGAAGGCCTCGTCGCACGCACGCCGGAAGGTTGCCGCGTGAAATATCGCCCGGGCTGCCCGATCTCGCAGGACGGCGCGCCCGGCGTGAATTACACCTTCGGTGCCGCGGCGATGTCCGACGTCGTCGTCGCCGTGCTCGGTCTCGACCCGACCTTGGAAGGCGAGGAGGGCGACACGGTCGCATCCCCCGTCGGCGGCGACCGTGTTCGCATCGAGTTGCCGGAGAACCAGCGCAAATTCCTCCAGGAACTTCGCGCCAACTCCAAGAAACTCATCCTCGTGCTCACCGGCGGCAGCGCGATTGCCATCCCCGAGGAGCACGAGCTCGCCGACGCCGTCATCTACGCGTGGTATGCAGGCTGCGAAGGCGGCGCCGCACTCGCCGATGTGCTCTTCGGCGACGTCGCGCCGTCCGGCCGTCTCCCGGTGACGGTGCCGCGCGCCACCGCCGATTTGCCGGCGTTCAACGATTACTCGATGCGCGGGCGCACCTATCGCTTCGCGACGGTCGAGCCGCTGTATCCCTTCGGCTTCGGTCTCGGTTATGCCAAGATCGTCTACGCGTCGCTCGCGCTCTCGCGGTCCGAGCTGAAGGGCGGCGAGACGCTCGAGGTGCGCGCCACCGTGCGGAACACGAGCGCGCTGCAAACGAAGGAGACCGTGCAGTGCTACCTGCTGCCGCCGGAGTTCACGCCGGATACGCCGCGGGCAGTGTTGGTCGAGTTCGCGAAGGTCGAGCTCGCGCCGCACGCGTCCGCTGAAGTCGCGTTCCAGCTGTCGTCGGACGCGCTGCGTCTCGTGAACGAGCAGGGCGAGCGCGTCTGGTGTCCGGGGTCCTACCGGATTCTCGTCGGCCCGGCGTCACCCGGCCCTCGGGCGCAGGCCCTCGGCGCGCCGGCACCGGTGACTGCGGCGCTCCAGCTGAGTTAAGCCGCATGCACCGCCAGCTCCGCGTCTCCGTAAAACTCCCGCTGCTGGCCGCCGCGCTGGCGCTGGCCGCACCGCTCTTCGCCGGCGAGCTCCCGCATCTTCGTGCGCAGGGCGCGGCGAAGCAGCTGATCGTCGACGGCGCACCGTTTCTCGTGCGTGGCGGCGAACTGGGCAATTCCAGCGGCGAGCCGGACTACTTGCGCCCGTTCTGGCCGAAATTGACGGCCATGAATCTCAACACCGTCGTCGCGCCGGTCTCCTGGGATTTGATTGAACCGCAGGAGGGGAAATTCGACTTCGCCACCGTCGACGGCCTGCTCACCGCCGCTCAGGCGCATGACATGCGCCTGGTGCTGCTGTGGTTCGGTTCCTGGAAGAACAGCATGTCCTGCTACGCGCCCGCTTGGGTGAAGGCCGACCCGACGCGCTTCCCGCGCGCGCAGGACTCCGCCGGCCGCGGCCTCGAAATCCTCTCGCCGTTCCACGCGGCCAATCGCGAGGCGGATGCGCGGGCTTTCTCAGCCCTGATGCGCCACCTGAAAACCGACGACCCGCAACACACGGTCGTCATGGTGCAGGTTGAAAACGAAATCGGCATGATCCCCGAGGCGCGCGATCGGAGCCCGGAGGCGGAAAAGGCGTTCGCCGCGCCCGCGCCGCCGGCGTTGCTGGACTACCTGACGAAGAACCGCGCCGCGCTCGCCCCGGAGCTGCTCGCGACTTGGACTGCCGCCGGCGCGAAGACCTCCGGCACTTGGGCGGAAGTCTTCGGCGCCACGCCGGCGGGCGAGGAGATTTTCATGGCGTGGCACTTCGCGCTCTACGTGCAGACGGTCGCGACGGCGGGCAAAGCCGAGTTGCCGCTCCCGATGTTCGCCAACGCCGCGCTCATCCGGCCCGGTTATCAGCCCGGTCAGTATCCGAGCGCGGGGCCGCTGCCGCACCTGATCGACGTCTGGCGCGCCGCCGCGCCGGCGCTCGATTTTCTCGCGCCGGATATCTACTTCCAGAATTTCAGTTACTGGGCGCAGGCCTACACGCGCAGCGGCAACCCGCTGTTCATTCCCGAGGCGCTGCGCGCACCCGAAGCCGCGGTGAATGCGCTCTACGCCTTCGGCCAGCTCGATGCCATCGGCTTCTCGCCGTTCGCGATCGAATCCAACACCGAGCCGGCCGCCGGCTATCTGGCCGCGAGCTTCGATCTCGTGCGCCAACTCGCTCCGCTGATCGCGGAGAAACAGGGTCGCGGTCTCATGGCCGGCTTCATTCAGGAAAGCGCCGAGAGCAAGCAGCCCCAGCAGGTGCGGATGGGAAAATGGATCCTGCGCGCTTCGTTCGAGCGCGCCGCGCCGCCCCAGTTGGCTGACGGTCTCGCCGTCGTGATCGGCGCGGAGAACTCCGCGCTCGCCGCCGGCGGACGCGCCGGCGCCGCCCCGGCGGGCGGACTGCTGATCGCGCTGGGTGACGACGAATTTCTTTTCGCCGGCATCGGGCTGACGATCACGTTCGCTTCGACCGAGCCGGGCCAACAGGCGGGTATCCTGAGCTGCGCCGAGGGCCGCTACGAAAACGGCGAGTGGAAGCACCTCCGCTGGCTCAACGGCGACCAGACTCACCAAGGCCGGCACGTGCGCCTCGAGCCCGGCCGCTTTTCGCTCCAACGCGTGAAGCTTTACCGCTATCGCTGAGGCACCGTGAATGTTTGCGCGCTCCTCCCGCTGTGCCTCGCCGTCGGCTTCGCCGCGTTCGTGCCGGTCGCGGCGGGCGCCGGAAAACGCGTCGCGTTCGTGTTCGACGACGGCCCGGTGCCGACCGATGCCGGACCGCTCCTCGAATTGCTGGGCCGCGAGAGAATCCGCGTCACTTTCGCTCTCGTGGGCGACCGCGTCGCCGAACACCCCGAAACCGCGCGCGCCATCGCTGCTGCCGGACACGAGGTCGCGAACCACTCGCAAACCCACGCGCACGCGCGCGAGATCGACGATGCCGCGCTCGACCGCGAGGTCGCGGCGGCGCAGCAGCTCCTGACGCGCACGACTGGAATCGCGCCGCGCTGGTATTGGCCGCCTTTCCTGGAGATCGACGAGCGTGTCCGCGCCGCCGTGCAGCGCGGCGGCATCACGATCTACGAACCGGCTCAGATCGTGGTGACGCAGGACTACGATCGGAATGTCGACGCCGCCGCGATCTACCGGCTGGCCACGACCGACGTGCGCGATGGCGCGGTGATCCTTTGCCACGAATGGCGCGCCGAGACGCGTGAGCAGCTGCCCGCGATCCTGCAGGAACTCCGCCGGCAGGGCTGCGTGTTCCTGACTTTCAGCGAACTTCGCGCCGCGATGTCGGAGCCGCGGTCATGACCAGGACGGGGCCGCGATTGCTGGCATTCGTCGCGGTGCTGCTCGGGTCGGCGCGCCTCTGGGCGAGCGCACCCGCCGGGATCGAAACCCAACCGGTCGCCGAGCACTTCGCGCTGGCGCGCGACGGCCGCCTTGCACCGCTGTTCGTAGACGCGACCGACTGGTCCGGCGTGCGCCGCGCCGCGGGCGATTTGCGCGCCGATCTCGAACGCGTGACAGGCCGCGCGCCGATGCTTTCGAGCGAGGCGCCCGCCGGCGGCGATGTCGTGCTGATCGGCACCGTGGGAAAAAGCGCGCTGATCGACGGACTCGTTGCGCGCGACAAACTCGACGTCAGTGCGATCCACGGGCGTTGGGAGGCGTTCCAGCTCGAAGTCGTGGAAAATCCCTTGCCCGGCGTCGCCCGCGCACTGGTCGTCGCCGGCAGCGACAAGCGCGGCACGATCTACGGCCTCTACGAGCTCTCCGCGCGCATCGGCGTGTCGCCGTGGTATTGGTGGGCCGACGTGCCCGTCGCGCGGCACACGACGCTTTCAGTTGCACCGGGGCGCCACGTCGAGCCGGGACCGACGGTGAAATATCGCGGCATCTTCCTTAACGACGAGGCGCCTGCGCTGACCGGCTGGGCGAAGGAGAAGTTCGGCGGGTTGAACCGCGAATTCTACGGCCACGTGTTCGAGCTGATCCTCCGCCTTCGCGGCAACTACCTCTGGCCGGCGATGTGGAACAACGCCTTCAACGAGGACGATCCGGAGAATCCGCGCCTCGCGGACGAATACGGCATCGTCATGGGCACCTCGCACCACGAGCCGATGATCCGATCGCAGCAGGAATGGAAACGCCATGGCAGCGGTGCGTGGGACTACGCGAAGAACGGCGAGGCGCTGCGGCAGTTCTGGGCTGACGGCATCCGCCGCAACCGCGACTTCGAGAGCCTCGTGACCATCGGCATGCGCGGCGACGGCGATGAGGCGATGTCGGAGGACACCAACGTCGCGCTGCTGGAGAAGATCGTCGCCGACCAACGCGAGATCCTGCGCCGCGAGACCGGCCGCGCGCCGGAGCAGGTGCCGCAGCTCTGGGCGCTCTACAAGGAAGTGCAGGCCTACTACGAGCACGGCATGCGCGTGCCGGACGACGTCACGCTGCTCTGGTGCGACGACAACTGGGGCAACCTCCGCCGCCTGCCGACGGCGGACGAGCGCGCGCGGAAGGGCGGCGCCGGCGTCTACTACCACTTCGATTACGTCGGAGATCCGCGAAACTACAAATGGCTGAACACGATTCCGCTGACGAAGATCTGGGAGCAAATGCACCTGGCGCATGCCTACGGCGCGGACCGCATCTGGATCGTGAACGTCGGCGATTTGAAGCCGATGGAGTTTCCGATCGAGTTTTTTCTGAGCTACGCCTGGCGCCCGGAGGCGATCGCCTACGAACAGCTCGACGCCTGGTCGCGCGCGTGGGCCGCGCGGCAATTCGGCGGAGACCACGCGACCGAGATCGCCGCGCTGATCAACGGCTACACGAAACTGAATCATCGTCGCAAACCCGAGCTGCTCACGCCGGAGACGTTCAGCGTCGTCAACTACCGTGAAGCGGAGGGTGTGCTCGCCGAGTGGCGGATGCTTGAGCAGAGCGCGCAGCAGGTTGAGAAGGCGTTGCCGACGGAAGCGCGCGCGGCTTTTCGCCAACTCGTCCTGCATCCGATCGAAGCCTGTCGCATCGTGAACGAACTCTACCTCACGGTCGGCCGAAATCGGCTCTACGCGGTCCAAGGGCGCGCCTCGACGAATCTGCTGGACCGGCAAGCGCGCGAGCTGTTCGCCGCCGATGCCGCGCTCACGGCACGGTGGGATGCGATGCTCGACGGCAAGTGGCGCCACATGATGGACCAGACGCATCTCGGCTATACTTACTGGCAACAGCCCACGACGAACGCGATGCCGGCCGTGACCGAGGTGCACGTGGCTGCGCGCGGCGCACTCGGACTCGCGGTCGAGGGCGATCCGCTGGCGCGTCCGGGCGATTATCCCATTCCGGCGGTGGCGAAACTTCCGCCGCTCATGCCGCTCGGTCCGCCGTCGCGCTGGCTCGATCTGTTCAATCGCGGTGCCACGCCGGTGCGTTTCACGATCGAAGCGAGCGAGCCGTGGATCAAGTTGAGCGCGACGAGCGGAGAGCTCGGGGCCGACACGCGCGTCGAGATCGCCGTGGATTGGAGCGCCGCGCCGACGGGATGGCACGAGGCGAAGCTCACGGTGCGCAGTGATGGCGCCGACGCTGTGCCGCTCGCCGTGATCGTGCCGGTGGATAATCGGCCGGTGGCCGGCAGCGGATTCGTCGAGGTGGACGGGCACGTCGCCATCGAGGCACCGCATTATCAGCGCGCGATTGCCGCTGCGGGCACAGAGTGGAAAACGCTCGCCGGTTTCGGTCGCACGGTGGGAGGTGTCACCGTTTTCCCGGTCACCGTGCCGCGCAGTCCGCCGACCGGAAATGGCGCGCGCTTGGAATACGATGTCGTCTTCCGCTCGACCGGTGAATTCAAGGTCGAGTTGACCTGTGCGCCGACGTTCGACTTTCAACCGGGGGAGCGGCTGGAGCTGGCCGTTTCGCTCGACGATCAGCCGCCGCAAACGGTGCCGCTCGCGCTCACCGCGACGCACCAGGAATGGCAGCGGTCAGTTTCCGATGCCGTGCGCAAGATCACGACGAAGGTCGCGGTGGCACAGCCCGGCCCGCATGTGCTGAAGATCTGGTGCGTGACGCCGGCCGTCGTGTTGCAGCGCATCGTAGTCGACACGGGTGGTGTGCGTCCGAGCTACCTCGGTCCCCCGGAGAGCCCGCACGCGGCCCCCTGATTTTCATGAAACTCGGTTTCGGTCTCTACAGACACATGCTCACGCCGGAGAACTTCGCCTTCGCGAAGCAGGCGGGAGCCACCCACATCGTCGCTCATCTGGTCGACTATTTCCGCGGCGGCGCGCACGTCGGTCCCGACGACCAGCCCACCGGCACTGACTGGGGCTGGGGCCTCGCCGGCGATCCCGAAAAACTCTGGACACGCGAGGAGCTCGTCGCACTGCGGCGCCAGGTCGAGGCCGAGGGCCTGGTGCTCGAGGCGATCGAGAACTTCGATCCGGCGCACTGGGGCGACATCCTGATCGACGGCCCGCGCCGCGCGGAGCACATCGAAAACGTGAAGACGATCATCCGCCGCGTGGGCGAGGCGGGCATCCCGATCTTCGGCTACAATTTCTCCATCGCCGGCGTCGCCGGGCGCACCAAGGGCAAATACGCCCGCGGCGGCGCGCCGGCGGTCGGCATGGAAGGCCCCTACGACCTTCCGATGCCCAACGGACTCGTCTGGAACATGGTGGTCGATCCCACGGCGCCGGCGCGCGACACGGGCACGATCCCGCCGGCGACGCACGACCAGCTCTGGGACCGCTTCAAGCGCTTCGCTGACGAGGTGTTCCCCGTGGCGGAGAAGGCGGGCGTGCGCATGGCGCTGCACCCGGACGATCCTCCGATGCCGTTCATCCGCGGCCAGCCGCGCCTCGTCTATCAGCCGTCGCTCTACCAGAAGGCGATCAACCTCAATCCGAGTCCGGCGAACGCGCTCGAGTTCTGCGTCGGTTCGCTGGCCGAAATGACCGAGGGCGACATCTACGACGTGGTCGACCGCTACAGCCGGCAGAACCGGCTCGGCTACGTGCACCTGCGCAACGTCCGCGACAAGGTCCCGCACTACAAGGAGACATTCATCGACGATGGCGAGGTCGACGTGCTCCGCGTGCTCGCGATCCTGAAACGGAACGGCTTCGCCGGCGTCGTCATCCCCGACCACGCGCCGCAGATGAGCTGCGCCGCGCCGTGGCACGCCGGCATGGCTTTTGCGATGGGCTATCTCAAGGCGGGCCTCCAAGCTCTCGATCGATGAAATCCGACGAAGCTTTCTCTCTGCGCAGTGAAACCGCGCTCATCACCGGTGGCGGCACGGGCATCGGTCTCGCCATGGCGCGCGCGATGCACGGCGCGGGTGCACGCGTGGTGCTCGTGGGGCGGCGTGAAGCCGAGCTGCAAGCGGCGGTGGCGTCGCTCGGGACGGGCGCTTTTGCCTTCGCATACGACGTGACGGATTTCGCGGGGGCGGCCGGGTTGGTCGAGCGCGTGACGCGCGACGTCGGTCCGATCACGTGCCTCGTGAACAACGCGGGCATCCACCTGAAAAAGACCGCCGTCGAGACGACGCCCGAAGAATTCCAGAAGGTGCTCAACACCCACCTCGTCGGCGCGCATGCGCTCACGCGCGCGGTGGCGCCCGGCATGATCGAGCGGAAGCACGGCACAGTTCTCTTCACCGGTTCGATGGCTTCGATCTTCGGCATTCCGCTCGTGATCGCCTACACGGCGGCGAAGACGGCGATGGTCGGAATGGTGAAAGGTTACTCGACCGAATTCGCCGCGCATGGCGTGCGAGTGAACTGCATCGCGCCGGGTTGGATCGAAACGGAGATGTCGCGCAAGGCGCTCGACGGTGACCCCGCACGCAAAGCGAAGATTTTCGACCGCACCCCGATGGGCAGCATGGGACAACCGGAAGACATCGGCTGGGCGGCAGTCTATCTGGCGTCCCCCGCGGCGAAGTTCGTCACCGGCGTGACGTTGCCGGTCGACGGCGGCGCGAGCATCGGGTTCTGACGGGGCGTGAGGCCGCAGCTCGGGCGGCGGCGCGGGCAATGATCAGCGCTCCTCGAGGCGCG
This sequence comes from Candidatus Didemnitutus sp., assembly GCA_019634575.1. Taxonomy (NCBI): domain Bacteria; kingdom Pseudomonadati; phylum Verrucomicrobiota; class Opitutia; order Opitutales; family Opitutaceae; genus Candidatus Didemnitutus; species Candidatus Didemnitutus sp. Next base: position 304,569 of record JAHCAY010000004.1, read on the forward strand.
CGTGCAGACCGACCATTGCGCCGACGAAGCCGCCGGCGACTCGGGTGGTGAGAAGCGAGGCGTCGAGGTCGGCCGCGAGCGTGTGCCACGTGGTGGCACCGGTCGCGTAGGAGAAGTTGCAGTGACCGCCGCGGCATTCGATCCGGAGGCTGAGCGAATCGGTCGGCGGCAGGACCGCGCGCGCGATCACCGTGGCGGTGCTGTTGTCGGCGCGTTCGAGAAAGAGTTCCGAGCTTTCACCGACCCGACGGATACCGAGAAAAAAGTGGCAGCGTTCATTCTGGAACGCGGCGATTCCTGCGGTGACGCCTGCAGCCGTTGGCGGGTGCATCGATGCGGTGAAGGTGAACTCGGCGTGTTGCACGCGGCGTGCGAGGAAGGCCGGGTGGCCGCGTCCGCGCAGATCGTCGGATCGCGCAGTGAGCGTGAGCGCGCCGGGTTGGGCGCTGAGGCTCGCGAATTCGGCGGGCGGCGTGCGCAGGCCGACCCACGTGGGTGCGAGCGCGGCGGTGGCGAAGGTGTCGCGGACGGTGAAGTTGCCAGCGAGCGGGATCGGCGAGGTTGCGGCGGGGAGCTGCGGCGCTTTTGCGATCAATGGCACAGACTCGCCGGGCGGCAGGATCACGGGCCAGGCGTCGTCGGTCCAGCGCACGGGCAACAGGAATGTCTCGCGGCCGGTCGCATAGAGGAGCGAAGCGGTGTCGTAGGGGCGGCAACCGAGGAAGGCGGACCACCACGACCCGTCGGCGAGTTGCACGAGGTCGGCGTGGCCGGTCGAGGTCACCGCGTTGGTGCGACCGGGTGGAAGGTCGCGTTGGGTGAGGATGGGATTTTGCTCCCAAGGTGTGAAAGGGCCGGTTGGGGCGCGACCGCGAAAGATGACTTCGGTGTGGCCCTCGGCCGTGCCGCCTTCGGCGCACATGAGGTAATACCACTCGCCGCGCTTGAAGAGGTGCGGGCCTTCGATCCAAACGGGATTCTGCTCGGGAACGGTGCCGCGGTCGACGAGCACGCGGCGCGGACCGACGAGCTTCTTTGCGGAGAGATCGAATTCCTGGATCCAGATGTCGCGGTGTCCGTCGTAGCGCGACGGGCCGGCGGGTTCGCCGTTGTTGACGATCCAGGCGCGACCGTCGTCGTCGAAGAAAAGCGACGGATCGATGCCTTCGAAGCCGAGCCAGACGGGATCGGACCACGGCCCGGCGGGATCGGCGGCGGTGACGAGAAAATTGCCGCCGCCGTCGACCATGGTGCAGATCACGTAGAATGTCCCGCGATGGTGGCTGATGGCCGGAGCGAAAATGCCGTGCGAGACTTCGAGGCCGGCGTAGGGAAGTTGCGTGGGACGGTCGATGACGTGGCCCAGCTGCTTCCAGTGCACGAGATCGCGGCTGTGGAAAATCGGGATGCCGGGGAAGTAGGCGAAGGTGGAGTTGACGAGGTAGAAGTCGTCGCCGACGCGGCAGAGGCTCGGGTCGGGGTAGAAGCCGGCAAGGATGGGATTGCGGTAGTGTCCGGTCGGCAGCGGCACGGTGGCCGCCGCATCGTGGCCGAAATACTCGCACCATTCGAAAACCGCCACGGGTGGGGAGTGATCCATTGCGCTGACTCGAGTCAGCACTGAGGCGACGAGGAGCGCGAGCGGAAGTTGGCGGAGTAGGGACGCAGGGCGGCGAAGGCAGGCACGAAGGCGAGACGCAAGGGTCATGGCAGGCTGACGGCGCGCACGCGCAGGAAGCGGCGCGGGTTGGCTCCGTTCAGCGGCACGGTGTCTTGGACTGTGACGGAGCCTGGCGAACCGGGGAGGAAGGTGGTAATCGTGCTCCAGCTTGCGAGATCGCTGCTGCCTTCGACGAAATAGCTGACGTCGGTGCCGTCCGGTCGGCGGGTGAAGGTGATTGTGAGGTAACGCTCCGAGCCGGAGATCACGCTGGCGACCGGCGTGGCGCAGCTCGCGACGCCACGTGCGGGCAAATCGAAGGCGTAGCGCGCAAAGTTCGTCAGGCCCGCGCCATCGGGGTCGGCGCCGGAGCCGCTGACGGCGTCGGAGTTGAAATCGCTGCCGGAGAAGTTGGCGACACGCCAAGCGGCGTAGGTGTCGGACGCGGCGGTGTCGCTGAGTTCGATCGTGGTGATGGAGTAGCTGGGCAACGAGACCATCCAGCGCGTGAGGTCGATCGTCGGCGTGCCGATGGCCGCCGGAGTGTTGGCGGCGCGATTGAGGCGGAAAAGCCGCGCGTGCCCGGTCAGCGGCAGACCGGCGAAACCGACGGCTTGCGCGCTGTTCGTGCGGTTGATCGCGACGATGACGTAGCGTTCGGGATGCGCAGAGTCGCGGCTGACGTAGGCGGAGACCTTGGCGGTGTTGCTCGAAGACGTCGCGAGCGCGGTGTCGCCGAAGCTGCCGTTGGCGCCGTCGAAGTCGCGATACATCTTGAAGCCCGCGAGGTCGAAATCGGCGCTCGTCGGGATCTTCATCGGCCAGTAGGTCGCGGCAAAGACGCCTTGTTGCCCGTAGACACCGAGGGTGTCGGCGACGGAGATCGCGCCGGCGATGTGGTGCGTGCCGCCGTTGTTCCATTCGGTGATGGCGAGGTCGGTGCCGGGCCAGTCGGCGGCGATCTTGGCCTGCAGGCGTGGGAGCAGTCGGATCGGTTCGGCGAGCCATTGGGCGACCCAGGAGTTCTCGGTGTAGGTCGGGTCCCAGAGGCTGCGCGGGCTTTGGACGATCGCTTGGATTTGGTCGTCGGTCAGCGTGTCGGAATCGAGTCCCGTGATGCGCGTGCCGCCGACGTAGGCTTCCGAATACCAATGGATGTCGAAGACATCGAGCAACCGCCGGCCGGCGGTCGTGGAGGCGGTCTTGAGGTCTTGGAGGTATTTGTCGGCGAACCAATTTGAGCCGCCGAACGAGTAGTTGAGGTCCCACGCGACCATGCCGCTGAAACCGAAATGCGCGGGACCGAAAATCTTGGCGGTGGGCGCGACGTCCTTCACGGATTTGGCGAGCGCGATGGTATTCGCGATGAACGTATCGGGCGTGGGCAGGGCGGTCGCGATCTCCGCGTGCGTGCTGGCCCAGAGATCGGGCTCGTTGTCGAGGCTGACGAAGACGGGTTGCGCGGGGTCGGTGTAGATGCCGCCGGGGACGAGTTGGTCCATCGCCCAGATGAATTCGTCGGCGTAGACGTAGGCGTCGTTCGTCGGTGGCGTGAGCGTGAACGCGCCGGCGGTGGCGATCGGCTTCTGGTAGACGAGCTGCTTGAAGCGCGTGGCGAGGCGCGTCGCGAGTGGCGTGACGGCGGTGACGTCGTCGCCGTTCTTATCGGCGGCGACGTAGCCGAGGAGCGGCACGGTGAGCAGCGTGGCGTTGCCGCGGGTGCGGTCGGCGGCGAGGAGGCTGCGGACGGCTTCGCCGGGCGTGTCGGAATCGGAGAGGTAACCGTCGTTGTGATAATACCAGTCGTTGCCGGCGTTGGAGGCGTTGTTCTCCCAGTTGTAGGCGGTCCAGCGGTTGCCGCCGAAGCGGTTCAGAGTGAGGTGGCGCAGGAAGAGCGCGGATTTTTCGTAGAAATTCAGGCCGTAGATCCAGGGCGAGATCGGGCGCGTCGTCGCCGGATCGGCGGTGAGCGTAACGTCGGCTACGCTCGGCGGCGGAGGATCGACGATCGGAATGGAGCCGGTGAGCACGCCTTGGTTGCCGGCGGGATCGGTGACCGTGATGCGGTATTGGAGCGTGGCACCGCGCGTGAGGCCAGTGAGGGCGGCGACGTGGCTGCTGGCGATGACGGCAGGACCGGTGAACGTGTGGCTGTAGTCACCGTAGCCCCAGTCGATCTGGTAGGTCGCGGCTTCGTCGGTCGTGAACGGCAGCGCGAGCGTGTCGTAGTCGACGGTGGGCGTGCCGAGGGCGATTTGCGGCGGGAGGACGTCAGTGATCGTGCCGAGCCGGACGTTATCGAGGAAGAAATGCGGCCGCTCGTCCGAGGAGCGGTTGAAGAGCACGAACCGGAAGAAACTGGCGGTGTTCGGTTGCAGATCGGCGAGACGGATCGAGACGTGGTGCCAGTGACCGTAACGCTGGTCAGTGGTCATCGCGTTCCAGCCCGGAATGAAATCGGCAAGCATGACGGTGTTGTGCACACCCGCGTCGTTGAGCAGGAACTCGATGACGTCCGCGCCGCTCGTGCCCACGAAGTAGACGTCGAATTCGAGGAGCTTCGTGTTGCCGAAATAATGCGGCGTGAGATGCATCCAGTAGTCGCCGATGTCGGCCAGGCTGAAGCCCTGCCAGCCGGAGGTGAATGTGGTCTCGATGGCGTTGCCCGTGCGCTCCGGCGCGGGAGCCGCGAGATCGGTGGCGGGCTCGCCCCAATTGGCGATGCGCCACTCGCCTTGCAGCGCGTCGGTGTAGGCGTCGAGATAAAGATAGGAACCGATGCCGACACCCACGCCCGCCGTGCAGGTGGCCGTGCCGCCCGGCCCCGTCGCGGTCAGTGTGTAGATGGTCGTGGCGCCGGGACTCACGGTGACGCTGGAGCCGTTCACCGGTCCGACGCCGTGGTCGACCGTCAGGCTGGTCACATCGGTCGTGGTCCAGCTAAGCGTGGCGGTTTCGCCGGCGGAGATCGTGGATGGCGACGCCGTGAACGAAGCGATGGTCGGCCCGGCAACCACGGCGCGCACCTGCGATGCGCTGGAGAGCGCCAGGTAGGAGATCAGAACGAGGGTGGCAGCGGAGCGGAGGCAATACATCGGAGGAATGGTCGAGTCGATGTAATGGATTGGGGAAACGCGCGGCCGGGATTACTCCGAAAAGGCGGCGCGGGCGAAGAATTTAGCCCAGGGCGCTGCACGCTGCCGATTCGGCGATTGGCGCGTGAACGACCGCGAGTGGCGGCGGTCGCTCAGTAATGTCCCGGGACGTGCTTGAGCTGAATCGACCGGTAGAATTCGAGCGGGTGCGCGGGTGGCTCGACGCCGGTGGGCAGAGGACGTTGGGAGAATTGCTGGAAGTAGAGCAGGCACGCGTCGCGCCAGTCGCGCGCGTCTTTCTCCTCGCGCGCGAGACGCTGTTGCACGTGGACGAAGCGCTCGTCGTCGATGCGGCCGCGGAGCGAATCCCACGCGCGCTGCATCGCGCGGACTTCATCCACGCCCTGCTGGTAACGCAGGCAGAGTTCGTCCCAGAGCGGACGACCGGACTTCATGCGAAAATCCCACGGCAGGCGGTGAAACCAGAGCAGGAGGTTGTCGGGACAGGTGGCGGGATCGCCCCAGTGTTTTTGCCATTCGGGCGCGTATTGGCCGAGGGCGTTGGTGCCACGGGCGGTGCGGTCGACGCCGATGCCGTTGGCGTCGGCGCGGTGGTAGTAAACGGCGGTCCAGTCGGCGCGCGGGCGGTCGGCGACCCACGGGCCGGGGCCGTAGTGGTGGCCCTCGGCCATGATGTGATGCAGGCCGAGCGGCATGGAGAAGTTGACGACCGTCTCGCGCGAACCGAGGAGCAGGCGCGAGATCGTGGCGACGACGTCGGCGTCGTGGCCGAAAGCGAGGCGCGTCCATTCGTCGGCGATCTGCTCGGAGGTGAGCGTGTGGTCCCACGCGAGGCGACCGAACGCATACCAGTTGGCCTGCGCGAGGAGATGGCCGGTCCAGTTGCGGTCGGTGCCGGTGTTGGCGACGCCGGCGATGACCGTGGGATGCTGGCGCTTCACGCTGCCGTCGACGAGGCGGGCGACGGTGGAGCCGGGGCCATTCGAGAACGTGTCGGCGTCGAGCGCCTCTTTCCATAGCGGGGCGAGGTAGGCGAGTTGGACGGAGTGGCCGAGGTATTCCTGCGTGATCTGCAATTCGAGCGCGAGGCGCGTGCGGGGCATGTGCCCGAAGAGCGGGGAGAAGGGTTCGCGCGGGAAGAAGTCGAGCGGGCCGTTCTTGATTTGCACGATGGCGTTGTCGCGGAACTGGCCGTCGAGCGGGGCGAACTCGGTGACGGCCTGCTTGATGCGGTCGTCGTGGTTGTCGGCCGAGTAGACGAAGGCGCGCCAGATGAGGATGCCGTGGTGCGGCGCGAGAGCGTCGGCGAGAAGGTTGGCGCCCTCGGCGTGGGTGCGGCCGTAGTCCTGCGGGCCGGGCTGGCCCTCGGAGTTGGCTTTGACGAGGAAGCCGCCGAAGTCGGGGATGAGCGCGTAGATTTCGTTGGTCTTGTCGCGCCACCACGCGGCCACGGCGGGATCGAGTGGGTCGGCGGTTTTCAGGCCGCCGATCTCGATCGGCGCGCTGAAACGCGCGGTGAGGTAAACGCGGATGCCCCAAGGGCGGAATTCCTCGGCGAGTGCGGCGACTTTTTCGAGGTAGGGACGCGTGAGGATCTGGGCGTTGGCGTTGACGTTGGTGAGGACGGTGCCGTTGAGGCCGAGCGAGGCGAGGGCACGCGCGTAGTCGCGGTAGCGCGGCGAACGGATCTCGGGGAGATAGAACCATTCCCAGAGGGAGAAACCGGCGTAGCCGCGCTCGACGGTGCGATCGAGGTTGTCCCAGTGGTTGAGGAGGCGATGCTCGATGCGCGGGGCGCTGGCGAGGTGCAGGTCGGCGAGCGAGTGGCGGAGCTGAATCTCGCGGAGGAGGGCGAAGGCGCCGTAGAGGACGCCGGCTTCCGTGTCGGCGGAGATGTCGACGGTGTCGGGGCGGGAACTTTCGATTTGGTAACCGTCGGTGGGCGCGGATGAGGACGAGGGGCTCGGACCGGTGACGGTGAGAATTTCGATGTTGGGCGCGAAGCCGAGGAGGCCTTGCAGCCCGGTTTCCAGTTCGGTTTTCGCGGAGGCGAGGATGGGGCTGTTGGCCTGAATGCAGGTGGCGGCGAGCCGGAGATGGGTGAGCTGTGCGATGTAGGCGGTGCGCAGCGTGTCGTCTTCGATGCGGTCGTAGCGCAACCAGAGACGGTAGCCGTCTTCGGCGCGGAGCGGTCGCGCGATGAGGACGGAGAGGATGACGAGAGCGAACGAGGCGAAGCGGAGAAATTTCATCGGGTGGGCGGCGGGATGACTTGGAAGCGTCCGCCGGCTTGCAGGAGCGCGAGGAAGTAGAGCAGCCCGTCGTAGTAGCGCCATTGGCCGGACGGAATCGGGGTGTTCCAGAGTTGTTTGACGAAGGGACGCGCGACGTCCGGATCGGCGGCGAGCCCGGCGACGGCCGCGGTGGCGAGGAGACCGGTGGAGGTTTCGGTGGAGAGCGGAGTGCCGTCGAGGGCGAATTGATTGGGCATGTCCGGCAGGTGCGGCGCGAGGAAGCGCAGGACGCGGTTGCTTTGGTCGCGCTGCCACGGATCGGCGCGCCACCACGCGTGGTCGAGCGCGAGGTGCGCGAGCGTGCGCCAGGCGTCGAAACGGAAATCGCCTTTGCCCGCGCCGAAGGTGTCAGCCGTGAACGGGCGGCCATCGAAGTGCGCGTATTCGGGCATGAGACCGGTGCGCGGGTGGGCGGCGCGGCGGAAGAAGGCGCGGCTGGTTTGCGCCGCCTCGGCCCAGAAGCGGCGATCGGCATCCGAGTCGGACCAGCGCGCCCAGAGTTCGTAGTAGGCCGGCAAGTGATAGGACGGATCGGTGAAGCCGCTGGCGCGCGGCGTGGGGGCGAAGACGACCTGGCGTTCGTGTGCGTCGAAGATGGGCGTGACTTCGGCGGTGGCGCGCTTGTGGAGCATTTCGCAGAGGAGTGATTGCGCTTCGGCGGCGTAGTCGTGCGGGGAGTGACCCGGTCCGTGCAGTTGCCAGCGGTGGGCGGCGAAGAAGAGCGCCATGGCGAACCACTCCTCGCCGTCGCTGGCGGAGCCGGGATCGAGCGGCGTGCCGTCGAAGCGCGCGTGCCAGGCGAAGTAGCCGCGGCGCGGGCCGTCGTGGTGTTGGAGGTGGCGTTTGGCCCACGTCCAAAGGCGGTCGAACTCGTCGTGACGATCGAGCTGCACGGCGATCATCATGCCGTAGGAGAGGCCTTCGGTGCGGACGTCGCCGGAGCCGATGTCGGCGATGTAGGCGGAGTCGGCGCCGACGGGATAGTAGACGCGTTCGGTGGCGTCGTTGCCGTGGAATAGCTGACGCCAGGCGGCTTCGATTTTCGCGTCGAGTTCGGCTTCCGATTTGCCGAGGAGTTGGGCGAAGAGATTGGGCGCGACGTGCGGTGGCGCGGGCGATGCGGTTGCCGAAGCCGCGTGCAGTGTGCAGGCGGTCGCGAGCGCGAAGCCGGCGAAGAGTTTCACGAGACGGAGCATAACGGCAAGCGGGCGGGGCCCGCGTGGCTCAGGTGGAAAGGCCGGCTTTCGCGCGTCGGTCGGCGAGCTCGGACGCCATCTGGAGCGTGAGCGACTTGTTGAGCTTGCAGAAGGCGATGGAGATCGCGCCGCCGGCAAAGAGCAGACCGACGATGAGGCTCGAGGAAACGAAGTAGCCGTGCACGGCGTTGGCAGCGGACGGGAGCTTCGTGTCGTAGCCGAAGGCGCCGGCCATGATCCAGAGGAACGCGGCGGAGCCGAGCGCGAGGCCGGCCTTGAGCGAGAAGCCGATCGTGGCGAAGACCATGCCGGTGAAGCGGCGACCGGTCTGCCACTCGGAGTAGTCGGCGGCGTCGGCATACATCGCCCAGGCGACGGCGATGGTCGGCGCGTAGACGATCGAGCCGATCACGGCGAGGGCGAGCATGCCCCAGGTGTTGGTCGGCGAGAGCAGGTAGTAGGCGAACGAGTTGAGCGCGGCCAAGCCGAAGCCGGCGAAGATGACGGCCTTCTTGCCGAAGCGCGCGGAGAGTCCGGCGGAGAGGATGATGAACACGATCGTCGTCGCGGTGCCGGTCATGTTGACGATGCTATTGAACACGTCGGCGACGTTCGACGTGGCCGCGGTCTCGCGGGTGCCGTGGACGATGTAGCCGAGGAAGTCGAGCAGGCCGGCGCCGCGCGCGAGCTCGGGCGTGGTGAGGCCGAGTTTCTCGACGAAGTCGAACATCGCGGCCTTGTCGGCGTAGTGGTGATAGAAGTTGTAGTGCGCGCCGCCGCGGTAGGCGAGCATGCCGAAGTTGAAGACGGTGCAGGCGACGAGGGCGATCCACGGGCCGTTTTTCAGCAGGTCGGCGAAATCCTGCCTCGGAGAGCTTTTCGTCGCGTTGACGGGCTTGATGCGCTCCCGCGTCGTGAGAAACGTGATGAGGAAGAGGACGAGGCAGAGCGCAGCCCAGATCGTCATCGTGACCTGCCAGCCGTGCTGGCGGTCGTGCCCTTCGGCGAACTTGGCGACGAGCGGGAGTGTGAAGCCACCGACGATGAACTGCGCGATGTTGACCGAGACGAAGCGGTAGGAGTTGAGCTTGGTGCGCTCGTTGAGGTCGCCCGTCATCACGCCGCCGAGGGCGGAGTAGGGCATGTTGTTCATCGAGTAGAGCGTCATCAGCACGGTGTTGGTGATGCCCGCGTAGGCGATCATCGTGCCGGTGCTCCAGCCGACGGGCGTGGTGTAGGCGAGGACCATGACGATGGCCCACGGGCCGGCGGTCCAGAGCACCCACGGGCGGAACTTGCCCCAGCGGGTGTTCGTGCGGTCGGCGAGCACGCCCATGATCGGATCGAACACGGCGTCCCACAGACGCGGCCAGAGCAGGATGGCGGCGGCGGCGTTGGCGGAGAGGCCGAAGACATCCGTGTAGAAGTTCAGCTGGAACAGAACCATCGTCATGAAGACGAAGTTCGCGGCGGCGTCGCCGGCGCTGTAGCCAGCTTTCTCGACGAACGAGAGTTTCTGAACGGGGACACTCATGGGGTGAGGTGGCGAGGCGGGCGCGGGCGAGGGGAAAGTGCCGGTGCGCGCGGGGTCGGCCAAGGGGTTGATGACAGCAAGACTTGGACGTGCACCAGCATCATTTGCGCGAACGCGCCGGCAACGGCCACCCAGGGCTAACTGTAGAATGCGACGTGCGGCGGTGCCGGCGCATCGGGGGGCGATGCGCCGCGGATTCT
>JAHCAY010000005.1 GCA_019634575.1 Candidatus Didemnitutus sp.
TTGGGCAAAAGACCATGAGCGAAGTGCGCGTCATCTTTCCTGAAGAAAACTGGGTTCTCGTTGATTTCCGTCAGGACGACATGCCCGGCGTGGCGATGGTCAATCGTGGGCTGAAGAAGCTCGAACCGAAGAAGGTGTTTCAGTGGCACTTCTCGATCATGATCCAGCTGTCCGACATCGTTGAGAACGGCATGCCATCGCAGGCGGAACGCGATGTTGTAGATCCGTTCGGTGACATGCTGGATGAGCGCATCAAGGGCGAAGAGAAGAAGCCGAATGCACTGTTTCTTGCGCGGATCACTTGGAACTCCACTCGAGAGTTGATTTGGCGGGTCTATGATCCGGAGCCGGTCGATGCCTTTTTGAAGGAGATTATCGCCGCGAAGTCACATCCTCGAGAATTCGACTATCGCATCGACCCAGACCCTGAATGGAAGCTCGCTGAGTGGCATCTTACAGCCGGCAAAGAAGAGGCCCAACCAAGCGGCACAGACAACTCCGGGGCTTCGCCCCTTCGTGTCTGACCTTTAACGTTCGGCAAAGACCAATGAGCGAGTCAGCTTCCACCGCCGGAAAAGAAGAGCCGACCTTTATGGCGGTCTCGCGCAAGAACCCGGATATGCGGTCTGCGCACGCTAAGGCGGCAGCGACCATCCCTCGCTTCATCGAGCATACGCGCAGCGATGTTGCAGGCTTCCGCAGTGCGAAGCTTCGGTTTCGCGACCCCGATGAGTCGGAGCGGTTGGGAGAGGATCGGTTTCTCTTCCTGTGGCTCACGGGAGTCCGCTATCACGCCGAAGAGAAGATCTTTTCAGGCACGTTCTTTGAGGTCCCGAGTGAGTTTCAGAAGTGGCACAAAGTCGGAGATAGGCTGGGTTTCGATCCGGAAGATATTTTCGATTGGATGATGCTGACCGAAGACGGCCGATTGTTCGGAGGATATACCCTCCGGGTGAGCCGTGCTTTGTTGCCCGAAGATAAGCGCTCCGATTACGATAAGCATATCGGTGTCCGCGTTTATGAAGAAGAAGCCTAACCAGGTGCCCGAGCCAACGTCCGGGCTGGCGCCCGGCCGTGGCTCATCGTAGACGATCGGCAGAAGAAAGATGAGCTCACCATCTAAAAAATACGCGACGGTCCTGTCCATCATCGCCGCTGCATTGGTGATCGTCGGATTGGTTGGATTGCTTTTTCCCCTCCGCGACGGTCCTGCATTCTGGCTATTCACCTATCTCCCCTACGCTGCGTCGGCTGCGCTGCTGCTGACGATTCCGGTGTCTTTGATTTGGATGATCTTTGCCGCCACGAAGAAGAAGTGGGGTGTTGTGGGTCATCTAGCGGTCGCTACGATAGCGCCGCTTTTGGGATTCGCCGGTGCGATTGCCGCCACGTGGCGAATCGCAAGAGAGCTGTTTCCCGCATGACGGAAGAGCCGATCCAGCCACCACAGACAACGACCGGGAGCTCCGCTCCCGATCGTGTCTGAGTTCAATCGTTGGGCATAAGAATCATGAAGCGCATGAAGCGACCTGACCCAAATCCCGTGAAGGTTACTGAGCTAGGCGTGACGCCACCCATTCCTGAGAAAGAAAAGCCGCATCGGTTCTGGATTGGTGTGATCATTGGCGTTCTTGGTGTTATCGTTGGAGTCGCTGGATGGCTTTTTCCGCGCGCCCCATCCGCTCATAAAGATGGTAGTGATGTTTCAGCATCGCAGCCCCGAGCAGAAGCAAAGCCACACCCATGAGTGTAAGCGGAAGAAAAGAAGAGCCCAACAAGCCATCACAGCCAATGCGGGCGCTCCGTCCTTTTTCTATCATGTTTTCTGAGTTCATAGTTTGTCCTCTTCCGGCCCGCATGGCTGACTGGTGACGTTCGGCAAAGATGTCCTGGCGTAAGCAAGAACTAGCTCGTTTCTCGACTTCGCTGTCGTGGCTGCCCGAGGACAAAGCGCAGCGCACGTTTGCCCGCGCGAACGCGACAACGTCACGCGGGCGTTATGGGTTGAACGAAAGCGTTTGGGACATTCGTGAGCGCTGGGATGTTGAGAAGATCGGAGCCAGTGCGACCCGCGCGAAGCTTGCGAGCTACGCGCGCGACGAAGAGTTTTTTCTGTGCTTCGGTAGCCACGATGTTTGTCGAATCTCGCGCATCGCCTTTCTTGACCATTGGCAGGACATGTTTGCGCCGAGTCGTGATGATGTCGTCGTCATGCCGGATTCAGAAGAGTGGTGTCTCTTTTATTGCCACGAAGACGAGTTCGAAGCTGGTCGAAAAAAAGCGCCGAACCAGACGTCAGAGCCAACGCGCGAGACGGGGCCGTAATTCGTATGTGCCTCCTCCGCTCACCATCACCAGTTGCTCGAAAGAGTTCACCGCACGCTCGCCCGCGCGCGGCTCACCTCTAACGTTCGGCGAAGAACACACGATGACTAGACTTCTCAGAGTTGCCCTCGCAGCCGCAACCGTGGGCGCTTGGTGTGTGTTCCTGTATCTTGATGCGCTGTGGAGTGAGTGCCTTCAAAGGGCAGCGGAAGACGGAAGGAAAGTTTATGGAGAGATGTATGGTCCCCTGTCTTTCTTCCGTCCCATTTCCATGTGGGCGGCTGTCACGCTCTCGACTGTTACAGCTGTGTGGCTCGCTTTGAAGAAGGAGCTCAACGAAGCACCCGAGATAACGCGGGCGAAGTGAACATTGCTCGCAATGGCGGGCCTCCAGACCGGCTCGCCCTTCGCTCCGTGCTGCCGCGCTCCGTGCGCGAGCCTCGCCAAGAGCGATGACGGAACGCGTGTAGCCGACGCCCTTTGGGGCGGGATAATTCAGCGATGCGCGAGCTCGCGTGTAAGCGTCCGGTCGGCGTCCTCCTAGGCGTGGATGATTGAGCGCGGTAAAGTGGCGGGATGGGAACGATTGTGGCGGAGGTGATAGATGCGGGAGATCGCGATTCGCGCGGGCGGCGTCGGATGTCGGTGGCGCAGCGCGCCGACTACGTGCGGGCGTATCGCGAGAGCGGCTTGAACCAGATGGCGTTCGCGAAGCGCGAGGGGCTGCGCTACTCGACGTTTGCGCACTGGGTGCAGAAGGCCGCGAAGGGAGAGCTGCGCGTGTCGGCAATGTCGTCACCCCGCGAGGGCGCGATGCAGTTTGCGCAGGTGCAGTTGCCGGCACCAGCAGCGCCGGCGCCGCCAGCCTCGAAGTGCGCTTATCCGACGGCGTGGTCGTGCGCGGCGACGATGTGCAGAAGCTCGCCGTGCTGGTGCGGGCGTTGCGGAGCTGACGCGATGCTCGCCTTCCCTGCGGCGGTGCGGATCTACGTGGCGGTGCAGCCGGTGGACATGCGCAAGCAGTTTAACGGTCTGTGGAGCGCAGTCGCGGAGCAACTCGGCGAGGATCCGCGCAGTGGCGCGGTCTTCTGCTTCATCAACCAGTCGCGCACTCGACTGAAGATGCTCTATTGGGACGGCACCGGCGTGTGGGTGTTGGCGAAGCGACTGGAGAAAGGACGCTTCTCGTGGCCGACGCCGAGTGAAGCGCGCCAGAAACTCTCGCTGGCACCGGAGGCGCTGGCGTTGCTGGTCGGTGGTGTGGAGTTGAAGCAGGGTTCGCTCAAGGCGTGGTATGAGCGCTGAGCGAAAATAATATACCGCGCGCGGAACTTTTGGTGCGCGCTCTGCTCTTATCGCGCCGACGTGAGTGCGGCCGCGATCAACCCCGAAGAAATCCAGTTCCTGCGCGAGGAGAACGCGGTGTTGCGGGCGCAGATCGAGTGGTTGAAGAAGCAGCTCTTCGGTGCGGGCAAGAGCGAGAAGCTCGATCGGGCGCAGCTGCTGTTGAAGTTGGCCGAGCTGGAAAAGCTCACGGCCGCGGCGGAGGCGCCGACGCAGACGATCACCTATGAGCGCGCGAGTGCGCCGCGGGAAAAGCGCCCGCTCGCCGCGGAAACCTTCGCGAAGTTGCCGGTGAAGGAGACGATCGAGATCGTGCCGGAGCCGGTGCGCGCGGAGCCCGAGCGATACGAGCGCATTGGCGAGGAGCGGACCTTCGAGGTCGATGTGGTGCCGCCGCAGCTCTTCAAACGTGAGATCGTGCGGCCGAAGTTTAAGCGCCGCGACGACCGCGAGCAGCCCCCGGTGATCGCGCCCGCTCCCGCGCGTCCCGTGCAGGGCGGCTACGCGTCGGCGGGGCTGCTCGCCTGGATCGCGCTCAGCAAATACGTCGATCACGCACCGCTGTATCGCTTGGAGCAGATGTCGGCGCGCTGGGGCGCGTCGATCTCGCGACAGACGATGGCCGATTGGATCGCGATCACCGCGCAGTGGCTGGAGCCGATTTATCGGCGGATGCAAACCGAGTTGCTCGGCGGTGGTTACGTCCAGGCCGACGAGACCCCGGTGCGATGCAACGACCCGGATGAAAAACGCGGAGGGACAACTCAAGGTTGGCTGTGGGTGATCAGCCGCCCCGGCGGTGATGTCGTCTTCGATTGGCGGCTGTCGCGCCGACACGGCGAACTCACGTCCCTGCTCGGCGACTACCGCGGACTGCTTCAGTCCGATGCGTATGCTGCGTATCCGTCGTTTGCTCGCGAGCGCGAAGGCGTCGTGTGGCTGGGTTGCTGGGCGCACGCGCGGCGTTACTGGGTCGAGGCGTTGCCGGAATCGCCGAAGGCGGTGAACTTGATGCTACGCTTGATCGGCGAACTTTACCTGCGTGAACGCGAATGGGACGCTGCGAATGTCGGCACGGCGCGGGCCGCGCTGCGCCAGGAGCACTTTGCTCGACCCCTGCGTTGGCTGCGGCGACTCGCGATCGGCCTGCGCACGCGCCATCTGCCGCGCTCGCTCATCGGCAAGGCCTGCACGTATCTGCTCGATAACTGGGAACCGCTCACCGCGCATCTGCGCCACAGCGAGAGTCGCCTCGACAATAACCTCGTCGAAAACGCCATCCGCCCCTCGGCCATCGGAAAGAAGAACTGGCTCTTCATCGGCCATCCCGACGCCGGTCAGCGCTCCGCCATCATCTACTCGATCGTCGTCTCCTGTCAGCGCCACGGAAAGGATCCGCTCGCTTACCTCCGCGACGTGCTCACGCGCCTGCCGCAGATGACCAACCAAGACGATATCGCAGCTCTCACTCCCGCTCGTTGGTCTGCCTCGTAATGGTGGCTACTACGAGAACGACTCGTAGGCAGTAGTCATCATCCTCAACAGAGTCTCTGTCAGATTAGTGGCTACTACGAGTCGTCAATGAGGACGCCCGTCGGACGCATACGCTCGCGTCGCTGACCGCACCGTCCGATCACACGTCCACGATGGCGATGCCGTGGGCTGCGAGCTTCAGGGTGCGCGTGGCGCGCGCGTTGGCGAGGGCCACGGTCGTCGACTGCGGTTCACCGGCGTTGTTGATCACGACGAGCTTCTTCACCGCCGGGAAGTAGCTGGCCTCGGTCTTCACGTTGTCCGCGTGCCAGACGCTCCACGCGGCGTCCTGCGACGCGGCCCAGTAGAGCGCGCGGTGCAGCAGTCGCGTGTTCTCAAAGTTGAACTTGAACCCGCTCAGGTAAACCGCGCGGCCGCGCCCGAAGGCGTGCGTGGCGAGACGCGGCGTGCCGTCGCGCTCGGCGAGCACGGTCGTGTCGCCGTTGAAGACGTAGATGCCGTCCACGTCCTTGCCGAGGTCGAGCGGCGTGGTGATGTCCGCCGTGATGAAGTGCGCAGCGACTGGCGCGGCGGGCGGAGCGAACTTGAACTTGCCGTTGGCGACGCGGTCGCCGGTGTCGCGGTCGAGGCCGAAGACGCGCGCGAGCTTGAAGCACTGGCCGGGACGCGGGCGCGCCGACGGCTCGCCGATGCCGATGACGCCGCCGCCCTTTTGCGCGAACTCCGTGAGGATCGTCTCGACGCGCGGGTCGTCCCAATAATGCCCGCCGCTCCATGCCGAGCCGGCGCGGCCGCAGTTGATCACGGCTTTCACGCCGCGCGGCACGCCGTTTTTCACCAAGTCGTCGAAGCTGATGAACTGCGCGTCGAGCGCGAGGCCGGCGAGGGATTCGAGCACGTCGTAGAGCGCGACGCCCGGCGTGAAGTGCCCCGAGCAGGTCCACGCGCGCAGGTCGCCCCACGCGGTGAGCACGGCGACCTTGAACGGTGCGACCCACGGGCGGCCGCCGGCGTGGAAGGATTTCAGGAGGCGGAACTCGCGCGCGAGTCCCTCGATGTAGTCCTGAAAATCCGGGAACGGCTCGACGAGCGAGAGGTAGCCGCCGAGGCCGATGCGATCGATGGGCGCGCGCACGAGACCGCGGCGCGCATCGATCCAGAAATTCTTCGCGTCGAGCGTGGGGTTGCCGCCGGCCTTGAAGGTCGGTTCGCCCTTCAAGCCCGTGGGGAACAGATACGGGTGCAGACGGAGCTCGCGGGTCTTCGCGCCGGTGGAGTGCGCACAGAGGCGCACCTCGAACGCGTTGAACACGCACTTGATCAGGCCGTCGAAGCCGAACTCCTTGAAACGCGGGCTGCTCGGCTCCACGCCAACCCAGTGGTCGTCGTAGAACACGTAGGCGAGTTTCTCGTAGCGGTGCACGAGATCGATGCACTTGCGGCCAAACTCGATCACGAAGTCGTGCACGAAATCCATGTAGTCGCGGTAGCGGCGCGACGGGGCGTTGTGCGTCGAGTTGTAGAGGCCGCCGTTGACGAAATCCTCCGACGTGAGCCGGTAGCCGAATTTCTTCTCGAAGAGCGTGAGCGCGCGCGGGCTGACGGTCATGGCGTAGTCGCCCCAATCGGAATAGATGTCCCGGAGCTTCGCGTGATCCGCGCCCCAGAACCACGAGAAGTTGTAGAACATCGACGTGAAGCGCACGACCTTGGTGTCCGCGTGGTCGCGCAGCCATTTCTCGAGAAACTCGAGCAACACCTGCTGCGTCTCGGGCTGCATCGGATCGACGGCGGCGAGATGCTCGCGGTCACCCCAGTTGTTCGTGAGGTGATTATACATCGAGATCTCCTCCCAAGTGCGGAAGGCGAGGAAGTTCACCGTGTATTGGTGGCCGGGCATGGTGCCCTCGATGGTGACGGTGCCTTTCTTCGCGTTGAAAGACCACTTGGTCTTCGCGACTTCCTTGCCGGTCGTGCGGTCGAAGACCTGCCACCAGCGCTTCGGGCTGTCGCCGAAGTTCACCACGAACTGCTCGGTGTAGTAACCCGCCAGCAGCGTGATCGTCGTGCGCGCCTTCGCGGCGACGACGGGGAAGCTCATGAGGAAATTCTGCTGGAGCTTGTCGCGATGCACGCGCGCCCAGGGCTGCACCGAGCGCACGAGGCAGACGGTCGAGTAGATCGCGTAGCCGGATTGCACGATCTCGGGCGAGAGCTGCGTGCCGTCGGAGTCGCGGATGGTGTCGGCGCCCCATTTCTTGGCGAGGCGCAGCGTGAGCTGCTCGTAACCGGCTTCGCCGGGCAGCGTGAAATCACCGTGGGAGAGATCGGGAGGATTGGTCATCGAGGAGAGATTTCAGAAGGAGAAACCACGAATGAACACAAATGGACACCAATACGGCGAGCGCCAGTGAGGGCATTCGTGTCCATTCGTGTTCATTCGTGGTTAAGAAGGATCGAGTGCTCGGCTCAGAACCGCACCGCGCGCCACTCGTAGCGGCCGAGCTTCAGCGCGCCGGCGGCGAGCGCGGCGCCGCTGACGGCGTCGGTCGCGGCGGCGGGCAACTGCACTTCGCCGCCCGCGCCATCCATGTTCACGGCGATCCACAGCGTGTGCCCGTCCGTCGTGCGGCGCGGACACACAATCGTGCCAGGCGTGGCCGTGTAGCGCTGGCGGACGTCCGCGCGCGCCGCGGCGTGCGCGACGAGGCGCGCGAGCAGCGCCTGGCCGGCGTCGCCCTGCGGCTGCGCCGCGAGCACGATGATCGCGCCCTTGCCGAGGGGACGTTCCGTGGCGAACGCGAGACCCGGCTCCACGCGATCGGTGAGCAGCGTGCCGAGGATCTTCGTCTCCGGCGCGGCGGGACGAAGGGCGTTGCACCAACCGGCAAGTGACGCGGTTACGCCTTCGCTCTCGGCCTTGGCATCGATGCCGTTCACGGGAAACGAATACACGACCTCCACCCCCGCGAGCTTTTCGAGCGCGCCGAGCGCGGCGTCGGTCGGCACGGTGTGCTCGGCGGTGCGTCCGCCGGAGAGCGGGCCGCAAATCCACACGCCGCCGTCGCGGACGAACTTCTCCGCTTTGGCCAGCAACTCGGCGCTGAGGTGCGGCACCATCGGGGTGACGAGCAGTTTCAAGCCGTCGAGCGAGGCGCCCTCGAAGCGGATGTCGCGCGGCACGCCCGCATCGAGCAGCAGTGAGTGCCATTCGCCGATCGCCTTCTGATAATCGACCGTGTGCGCGCGACTCGAACCGAGCGGCTCGGTCTGCCACATGGCGCGAGCGAGATCGGACCACGTCACCGCGGCCTCGACCGGCAGCGGCTGGCTCGCCGCGATGAGCGGCTCGAGTTGCCGGCGCGCGGCCTCGACGCGCTCCACCTGCGCGTAGCCGAGCGTGGGCTTGCCCCAGGCGCTGAGCAGCGCGCTGTGCGGGAGTTCGCACCCGGTGCGTTGCTGGCGCCAGAGCCAGTAGCAGAACGCCTCCCCGCCGAGCGCGTAGTCGGCGACCGCCTCCGCCACGAGGAAGCCCGGCGGGTGCGCCGGCTCGTGGTTGCTCAGCCAGCCATTGTGCGTGGCGCTGGTTTCCATCACCCAGAACGCCCTGCCGGGTTTCGCCGCGCGAAAGAGATCGTAGTGCACGATGAGATTCCGCCAGTCCTTGCTCGACGGATAATCATCGAACGCCGCGAAATCCAACGGCGCGTGCAGGCTCTCGAGCCCGACACTGAACCAGCGCATCGTGTTGTGCGTAATCGGGGCGGCGGAATGTTTGCGGATTTCCGCGCATTGCTCGGCGACGAAATCCGCCGTGCGCTCACGATTGAACATCCGGTAAGCCGTGCTGAGCGAGGCGTTGTGGAGGAATGGCGTGCGCAGCGGCGCGGGCACCTGATCGAAGCGCTGATAACGCTGGCTCCAAATCTCCGTGCCCCACGCGGCGTTGAGCGCGTCGATGGTGCCGTAACGTTTTTCCAGCCAGCGCTGCCAGTTCGCGATGGCGGACGGGTTGAAATCCTCGCCGACGTGGCACTTCAGCTCGTTGTCGATTTGCCACGCGATGACGGCCGGGTGCCGCCCGAGCGCCGCCGCCTCGGCCGCAACGATGCGCAGACACGCCGCGCGGACCTCGGGGTTTTCATACGACATGTGCTGCCGCGCGCCGTGGATCATCACGCGGCCCTCGCCGTCGACGAACGCGCGCTCCGGGTGGCCGTGGCTCAGCCAGACCGGCGGCGTCGCCGTGGGAGTGCAGAGCACGACATCGATGCCCGCCGCGTGCAGTTGGTCGAACACGCGCTGGAAAAAACTGAAATCCACCTTGCCCTCGTCCGGCTCCATGCGCGCCCAGGCGAATTCGCCGACGCGCACGACGTTGATGCCGAGTTTCTTCATCTCGGCGATGTCGCGCGGCACTTCCGCCTCGGGCCACAACTCCGGATAATACGCGGCGCCGTGGTAGAGTTTCGTCCCCTGCCCGACTGCCGCGCGCAAACCCAGCGGCAGCAAACCAGTCACGACCGCGGCAATGGTAACAACGAGACGAAGGCGGATTTTCATGGGGAGGGGTGAGCGAATGAGCCAATAGCACCACCGACCGCCGGCAAAGCCAGTCGCATTCGGATAGTCCGGCGCCCTATTCTGCCGCGGCCAGGAAGAGCGCCCGAACCGCCTCCGCTGTGACCTCCACCGTCGGCGCGAACGCCTCACTCGCCGCATACGCCAGCAAGCTCGCGCGCCACTGTCGCGCCACTGGGTCGCTGGCCAAGTCTGCCGTCAAATCGACGCTGCTCACCAGCAAGCGGCCCGCGCCCACGCGCGCCTCGAATGCCAGCGCCAGCCGTCGACACGTATACCAATCGTCGATCACTTCGACTAGCGGCCGCAGTTCGCGCGGCAGCGCATCCACGATCAACGCGTCGGCCCGCCGCAACAGATGCCACCATTGCCAATCGCTGTGCGCCTCGGTCGGAAACTCCGCCAGCGCCGCGTGCCGCGGGTCGCACACCAATCCGAGCGTGTGCGGCGCCTGCCGCCGCGTGCACCACGTGTTCCAGAAGATCGGCGTGAAACCCAACTCGACGCGACCGCGCACATCGCCGCGCGCGCGACCGCGGCCGCCGGACAGCACGACGCGTCCGCCGCCGCGCAACATCTCTTCGGCGTGCGCGTCGAGCGTGCGCGTCACAAGCACGCCGGGCGGCACCGGCGCGGGTTCGGTGGCTGGATAGACCCACACGTTCCAGTCGTTCTCGATCGCCGTGCCAGCGAGACCGGCCACGAGCCGCAACCGCTGCGCGCGCAGCGCCTCGCCGAGCGGCGCGCGGATTTTTCCGAGCGCGAAAGGCGCGCCGAGCGGCACGGCGCACGACACAAATTCACCCTGCGCGATCACGCGGCCCGCCGCATCTTCCATGCGCCAGCGCGCGACGGCACTGGTCAGCGAGCTCGCGCCGAAGTGCGCGACTTCGAGATCGGCTTCGAGCGTATCGCCCGCGGTGAACACCCGGCATGGCAACCGCGCCAGCAGCACCGTCGGCGCGCAAAAGCGCCGGAACTCCACCGCACTCGCATAGCCCTTCGTCCGCCAGAACGGATCGAGCACGCCGACCGGCGCGTGCCCCTGACCCGTGAAATCCTGCAGGCCGAGCAACTGAAAACCCGCGAGCCCGGGCGTGCGCAGCTGCGCCTCGATCTCCTCCTTGTAGCACGCGAGCTGCAATCGCCCCGAAGCACGTGCAAACTCCGCTGCGCGCTCCGATAATCCGCGCTCGTGCAGACGCACCGCAAGGATTTCGAGACTGCCCGGCCGCAGTGGACCGTTGTAATCCGCCGCCGCCGGATCGGGAAACGCGCACCATTGCCCAATCTCGTGACTGATGACCGGCGCATCGCGGCGCTCCACGCTCGCGCGGTAATCCGCGGTCGTCGCGGGCGGCGTGGCGTTAAGGCGACTCGCGAGTCCGTCGCCCCACTGGTGCGCGCGCGGCTCGGGCAGCACGTGAAAATCGTTTTCCGCCAGCTCCGGCCAGCCCGCCGTCCCAGTGTAGAGCCGCCGCGAGTCGAGCGCGCGCATCGCCTCGACCCAGCGCGCGAGATACTCGCGATGCTGCGGCCCGCCCGGCTCGTTGCCCGCGGCGAACAGCACGAAGCACGGATGGTTGCCGTAGACCCGGAGAATGCGCTCGCCCTCCGCGAGCGTCCACGCATCGACGGACGCGCCGTCGCCGATGCCGCGCGGCGAGTTGGCGGCGAGCACGGCGACCGCATTCGGCCAGGTGCCAGCCTCGATTTGGAAATACATTCCGAGTTCATCGCCCGCCACAAACGCGGCCTCGGGCGGACACCACGAGTGGAACCGCACGTGATTCAGCCCGTGCTCACGGATCGCGCCGAGGATGCGGCGCCACTCAGCAACGTCAGTCGACGGATACCCTGTGAGTGGAAATTGCGCGCAGTCCAACGCCCCACGTAAGAAAAGCGGTCGACCGTTGAGCAACAGCTGGCGTCCTTCGCGCCGAATCTCGCGCAACCCGAAGCGCACCGCGCGCGCCTCGCCGTTCGGCAGCCGCGCCGTGAGCGTGTGCAGGGCAGGCGTGAACTCGCCCCAGAGCGGCGCGTCGGGGCCGAGCGCGAGCGTGGCCGCGAATCCGCCATCATCCGCCACGGGCGCGGTCGCGGCGGCGGCACCGCAGTCCAGCAGAACGGTCGCCGGTAACGGCGAAGCCGCCGCCACAGCCACTCGCCCGCTCACACGCACGCTGCGCGCGGCGACATCCGGATAAACCTGCAAGTCGTCGATCCATGCCGCGGCGCTCGCGCGCAGCTCGATGGTGCCGACGACGCCGTTCCAGTTGCCCTGCGTGTGGTCGCTGACGCTGTGCGCGTTTTCACCCACGTCGACGATCATCCGGTTGTCGATCCGCAGCGTGAGCCGGTGACGGCCGGCAGCGGCGAAGACCCCGACCTCGTAGTCGTGCGGCGTGGCGAGGCTGTCGCGCGTGCCGAGCTCGCGTTCGCCGAGCCAGGCGCGCGTCTGCCAGTGTGGGCGCTCCAGCGAGAGCATGATGCGCTGCCCGACCCACTCGACCGGGATGTCGATTTCGCGCTGATACCACGCCGTGCCGACGTAGACGCGCTCCGGCGTCAGCCAGAACGGCAGGCGCACCGGCGCGGGCGGGCGGAATGCCGCATACTCCGATGCCGTGAAATAGCTGCGGTCGAAAATCGTGCCCGTCCACGGCGAGTCGGGCTCGGCCGCATCGCCGTATCCTTGCGCCGCAAGCGCACCCGGCAGCTGGACGACCGTGTCGCTCGCGAGAGGACCGGCAAACCAGCGCGCGCCCACGCCGGTGTCGGCGCGATCAAGCGCGAGTTGCCAGTCACCGTGCAGCGGGAGCGAGGACATGTGAGGGAGCCGGTCGCACCATGCCCCGCCCCGCTGGCGCGCGAAAGGCGAAACCGCCGGGAGTTTTGCAGGACTGTCCGGCACGCGTCGCGTCGCCCTGCGCCGGCGAGCCGGTTGAATTTGTCTTGCCCGCCCCCCTCATGAGAGGGATTCCGCCGCCGTTGCCATCGCGGTCGCTCCGCTCTTCGCTTGCCCTGCTTTCCCCATGATTTCCCGCTGCTGGTTCCACCTCGCCGCACTCGCGCTGGCCGTCGGCGCTTTCGCCGCGCCGACTCCCGATCAATTCATCGATCCGCGCCCGTCGGCGGCGATCTATCACGACGGCTGGATCGACCTGAACAAAAACGGCGTGAAAGACCCCTACGAGGACGGCGCCGCGCCGCTCGAGACGCGCGTCGCCGATCTGCTCGCGCGCATGACGCTCGAGGAGAAAACCGCACAGATGGTCACGCTCTACGGTTACCCGCGCGTATTGAAGGACGAGTTGCCGACGCCAGCCTGGGCGCAGGAACTGTGGAAGGATGGCATCGGCAACATCGACGAGCAGTCGAACGGCAACCTCGGTTGGAAAAGCGATCTCGCGAATCCGAAATACGATCTCCCCTGGGGCAACCACACGCGGCAGCTGAATGAGATTCAACGCTGGTTCATCGAGCAAACCCGCCTCGGCGTGCCGGTCGACTTCACCAACGAGGGCATCCGCGGCCTGCTGCACGCCAAGGCGACGAGCTTTCCCTCGCAACTCGGCGTCGCCGCGGCGTTCAACCCGGAACTCGTGCGCGAGATCGGCCGCATCACCGGCCGCGAGGCGCACGCGCTCGGCTACAGCAACATCTACTCGCCCATCCTCGACCTCGCACGCGACCCACGCTGGGGCCGCACGACCGAGACCTACGGCGAGGAGCCGTTCCTGGTCTCGACGCTCGGCGTCGAACAGGTCCGCGGCATCCAGGAGGCGTGTGTCGCGTCGACCCTGAAGCACTTCGCCGTCTACTCCATCCCGAAGGGCGGACGCGACGGCCATGTGCGCACCGATCCGGCCGCGACCTGGCGCGACGTGCAGGAGATTTATCTGGAGCCGTTCCGCCGCGCCGTGCGCGAGGGCGGCGCGATGGGCGTGATGGCTTCCTACAACGACTACGAAGGCGTGCCGGTCGAGGCATCGAAAAAATTCCTTACCGACATCCTGCGCACCGAGTGGGGCTTCAAGGGCTACGTCGTCTCCGACAGCGACGCCGTAGAGTTCATCCACACCAAACACCGCACCGCCGCCACCTACGGCGACGCCGTGCGGCAGGCCGTCGAGGCCGGCCTGAACGTGCGCACGACCTTCACGCCGCCGCAGGTGTTCGTGACGCCGCTGCGCGAGCAGATTCGCGCCGGCAAACTCGCGATGTCCGTCGTCGACGAGCGCGTGCGCGAAATCCTGCGCGTGAAGTTCCGCCTCGGGCTCTTCGACGCGCCGTATCGCGACCCGGCCGTCGCACAGCAGACCGTGCGCGCGCCCGCCCACCTCGCCGCCGCCCACCTCGCCGCCCGCCAATCGATCGTATTGCTCAAAAACGACGGCGCCGCGCTGCCGCTCGACGCGAAGAAATTGAAAAAGGTCCTCGTCGCCGGGCCGCTCGCCGACGATCCGCACGGCTGGTGGTCGCGCTACGCGCCGCAGCAACTCGACTTCGTCACGCCGCTCGCCGGCCTGCGCGCCAAGCTCGGCGCGAGCGTCGAGGTGCGTTACGTGAAGGGCGTCGCGACCAAGGACGCGGCGTTTCCCGAGAGCGATCTGTTCAAGGAACCCGCCCCGGCCGACGTGCGCGCCGGCATCGCGGAGGCGGTCGCCGCGGCCGCAGACGTCGACGTGATCGTCGCGGTGCTCGGCGAGACCGACGACATCAGTCGCGAATCGGCGAGCCGTGTCAGCCTCGACTTGCCAGGTTACCAAGAGGAGCTCCTCCGCGCGCTCCACGCCACCGGCAAGCCCGTCGTGCTCGTCCTCAGCAACGGCCGTCCGCTCAGCGTCAACTGGGCCGCGAAGCACGTGCCCGCGATCGTCGAGCTATGGTTCCCCGGCGAGGAAGCCGGTGCCGCGCTCGCCGATGTCTTGCTCGGCGACGTGAACCCGAGCGGCCATCTGCCGATCACCTTCCCGCGCAGCGCGGGCCAGGTGCCGTTCAACTTCCCCGCCCGACCCGGCGCGCAGGCCCGCGACGACGGCCAAGTCGCCGGCGCGCTGTTTCCCTTCGGCCACGGCCTGAGCTACACGACGTTCCGCTACGCCAATCTCCGCGTGACACCGGAGCGACTCGGCACCGACGACACCGTGACCGTCACGTGCGACGTCACCAACTCCGGTGCGCGCGCCGGTGACGAGATCGTGCAGCTTTATCTGCGCGACGACTACAGCTCGGTCACGACGTGGGACAAGGCGCTGCGCGGCTTCGCCCGCGTGTCGCTCGCGCCCGGCGAAACGAAGCCCGTGCGCTTCACGCTCGAGCGCCGGCACCTGCAGTTGCTCAACGCGCGCTACGAATGGGTCGTCGAGCCCGGCCGCTTCACCGTCATGGTCGGTTCGTCGTCGGAAGACGTCCGCCTGCGCGGCCAGTTCACCGTTACGGCTCCCGACGGTTCCGCGCCGGAGGAAGTGCCGCTGAAGGATCCCGCGTTGCCCCTGCAACCATGAGCCTCGCGCGCCGCCTGCTGCTGAGTCTCGCGTGCCTCGCCGGCTTCGTGCCCGCGCCGGCGGCCAGCACCGCAACAAACGACACGGCTGCGCCTGCGCCCTTGCCCGCGCACCCGCGCCTGCTCGCGCGCGAGGACGCCTGGCAAACGCTCAGGGCGCGTATCGCCGTCGAACCGGCGCTCGCGGACTTCAACGACGCGCTCATCGCGGAGGCGCGCGCCCGCGCCGCGTTGCCCACCGTGCAGCGCGTGATGATCGGACGCCGGCTGCTGCACGTCTCGCGCGAGCTGTTGCACCGCGTGCTGCTCTTCAGCTACGCCGCACGCGTGACCGGAGAAGACGCCTTCGTGCGCCGCGCCGAAAGCGAGATGCTGGCGGCGGCGCGCTTCCCTGACTGGAACCCGGAGCATTTCCTCGACGTGGGCGAAGCCACCGCCGCACTCGCCCTCGGCTACGATTGGTTGCACGCGCGTCTGGCGCCTGCGGCGCGCGATGAGATCCGCCGCGCGATCGTCGAGAAAGGGCTGCGGCCCGGACTCGATCCGCGGGACCGCCGCAATTCGTGGCAGCGGGCCGAGAACAACTGGAACCAGGTTTGCTTCGGCGGCCTCACGCTCGGCGCGCTCGCTGTCGCCGACGAGGCGCCGGACGAGGCACGACGCCTACTCGATCTCGCTCGCGCCGGCATCGTGCACGGCCTCAAGCCTTATGGGCCTGACGGCGTTTATCCCGAGGGGCCGTCCTACTGGGCTTACGGCACGAGTTATCAGGTGTTGATGCTCGCCGCGCTCGAATCCGCGCTCGGCACCGACTGGGGATTGAACGCGAGTCCGGGTTTTCTGGCCAGCGCAGCCGACTACCTGCAGCTCACGGGACCCAGCGGACATTCCTTCAACTTCTCCGACGGCGGCGAACGGCTGGACTTCGAGCCCGCGGTGTTCTGGTTCGCGCGCCGCACCGGCGACACAGGCCTGCTACACTTCGAAATGCAACGGTTGGCCGGTAAGCAGGGCCTCGCCGCCGCCGCGCGCGGCAATCGTTTTGCTCCCCTCGCCGCGCTCTGGTGGCCGGCGCTTCCCATCGCCGCACCGCACCTGCCGCTCGACTGGTCCGGGGACGGTCCGAATCCGGTGGTCGTTTTCCGCGAATCGTGGACCGCGCCGGGAGCCGCCTACCTCGCGGCCAAGGGCGGCTCCGCCGCGCTCAACCACGCACACATGGATGCGGGCTCATTCATCTACGAGGTCGACAGCGTGCGCTGGGCCATCGACCTCGGCATGCAGGATTACGAGTCGCTCGAGTCGAAGAAGATCGACCTCTGGAACCGCGCGCAAAACTCGCCGCGCTGGAGCGTCTACCGCCTCGCCAACGTCAGCCACAACACGCTCACGCTCGGCGGCGCACCGCATCGGGTCGCCGGCCGCGCGACCATCGAGCGCTTCGTCTCGGACGGCGCGCGTCGGGTCGCTGTGCTCGATCTCAGCCCGGTCTTCGCCGGGCAGGCGCAACGTGCGCGGCGCGGTTTCGCGCTGCAAGCCGACCGCGGTTTCATCGTGCGCGACGAAATCTCCGGACTCGCTCCCGCCAAGTCCGTCCGCTGGCAAATCGTCACCCGCGCCCAAGTCGAATTGCGCGGCGACACGGCGGTGCTGCGGCAAAACGGCCGCGCGCTCACGCTGCGCCTGCTCGACGCACCGGCTGGCGCGAAATTCGCCGCCGAACCCGCCCAGCCACCCGCCGACGGTTTCAATGCCCGCAATCCCGGCGTGACGCTCGTCCACCTCACATTCACGCCGCTCGGCTCGCCCGACGCTTCGGTCACCGTGCAGTTTTCGCCGGGCCCGCCCGCCGGGAATTCGCCGGCTGTCCGTCCGCTCGCGGACTGGTGAGCGCACGGGCCCTCTGCTGCGCCCGCGGCGCGCCCAGCGTCGAACGGTCAAGCTCCGGCGCGGTTGTGCCCGCTGTGTTTTCGGCCGACGCTGCCGCCCATGACACCCCGACCCCTGTTTGCGTGCGCGGCGCTCGCATTGGCGACCGCGTTTACCTCGGCGCGCGCGTCCGAAGCCACGCTTGTCCTTCGCGGCGATGAGCCTGGCCCGGCAATCAACCGGAACATCTACGGCCATTTCGCTGAGCATCTCGGCCACTGCATCTACGAAGGCATCTGGGTCGGACCCGATTCGCCGATCCCGAACACTAAAGGTTACCGCAACGACGTCCTCGCCGCGCTGCGCGAGCTGAAGGTCCCGGTGCTGCGCTGGCCGGGCGGCTGTTTCGCCGACGAGTATCACTGGAAGGACGGCATCGGCCCGCGCGAGTCGCGCCCGTCGATGTATAACTCGCATTGGGGCGGCGTGGTGGAGAACAACCATTTCGGCACGCACGAGTTTCTCGACCTTTGCGAGATGCTCGGCATCGAGCCCTACGTCTGCCTCAACGTCGGCAGCGGCACCGTGCAGGAGGCGATGGAGTGGGTCGAATACATGACCTCGCCCGCCAGTTCGCCCATGGCCAATCTCCGCCGCGCGCACGGCCGCGCGGAACCGTGGAAGGTGAAGTATCTCGCCATCGGCAACGAGAGCTGGGGCTGCGGCGGCAGCATGACGCCGGAGTTCTACGCCGACAATTTCCGCCGCTATAACACCTTCGTCAAAAACTACACCGACACGCGTCTCTACCGCGTCGCCTGCGGCCCCGATGGTTCCAATTACAACTGGACCGAAGTGCTCATGCAGAAAGCGGCGAAGAACATGAACGGCCTCGCCCTGCATCATTACACGCTGCCGACGGGCGACTGGAAAAAAAAGGGCTCCGCCACGGATTTCCCCGAAGCCGAATGGTTCTCCACCCTCCGCAACACGCTGCGCATGGACGAATTTGTCACGAAGCACACTGCGATCATGGACAAATACGACCCCGAGAAGAAAGTCGCGCTCGTCGTCGACGAATGGGGCACGTGGTATGACAAGACACCCGGCAGCAAGGACGGCTTCCTCGTCCAGCAAAACTCTCTGCGCGACGCGCTCGTCGCCGCGCTGAACTTCCACATCTTCCACCGTCACGCCGACCGCGTGACGATGGCCAACATCGCGCAAATGGTGAACGTGCTCCAAGCCGTCATCCTCACCGACGGCGCGAAGATGATCCTCACGCCGACCTACCACGCGTTCGAGATGTTCAAGGTCCACCAGGACGCCACCTCGCTGCGCGTCGACCTCGTGTCGCCCGATTACGTTTTCGGCGCGGAAAAGATCCCCGCCGTCAGTGCCTCCGCCTCGCGCGACGCCGCCGGCAAGGTCCATCTCTCGCTCGTGAACTGCGATCCGCAGAGCGCCGTCACCGTCACCTGCGCTCTTGCGGGCGTCGCGGCGAAGAGCGTCACCGGCCGCATCCTCACCGCCGACGCGATGGATGCGCATAACACGTTCGACGCGCCCGCCGTCGTGAAACCCGCCCCCTTCACCGGCGCGAAACTCGAAGGCGGCAAGCTCGTCGTCGCGCTGCCCGCGAAATCCGTCGTCGTGCTCGAACTCTGAGTCGATGCGCCGAATCCGCCACGCCGTCGCCCTCCTGTGCGCGCTCGGCTGGACCGCGCTCAGTTCGGCGGCGGATTTTCCACTCGTTGAACACGGGCGCGCGGCGTCGCTCGTGGTTTCCCCGACCGACGCCAAGGTCGTCCAACTCGCGGCCGGCGACCTGGTCCGCGACGTCGCGACGATCACCGGCATCGAGCCGACGATCGAGTCCAGCGCGACTGGTGCCGGGCCGCGCGTGTTCGTCGGCACGCTCGGTCAATCGCCCGCCATCGACACGCTCGTGGCGACCGGTGCGCTCGACGTCGGCTCGTTGCGCGGCGCGTGGGAATCGTTCCTCATCGCTACGCTCGCACCGCCGACCGTGCCCGCACCGACGCTCGTGATCGTCGGCAGCGACCGCCGTGGCACCGCCTTCGGCGTCTACGAGCTTTCCCAGCAAATCGGCGTCTCGCCCTGGCATTGGTGGGCGGACGCAACGCCGGAAAAGAAGGGCGACCTTTCCATCGCCGAAGGCACGCGACGCTTCGGTCCACCGTCGGTGCGTTATCGCGGCATTTTTCTCAACGACGAGGATTGGGGCATGCAGCCGTGGGCGGCGAAGACCTTCGAGCCGGGGAACGGTGGCATCGGCCCGAAGACCTACGCCCGCGTGTTCGAGCTCCTGCTCCGCCTGAAGGCCAACACGCTCTGGCCCGCGATGCACGCGTGCACCCGGCCGTTCAACGCCGACCCGCGCAACGCCGCGCTCGCCGACGACTACGCCATCGTCATGGGCTCCTCGCACGCCGAGCCGATGCTGCGGAACAATGTCGGCGAGTGGCCGCACGAACGCGCCGCCGACTACAACTACGTGACCAACCGCGACGGCGTGCGCGCTTATTGGGAGGAGCGCGTCCGCGCCAACGGTCGTTTCGAAAACCTCTGGACGCTCGGCATGCGCGGCATCCACGACAGCGCGATCCAAGGCGCGAAGACCGATGCCGAGCGCATCGCCGTGTTCGAGCAAGTCTTCGCCGATCAGCGCACGATGCTGGCACAGCACGTCACATCCGACTCCGCGCACGCACCGCAGATTTTCTGCGCCTACAAGGAAGTCCTCGACCTCTACCGCCGCGGCCTGCGCGTGCCCGATGACGTCACGATCGTCTGGCCCGACGACAATTTCGGCTACGTGCGCAGCTTCGCGTCGCCCGAGGAGCGCCAGCGCGCCGGCGGCTTCGGCGTCTACTACCACCTCTCCTACCTCGGCCGCCCGCTCTCGTATCTCTGGCTCTGCACTACGCCGCCGGCGCTCGTCTGGGAGGAGATGACCAAATCCTACGCGCACGGCGCCGACCGCGTCTGGATCGTCAACGTCGGCGACCTGAAACCGGCCGAGATCGGCACCGAGTTCTTCCTGCGACTCGCGTGGGACGTGAAGCAGTGGGGCACCGATGCGCAGCCCCGATTCCTCCGCGAATTCGCCGCGCGCGAGTTCGGCGCTGAGCAAGCCGACCGGATCGCCGCGATCCTCGACCGCTACTACACGCTGAATTTCGCCCGCAAACCCGAGCACCTGCAATGGTGGCTGCCCGGGCAAAGCCCGCGACCGAGCGACTGGACGCAGAGCGACTTGAATGAGCGCCGCTCCAGATTCGACGACTTGCGAACCGACGTCGACGATCTGGCCGGCAAACTGCCCGCGGCCAAGCAGGACGCTTTTTTCGAGTTGATCGGCTACCCGGTGAAAGGCGCCGCGCTGGCCAACCGCCGCTACATCCTCGGTGAGCAAGGTCGGCCCGACGCGGCCTTCGAGGCGGATGCCAAGCTCACGCGCCTGACGCGGCGCTACAACGAGGATATCGCCGGTGGCAAGTGGCGCGGCTTCATGCGCCTCGAACCGGCCGACACCGAGTGGAAATCCATGCGCATCGCGCGCTGGCAGCCGTTGAGTGCGCCCAAAGCCGCGGTTGACGAAGACGCAGAGCAGATCTCGCTTCCCGTGTTTCTCGCCGCCGAGGTGCAGGATCGCTCAGGCATCATCTTCGGGCTCGGTCGCTCGGGCGGGGCATTGGCTGTCACGGCCGGCCGTCATTTCACCTACGACCTCGATGCTCCCGCCGGCGCCTTCGACCTCACATTCGAGTTCCTCCCGACACATCCGCTCCGCGGGGACACGCTGCGCCTCGCGTTCTCGGTCGACGATGCGCCTCCGCAAACCCTCGCGCTGCCCGTGCGCGACGGCGGCGCGGAATGGGCGCAGGGCGTGCTCAACGGCTACCGCCCGCTCTCCACGCGCGTTCAACTCCCGAAACCGGGCCCGCACGTCCTGACGGTCCGAGGCATTGACGATGGCATCGTGCTCGACCGCATCGTTCTTTCTCCCGCTCGGCCATGAAACGCTTTCTGCTTCTCGCGCTCAATCTACTGGCACTGGTGCCCTCGCTTTTCGCCCGCGCGGAAAAAGAAGCCACGCCCCACCCGCTCTTCCGCGATCCGGTTTTCGACGGCGCCGCCGATCCCGTCGTCGTCTGGAATCCGCACGCCCGCGCGTGGTGGATGTTCTACACCAATCGCCGCGCCAACGTCCCCGGCCTCTCCGGCGTCGCGTGGGTGCACGGCACGCGCATCGGCATCGCCGAGTCGCGCGACGGCGGCACGACCTGGAACTACATCGGCATCGCCGACATCGACCTGCCCACCGAAGTCGCCGGCCCACCCGAAACCGCCACCCTCTGGGCCCCCGAAATCGTCACCGCCGCCCAAGCGAATTGTAACCTAATAGGTTACAAAGCACCCTCGCTGCACAGTGAGGCCGCCGGAGATTGTAACCTATTAGGTTACAAATCACCGAGGCCGGCGCGACCGGAACACCGGACGGGGGACCTGCACCACCTGTTTCTCACCGTGGTGCCGGGGGTGTTCGAGGACTGGAAGCACCCGCGCCGTATCGTCCATCTCACGAGCCCCGACCTGCGGCACTGGACCTATCGCTCCACACTCGCGCTCAGCTCCGACCGCGTGATCGACGCCGGCGTGCACCGCCTGCCCGACGGCACGTGGCGGCTCTGGTATAACAACGAACACGATCGCAAATCCATCTACTACGCCGACAGCCCCGACCTCGCGATATGGACCGACCGCGGCAAGTGCGCCGGCGTCGGCGAGCGGCCGGGCGAAGGGCCGTTCGTTTTCACATGGCGCGGGCGACATTGGATGCTCGTCGATCTGTGGCGCGGGCTGGGCGTGTATCGCTCGGAAGATTTCGAACATTGGACGGCGCAGCCCGACAACCTGCTCGCGCAACCCGGCCGCGGCGTCGATGACGGTGTGAACGGCGGACACCCCTGCGTCGTCGTGAACGGCGACCGTGCATTCCTGTTCTATTTCACGCATCCGGGACGCGCCGGCACGATCAAGCCCGAGGACAAGGACTCGCTCGAGCTGCGCCGCAGTTCGATTCAGGTCGTCGAACTGCGCGAGAAGGACGGCGTGCTCTCCTGCGATCGTGACGCCCCGACGTTCGTCGACCTGGGCGAACCCGCGTCCGCGACCTGGCCGAATCCGCTCATCGCCCAGCGCGCCGACCCGCACATCTTCCGCCACACCGACGGCTGGTATTACTTCATGGGCACGGTGCCCGAATACGACCGGCTGGAACTGCGCCGCGCGCGCACGATCGAGGCGCTCGCCACCGCCGAGCCGAAGACGATCTGGTGCCAGCACGCGACCGGTCCGATGGGCGCGCACATCTGGGCGCCCGAACTCCATTTCATCGACGGCCGGTGGTTCATCTACTTCGCCGCCGGCGCGGCGGAGAGAGTCTGGGACATCCGCATCTACGCCCTCGAAAACTCCTCCGCCGATCCGCTCGACGGCGAATGGATCGAGCGCGGCCAGATCGACACCGGTTGGGAATCCTTCGCGCTCGACGCGACGACGTTCGCGCACCGCGGTCGCCAGTATCTCGTCTGGGCGCAGAAGGACCCCGCGATCAAGGGCAACACCAACCTCTACCTCGCACCGATGGCATCGCCGACGAAGCTCGCCGGTCCCGCGGTGCTGCTCTCGCGACCCGAGTTTCCCTGGGAACAAGTCCGCTATTGGGTCAATGAAGGTCCCGCCGTCCTCGTGCGGCACGGCCGCGTATTCATCACCTACTCCGCAGCCGGCACGGGCGCGGAATATTGCCTCGGCCTGCTCAGCGCCGACGAGAATGCCGACCTGCTCGACCCGAAATCCTGGAGCAAGTCGCCGACACCCGTCTTCACGACGAGCGAAGCGAATCGCATCTACGGTCCCGGACACAACTCCTTCACCACCGCGCCCGACGGCGGCGATCTGATCGTCTTCCACGCGCGCAGTTACCGCGGCATCGTGGGCGATCCGCTCAAGGATCCGAACCGCCACACGCGCGTCCAGCGAATCGACTGGCGCCCAAACGGCATGCCCGACTTCGGGTCGCCCGCGCCCGAAACACACTGAGCCCTTCGCCTGTTCGCCAATCTCATCCGCCGGTGAAAATCCGCCTCATCACGCTCTCGCTGCTTCTCGCCGGAGTCGCCTCCGCCACGCCGCTCACGCTCACGGTCGCTGCGCCCGCGATGCTGGCGGCGCCCGAGTTCCATATGGGCGCCGCCACCGCGCCGAACGGCGATACGCTCACACTCGACCGCCGCAGCCTGCTGCTCAACGGACGCCGCTGGACGCCGGTGATGGGCGAGTTTCACTTCAGCCGCTATCCGGCCGCCGAGTGGCGCGCGGAGTTGGCGAAGATGAAAGCCGGCGGCGTGGACATCGTCGCGACCTACGTTTTCTGGATTCACCACGAGGAAGTCGAAGGCACCTGGAACTGGTCCGGCGACCGCAACCTCCGTGCGTTCATCGCCGCCGCCGCCGCCGAGCACCTGAGAGTCATCGTCCGCCTCGGCCCGTGGTGCCACGGCGAAGTCCGCAACGGCGGCCTGCCTGACTGGATTGTCGCTCGGGGCGGCTTCCGCTCCGATGCGCCCGCCTATCTCGCCGCCGCGCGAGCGCTCTACGCGCAAACCGCCGCGCAATGCCGCGACCTCCTCTGGAAGGACGGCGGGCCGGTCATCGGCGTGCAGCTGGAAAACGAATACGGCGGCCCCGCACAGCACCTCCTGACGTTGAAACAGATCGCGCGCGCGGTCGGCTTCGACGTCCCGCTCTACACGCGCACCGGTTGGCCGCAGCTCGCGACGCCGATGCCGTTTGGCGAAATCGTCCCGCTCTACGGCGTCTACGCGGAGGGTTTCTGGGACCGCGAAACGGCCGCGATGCCCGGCCGCTATTGGTCCGGCTTTCATTTTTCCGCGCTGCGCACCGACGCGAACATCGCCAACGAAGCGCTCGGCCGGCGCGACGTGCAGGACGCCCCCGACGTGGCGCTCTATCCGTATCTCACCTGCGAGATCGGCGGCGGCATGATGAGCAGCTATCACCGCCGCATCCTCGTCGACCCGCGCGACATCACCGCGCTGACCTTGGTGAAGCTCGGTTCGGGCTCCGTTTCGCCGGGTTACTACATGTATCACGGCGGCACCAATCCCGTCGGTCGCACGCCACTCATGGAAGCGCAGGACACGGCCATCACCAACTGGAACGACATGCCGGTGAAAAACTACGACTTCCAGGCTCCGCTCGGCCAATACGGCCAAGTCCGACCGCACTACGCCGAGCTCCGCCGCCTGCATTCGTTCCTCCACGACTTCGGCACGCGCCTCGCCCCGCTCGACACGTCGCTGCCCGACGCGCGCCCAACCGGGAAGGATGACCTCGCCACGCTGCGCTGGTCCGTTCGCGCCGACGACGCGCGCGGCTTTCTCTTCGTCAACAATCACGAGCGCGGTCGCACCTTGCCGCCGAAGCCCGGCGTGCAGTTCACGATCAACTTCCCCGCGACCGGCGCGCTTACGCTACCCACCGCGCCCGTCACGATTCCCGCGTCCGCCCACTTCATCTGGCCCTTGAATCTCGACCTCGACGGCGCCGGCACACTCGCCTGGGCCACCGCCCAGCCGCTCGCCGTCGTCCGTAACGGCGCGGAGGAAACCTGGTATTTCGCCGCCACGCCGGGCGTGCCGACCGAGTTCGTGTTCCGCGGCACGCGCGTCGTCGCCCACCGCGGCCGCATCGAGCTTCCCGGCGACGGCTCCACGCGCGTGCTCGATCTCACGCCCGGACGCGAAGCCGCGATGATTCTCAACTCCACCGTGCGTCTCGTGGTGATGGACGAAGCCGACTCGCTCGCCTTCGAACGCGATCCACGCGACGGGTCCGTGCGCTTCGCCCCGCCACCGCGCGAAACGGCGACGCCGCTGGACACAGAGCTCGTGCATGCCGCCGGTGCGGCCCGAGCGGTTCCGCTCGGCCGCGCGCCCAAGCCGGTCGCCGCCATGCCGACCGACGCCGATTTCGCCGCCGCCGCAGTCTGGCGCATCAAATTGCCGACTGGTCTGCGGACCGAGACGCGTCCGCGGTTGCGGCTCCACTACACCGGCGACGTGGCGCGCGTGTTTGTCGACGGCGAATTCGTGAACGACGACTACTATAACGGCGCGCCCCTCGAAATCGGGCTGTGGCGTCATCCCGCGGCGCTGCGCGGCGGCGAGGTCACCGTGGCGATTCTTCCGCTCGCCCGCGAAAGTGTCAGCGGTCCCGCGCCCAAAATCTACTTTTCGTCGTCGGCCGCTCTCCCCGATTTCGGCGACCGCGATGCGGTGGCCGAGTTGCTCGCGGCCGAGCTAATCACGACCGGCGGCGAGCAGAAATAGCTGAGAGGCGGTCGCCGCTCGGATGGCGGCGACAGCGCCCACGCCAGCCACCCTTGCTCAGTCGCGCGGCAGCTGATCGCCGACCAGCGCGAGGCACTGCATCGCGGCCAAACCCCATTGCGCCGTGTCGTTGGTCGACACGCCGAACGCCTCGTCAACTGGCCGCAGAACCGCAGGGCCCTCGATGTGTTTCGTCTCGTTGCGTGGACGGTTGCGACTCGGGCGTCCACCCGGACCAGGCGGATGGAGAAACTCATTCCAGGCGCGCGCGGCGAGCGCCGTGTCGCCCGTCTGCCGCGCCGCGAAAGCGGTGAGGCGCGAGTGACCTTGCTCGAGATTCGTGCCCGTGAGCGGTGCGCCGAAACGCGCTGCCTGCTCCGCCTTCGGCGCATTATAGAGTCGGCAGTAGTCGAGCCACGCGGTCTTGAATTCCGGCACCTCGGGCAGCAACTGCACGAGTTCGGCGCAGACCTCGACGAGGCCGAACACCGCCGAGAGATGCGACACCACCGGTTTATCGAAGGTCGAGTGCGCGAACGCGCCGGTCGCCAACTCGAGCCGCGCGCCGCCGGTGAAAAAGCCGAGCGGCTGCGAGGCGATCGTCCGCATGCTCGCGAGGAGCCGGTCGCGCATTTTCGGATCCGCCGTGCGTTCCCATTCCGTGAGCCACGCGCCCGCCAGCGAGCCCCAGTCGGTGCCGAAGCCGGCGTAGACTTCGCGCGCGTTCGGATCGGGCGCGGTCACGCGATCCTTCGCGACCTTGCGGTTCGCCTGGGTCGTCGCGAGCGCGCGCGCCGCCTCGATCTGTTCGCGCATGAGATCGCCGACGCGCTCGTCACCGGTCAGGTAGTAATAGAATCGCCGGTTCAGCGCCGTGCTGATGCGCAGCTGCTTCGCGCTGCAGCCCCAGTGCAGAACGTTGTGCCGCGAGCCGAGCGGCGCAAAGCGTCCGAGGTGGTGCACGTCGACTTCGCCGGTATGACGAGTCATCGCCTCGGCAAAACGGAACACGTCGGCGCGTCCGGTGCGGAGAAAGTAGAACCACAACCAGAGATCGGTAGAGAGCTCCGAGTTGTCCCAGGCAAAACCGCCGACATCGTAACGCCACTCGTGACGGTCCGCGTCGTAGGTGTGCATGACGTCGCCGTAGTTCCAGAAACCATACCAACGGCGACTCTCGCGTTCCTGTTGGTAGAAGCCGAAGAGCCAGCTCAACCGGTCCTCAATGGCCATCTTGCCCGGAGCGCTGCGATCGACCGGCGCCCAGAGATCGCCGAACACCGCGCAGCGGTGCAGGTGCTCCGGCGTCGTCACGAGCACGGGCGGCGTGCGCACGACCTCGGCAAATTCGACCAGACGCTCGCGCGTCGGCGTCGCGGCGACCGGGAAAAGGAACAGCTCGCTCGTCCGCGCCACGCCTTCGGGTTTGTCGAAGCCCGGCTCGTAGTCCTCGTAGGTGATGTCGAGACCCTCGAGCTGT
The DNA here is from genome assembly GCA_019634575.1 of Candidatus Didemnitutus sp. Lineage (NCBI taxonomy): Bacteria > Pseudomonadati > Verrucomicrobiota > Opitutia > Opitutales > Opitutaceae > Candidatus Didemnitutus > Candidatus Didemnitutus sp. The sequence continues at coordinate 27,047 of JAHCAY010000005.1, forward strand.
TTCTCGTAGGTGTCCTGACCCATCCCATCATGATAGCCGCGCAAGTCCATCGCCGCGGCATCCGGCGCCCAGAGCCACGCGGTCAACTCGGCCGTCTCGCCCGTCGCCCCTCGCACGTCGAGTTGAGCCGGGTAACTTTGCCAGAAATTGCGAATGCCCATCGCGAGCCCACCCGACGGCGTGCCGATGTAGGCGAGTCCACCCGCGCGCTGACCACGTGACGGCGTAAGCCAGGTGCGTCCTTCTTTCGTGCGTTTGCGAATCTCGAACCCGTCACAGCTCGACTGAAAGAGCGTCCAATCCGCGTAGGCGGGCACATATTTCAGCAGCTGCGGCACGGGCGCACGCCACTCGGCCAACGGCGGCGTGGCCGCACCGGCGAGTTGCGCTTCACGGATCTCCTTGCCCGGATCGCGGCGCAGGCCGGTGATGCCCCGCACGGCCTCGGCGAACAAACCCGCTTCCTGCCCGGAAAAACGCACATGCCGGTCGTGCAGCTCGCCGCGCATCGGCACCTCGAACCGCACACCGAGTCCGCGAATGAAATCCCGGTTCTCGTCGCCGTCGTGCACGATCGTGTGCAGCACGCGGATCGCCTCGCCGCCCGCATGGAAGTAGAAGCGCACCACAAAAGGCAGCCAAGCGCGGCCCGCGCGCGCGTGTTTTCCCTCCACTTTCACGACCGCGCGAATCGGGCCGGACTGCTCGAGCGTGACGCGCTCGATGGCGCCGCTGAATTCCTCGATCACGGGCGCACCGCTGCGATCCTCACGCAGGCAAACGAGCCGCCCGGCGCGCGCGACCTCCGCGCCGCCGCGCACAAGCGACGCGACGAGACGGTCGCCGGACCTGTTGAGGCGGCAAGTCACCACACCGGTGTCCACCGTGATGCTCGCCGCGTCTTCGGCGACATGCAGCGGCGTGGCGGGCGCGGCCGGCTGGCCGGCGGAAATCTCGATTTCGTGCGGCACGACGCCCGCGGGCAGCGCGTGCGCAGTCCATTTCAGCGAGCCATCGGGCCACGTGGCGAGCGGCCAGCTTTGGGTGGGGAAATTGGCACCGTCGGTGCCGCGCAGCGCGAAGCTCGTGCCAGCGGCCTGCGTGCCGCGCGGCCACGCTACGCCCCACGTCGCACCGGGGAAATACCTCGGCGGCGCCACATCGAGCCAGCGCACGGGAGCGATTCCCGGTTTCAGAGGGGCTGACGTCCGTGCGGCGGCCGATGGCGGCGAGTCGGCCTGGAGTTGCGAGACGAGGTTGAGCGCGGCGGCACCGAGCACGGTGCTGCGCACGAATTCCCTGCGAGTGAAGTGTGCCATGGGGTTGGGGATGGTCCGCGTGGGGACGGCGCGGGAAGAGGGAGACGGCGGAACTATGGACAAGGTCACGTCATTTGCCGGAGCTTAAAATTCGGACCGTCCGAGGAATTTCGTTGAATCGGCCGGTCGGTGTGGCTCCCTGAAACGAGCCTATCCCATGGCCACCCCGACCCTGCGCACCCTGGCCCGCGAACTGGGCCTCTCCCGCACCACGGTATCCGACGCGCTGCGCGGCTCGCCGCGCGTGAAACCCGAGACCGTCGAGCGCGTCCGCGCCGCCGCCAAAGCCGCGGGTTACGACCGCAATCCACTCGCCGGCGCGGTCATGTCGTTCCTGCGCCGTTCCTGCGGGCAGCAATTCCGCGGCGTGCTGGCCGTCATCGAAATCGTCGCCGACAACCAGTCGGAGAATGCCCAGCGCTACAATGACGCGGTGTTCCGCGGCGTATCCGACAAGGCGGCGCAACTCGGCTTCAAGGTCGATCGTTTCCAGATCGGCGCGGCGGGACTCAAGCTCAGCCGGCTCGACTCCATTCTTCAGACCCGCGGCATCAACGGCCTGATCGTGCTGCCCGCCGCCGGATTTCCCGACCTCACCGGACTCAGCTGGTCGCGCTACACGGCGGTCTACGTCGACTACTTCGTCGACAGCCCGCCGATGCACTGCGTGTGCTCGGACCACTATCGCTCGATGATCGGCCTGCTGCGCGACCTGCATGCGCGCGGCTTCCGTCGGCCCGGGATGTTCATCGAGACCTCGCTCGACGAGCGCCTGCACTTTCGCTGGGAAGGCGCGTTCCTCGCCCTCCAGCACTACCTGCCGGAAATCTCCAAAGTGCCGATCCTCCGCGCGGAGGGCGTGAATTTCGACGTGTTCCGTCCGTGGTTCGAGCAATACAAGCCCGACGTCGTGCTCGGCCATTTTCCGGACGCGCTGGCCTGGATGAAGCGCTGCGGCGCAAAGGTCCCGCGCACCCACAGCTTCGTCTGCCTGAACTCGCTGCGCACCGACGGCAGCTGCGCCGCGATGGATTTCCAGGCGCCCCAACTCGGCGCCCGCGCGACGGAGCTCGTCACCGGTCACCTGATGCACAGCGAATTCGGCATCCCGTCGCAGCCGTCGCTCACGACCATCCCCGCCCGCCTCATCGAAGGCCCGACGCTGCGCCCGCGCGAGGCGTCGGCCGAGCAAGACGCTCCTCCGCGTCGCCGCCGCGCGGCAACGAGAGCAACCGTCAGTTAATTTTCCGACCGAAAGGCCGCGAGGCTGGCGTCGCTCGCAACGAAACCTGCCAGCGCGTGCGCGACGATTGAGGCGTTCAGTTCGGCGCCGGCGCGGCTGGTGTGGGTGTGCTCGTCCGCGAAGAGGGCGTCGACGGCCGCTTGACCGAGCTCGTCGTAGCGGGTGGCGACGAGTTCGTTGAGATCGATGCAGCGGACGCCTTCATGCCGGGCGACTTCGCGCGCCCACGCGGCATAGCTGTCGTTGCTCCGGACAATCTTGCCGTCCTTCCACGTCTTGCGGGGCACAAGGGTGCAGATGATCGGCGTGGCACCCGCCGCCTTCGCGTCGCGGATGTAGCGGCGCAAATAGGAGCCGTAGGTGCCGACGGTTTCCCGCGTGTGCGTAAATTGGTTGTCGATCGTCTCCGTCTCCTCGCCGACACCCTTGATCGTGCCGCGCGCCCGCGTGGTGTCGTTGAGCGGCCCGTTGTCGTTATGGCCGAATTGCATCAACACCACGTCGCCGCGCTTCAGTAAGGTCAGCGCGCGTTCCCAGTGGCCTTGCGTCAAAAATGTGCGGCTGCTCAGGCCGCCGATGGCCCGATTGACGACGTTGATCTTGCTCGGATCGAAATGCGTCGCGAGCGGCTCGCCCCACCCCCATTGCCCGCCAGCACCGTCGCCGCGACCGTTGCGCACGGTGGAATCGCCGATGAGGAGCAGCGTGGGGAGCTTCGGATCGCGAGGCTCCGGGAGGTTCAGCCAGCCGATCGGGTCCGGCTGGATCGCGGCACCGGCGGGCGCGAGCCAGCGCGCGAAGTTCGCTTCCTTTGCCTTCAAGCCGAGGAGTCCTGCGACGACTTGCTGTGCGACGGCATCGGCACCGGTGACGTTCGTGTGGGTGTGATCGGCGGGGAAGAAGGTTTTCACTTTCTCCTCTCCGAGTTTTTGAAACGCGTCGGCAACGAGCCGGCTCACGTCGACGAACCACACGCCCTCCGCCTGGGCCAGTTCGCGCGTCCAATCGCGATGCGGCGCGCCGCGTTCGATTTTGCCGTCCGGCCACTGGCAGCGGATGGTGCGCGAGAGGAGAATCGGCGTGGCGCCCTTCGCGCGGACATCGCGGATCATCTCGCGCAGGTAGCTGCCGAAGGTGCGCACGGTTTCCGGTTTTCCCGTCAGGACGTTCACGATGTCTTGCGTCTCCTCGCCGAGTCCGGGCAACGAGCCGCGCGAACGCATCTTCTCGCGGGGCGTCGCGGCATCTTCGTTCACCGGACTGCTGTCGTTGTGCCCGAACTGAATCAGCACCCAATCGCCCGGCTTCACGTCGGCGAGCAGCTTCGCCCACCACCCTTGCGTGATGAAAGTCCGCGAGCTGCGGCCGCCGAGCGCGCGATTGGAGACGTTCACCTTGGAGAGATCGAGGTATTTGGCGAACTCGACCGCCCAACCCTGCTGCGGCGCCTTCGCGCGCGCGGCAGTCGAATCGCCAGCGACGAAGATCGTCGGCAACGCGGGGTCGATCTTGCCGGGATTTTCGGGCGGGGCGTCGGGCAGGCCGGCCGGAGGTGGCGTCTGCGCCGAGGCGAGAACAAGGGAACTCATGGCGAGGAGGGCGAGCGCGGGGAGTTTCATTGGGCGGTGACTTCGATTTGTCCGGTGGTGAGACCTGCGGAAGTGGCGAGAATCCTGATGCCGCCACCCGCTCCGGCGCGAGGACGGACAACAATGAGCGCAAGACCGTTGAAGACCGCGCGCTCCGGGCTTTGGAACGACACATGGCTGGTCGCGTCGCCGTTGTCGGTCGCCACCAAATCGGCGGGCCCTTCCACGGAAACTTTCAGCAACGACTTCGCGCGCGGCACGACATCGCCGCGCGCGTCGACGATTTCAGCAGTGACGAAAACCAAGTCCTGTCCATCGGCGCGCAGCGCAGTGCGGTCCGCCTTCAGGCGCACGGCTGCGGCTGGACCGGTGGTGCGCACGACGGCGTCGGCCCACGGCTGACCGTGCTTGTAGGTCACGACCTTCAATTCGCCGGGCTGATACTTCACGTCGTCCCAGCGGAAGCGGTATTCGAAGGCGCCGCGTTTCCTGCGACCGAGCGACTGGCCGTTGAGGAAAAGCTCGGCTTCGTCGCCCGAGCTGTAGACGTGCACCGGCGTCACCTGCCCGATGCGTTCCGGCCAGTTCCAGTGCGGGAGAATGTGCGCCATGCGGAGGTCCGGGCGCCAGCGGGATTGGTAGAGGTAGAAGCGGTCCTTCGGAAACCCGGCGAGGTCCACGATGCCGAAGTAACTGCTGCGCGACGGCACGCGAATGCGGCCAAGGTCGGCGAGCTCCTTCGCGGCTTTCTCGCGCGCAGCCTGATCGGCGAAGTTGAGGAGGTTCGTGGCGTCGGCGTTGAAAGGCGTCGGCTCGCCGAGATAGTCGAAACCGGTCCAAACGAACTCGCCGAGCACACTCGGATTCGCATCGAGCCCTTTCCATTCCGCATCCGGCGGGAAGGCCCACCGCGGCGCGGCGAGATCGTAGCTGCTCACCTGAAAGTCCGAACGTCCCTCCGCCTTGTCGTCCGACACCGGGAAGAAATACTCGCCGCGCGAGCTGATCGTCGACGCGGTTTCAGAGCCCATGAGCACGATGTGCGGGTAGTGCGCGCGGACCTTCGCGTAGTCTTCCGGCTTGTAGTTGTAGCCGACGACGTCGAGGACGTCAGCAAAACCCATGTAGGGCGCGTTCACGTTGTGCAGGCCCATCACGACGGAACGCGTGCGGTCCTCCTCGCGCACGATCGCGGCGAGGTGCGCGGCCAGCTTCCAACCGTCGGCTTCGAAGATCTCGCGCACTTCGTTGCCGATGCTCCATTGCACGATGCAGGGGTGGTTGCGGTCGCGGCGCACCATGGCGCGCAGATCCTTCTCGTGCCAGTCGTCGAAGACACGGCTGTAGTCGTCGCGCTTCTTGCCCAATCGCCAGGCATCGAACGCCTCGACCATGACGACGAAGCCCATGCGATCGCACAATTCGAGGAGCTCGGGTGCCGGCGGATTGTGGCTCGTGCGGAGCGCATTGCAGCCCACGGCCTGAAGAATCTCCAATTGCCGCTCCAAAGCGCGCACGTTGATCGCCGTGCCGAGCGCGCCGAGATCGTGGTGATTGCACACGCCGTTGAGGACGACGCGCTCGCCGTTGAGCAAAAAACCCTTCGTGGACGAGACGACGAGCGAGCGAATGCCGAAGGGCGTGCGCACTTCGTCGATCACGCGGCCGTCGCGCACTATCCGCGTCTCGGCGACGTAGCGGTTCCGCTCGTGTAAGCTCCAGAGCCGCGGTGCGGGCACCACGAGCGAGTGCGCGGCGTTGGCTTGGCGGCCGGCCGGGATGCGCGCCGCTTGCCCGCCGCTCTCAGCCACCGGTGCGCCGATGGCGCGACCCTCGGCGTCCGCCGCAAAAATCCGCACGCTGGCTTCCACCTCGGCCGGCTCGGCCGAGAGATTGTCGAGCGTGATTGCGACGTGAACCAGCGCGGACTGCGCGCTCACTTGCGGCGTGGTCACCGCGACGCCCCAATGCGCAACCGAGACGTCGGCAGTCTTTGTCAGCCAGACATTGCGGTAGATCCCCGCACCGGGATACCAACGCGAGGATTCGCGCGGATTATCGAGTCGCACTGCGAGCGTGTTCTCCGCGCCGGGCTTGAGGAAGCGCGTGAGGTCGACGCGCCACGAGGTGTAGCCGTAGGGCCAGCCGCCGACGAACTCGCCGTTGCACCAGACGAGCGCGTAGGACATCGCGCCGTCGAACTCGAGGTGGATGCGTCGGCCGGCGTCGCTCGCGGGCAGCATGAATTTTTTCCGATACCAACCGACGCCGGCGTAGGGCAGCTTGCCCGTGTCGCCGGAAAGCTCCTGCTGGAACGGCCCCTCGATCGCCCAGTCGTGCGGCAATGTCACGGCACGCCACGCGTCGTCCTTGAATTCGGGGCGCGAATATTGAATCGGGCGTCCGCCCGGCATCCCTTCGCTCCGCGCACGCGGTGCCGGCAGGTAGTTGAGCAGCTCGTCGCCCGTCGGCAGCACCCACGCGCGCACGCGTTCGTAGTCCAATGCGCCGCCCGTGTCGGGCTGATCGCCGCGCGTGAATTTCCATCCGTCGTTGAGGGGCAGGCGCTCGCGCGGCGAATCGGTGACGGCGGCGAACACGCCAGTCGACAATGTGGCCGCAAGGAGAAGACAGCGGGAGAGATTCATGGGAAAAACCGTTCGCGTCGGCGGCGAAGCACGCTTTCGCTGGAGGGGTGAGAATTCGCTGGCTGATTTCGTTGCTCTCGCTGTCCGTCACCCTCGCATCCGGCACCGAGCGCGTGGTGCATGCGGATGACTTCACGCACGGTCTGTCGCGCTGGAGCGTCGAGCAGATGCCCGGCGGACGCGTGTTCAGCGAAGCGGGGCGACTCGTGATCGAGGACACCGCCGGTTGCACGGTGTGGTTTCGCGAAAAACTCCGCGCACCGGTGACAATCCGCTATCGTGCGACGGTCAGTGCGCGCAGCCGCGTGTCGGATTTGAACTGCTTCTGGATGGCCAGCGATCCGGCGCATCCGGGGCCGCTGTGGGAAAACGCCGCGCGGCGCACCGGGAAGTTCGAAGACTACGATCGCCTCGCCACTTACTATGTCGGCTGCGGGGGCAACGAGAACACGACCACGCGGTTCCGGCGCTACGACGGCCAAGGCGCAAAACCGTTGTTGCCCGAACATGACCGACGCGACCGTGGCTCGCTGCTGGAAGCGGACCGCACCTATTTGATCGAGATCAGCGTCACGGCCGACGGCCGCGTGCGCTGGAGCCGCGACGGAGTGGTCGTGTTCGAGTTCAATGATCCGCAGCCGCTGCGCGAAGGCTGGTTTGGGCTGCGGACGGTGCATAGCCGGATCGAGATCGCGGATTTCGCGGTTACGGCGCCAACTTCAGCTGTTGCAACGCCGTGACGATCTCGCGCGGCACCGCAATCACGGTGCCGTGGCGCGGACGCTGAGGAGTGCCTTCGTCGGGCAGGCGCAGCTGGCGCGTCGCGTCTTCCCAGTGCGCAAGGTCGCGGGAGCGCAGAACACCGTAGTGTTTTTCGATGTAAGCGTCGAAATAGAGCAGGTATTCGTCACCGACGCAGACCACCGACGGCCCCTCGACCCAGAGTTTCGCCGGCGAGAACGGCGGCGAAACATGCGTGAACGGACCGCGCGGATTCGCACCGATGGCGTGCAGGAGATTCTTCGCCGGCTGCGGGTAGCGTGTCTCGTCCTTGAAGAACAGATGCCAGTCCCGTCCGACTTTGAGCAGCGTGGCGTCGATGGCACTGAAGCCGAAATCGAACAAGACACGAGCGGGCGTGAAGGTCGCGAAATCCTTCGTCGCGGTATAGTAAATGCGATGGTTGAGTCCGTTTTCCGAGCTCTCGGCTCCGGCGGAAAAACATCCCGGTATCGTGGTCGCCCAGAGGATGAGAAACTCCGCCGCGTCCGGATCCCAGACGATCTCGGGCGCCCAGCAATTCCGCGCCGCCGACTCGCGCGCCATCACGGAAATCTCCCGCGGCGTGCTCCAATGGACGAAATCCCGGGTCGACGCGTAGCCGATGCCGTGTTCCCACCAGCCCGACGTCCACACGACGTGAAAAACGCCGTCCGGGCCGCGTGCGACCGAGGGGTCGCGGATGAGTTTCTCCTTCGCGCCGATCGTCGGCCGCAGCACGCTCGCGCCGCCCACGAGTTTCTCCCACCGGAAACCATCGTCGCTCCAGGCGAGATGCAGGCCATCGGCGCCGTTCTGTGTGAAGTAGGCGAAAAGCAGCGCTTCCGAGTCGGCACTGCGCGCCGCGACCCACGCGGAAAACGCGAGGCAGCAAACCAGGGCGAGACGGCGCGGGATCATCGGCAACAGCGATGCAAGGGAGCAGGTGGGCTTGCGGCGCGACAATCGCCGCGACGGCGGACAGTTCAATGCGGTCAAGGTGAAGCAAGCATCGCGCGCGCGATGCCGAGATTGGCGCGCACGGCGGTGTCGTTCGGCCGGGCTTGCAGGATGAGTTCGTATTCGGCGACCGCCTCGGGGAAGCGGCGCAGCGCGAGGTAGCAATTGGCGAGATTGTTGCGCGCCTGATAATGCTCCGGCTCGGCGGCGAGCGCGGCGCGGAAGGAGTCGATGGCTTCGGCGAATCGGCCTTGCCGCGCGACGAGATTACCCAACGCGACTGCGGCCGCGGCATAGGCGGGCCGCATGCGCAAGGCGCTGCGCAGCTCACGCTCGGCAGTCGCGGCATCGCCGGCGCGTTCGCGCAGACGCGCCAAATAGAAATGCGCTTCGGGCAACTCGGGAGGTTCGGCGAGCGCTTGCTCGAGCAGCGGCGCCGCTTCGCCGACACGTCCGAGCGGGAGCAACAGCCCGGCGAGGCTCACGCGGATGTCGTTCGCCGGCTGCAATGCGAGCGCAGCGCGCAGTTGCATGACCGCCTCCTCCGCCCTGCCCTGCCGCTCGAGCGCTTGCGCGAGGTTCACATGCGCGTCGACGTAGCCGGGGTCGGCCTGCAATGCGGCCTGAAAACGATCCTGCGCCTCGGACCAATGTCCGGCGAGCAGCGCCATCTTGCCGAGCTCGAAGTGCGCGAACGCGTGATTGGGCTGCAAGAGCAGCGTCCGCTGGAATTGCTCCCGCGCTTCGTCGAGCCGGCCCGCTTGGGCCAGCGCGACGCCGAGGTTATGGTGCGCACGCGGATTGTTCGGCCGCTTTTGGACCGTGTCGCCCCAAAGCGCGATGGCCGAAGCGTAATCGCTGTTGCGCTGGAAAGTAGCGACCCCGAGCGCGACGACGATCGCCGCCGCCGCGAGCGTTCCCACGAGCGGCGGCGCGGCCAGACGGTGCACACCCCAACGAATGGCCGCCGCTCCGGCCACGATGACGGCGGCGAGCGGCAAATACAGACGATGCTCGACGATCATCTGGTCGACGCCCGGCAGAAGGCTGCTCGGCGCGAGCAGAGCGAAAAACCAGAGTCCCAGGAATCCCCAGCCCGGCCAGCGCCACAGTGCGATCGCCGCCAGCACGACCAAAGGCAGCACGAGCAGCGCGAACGGAAGCACCTCAGTCACATTGCCCACTCGATACGCCTCGTATTCGAAAACCAAAGGTGTCGGCCAGACGGCGAGCTGGAGATACGTCGCGATGGCTCTGAACTGGGTCAACCAGCGCGCGGTCCACGCCGCCGGATCGCTCAACACGAAGGTGCCGCCGCGATCGCCACCGGTCATGGCCAGGCAACCGGCGACCACCAGCCACGAGGACGCAAGCGCGAGGTAGTAACCGCGGCGCGTCCGCCAAGCGGTGGCCAAGTCCCCCGCGAAAAACGCGCGATCGAAAAACAACACCAGCACGGGCACGACGACCATCACCTCCTTCGTGCCGGCACCGAGTAGGCAGCAGACGACGGAGAGTGCAGACCAAGTGCGAGCGCCGAAGCGCGCCGGTGCCACATCGGCGGCCGCAGGCGCGGCGGCGCGCGCAAAACAATACAGAGTCAGCAGGCAAAACAGCCCCATGAGCGATTCGGCCCGCTGCACGATGTAGGTCACCGACTCGGTTTGGAGCGGGTGCAGCATCCACGCGAACGCGACGGCGACGGCCAAACCGCTGCTGCGCCGTCCGGCGATCGGGACTCGGCGCACGACGCCGAAAAGCGCCAGCGCTCCCGCCCAATGCATGAGGAGATTCGTCAGGTGATAGCCGCGCACGTCGAGTCCGCCGAGAGCGTGATTGAGGGCGAACGTGAAGTTGAGCACTGGCCGGCCGCTCACGGTTTCCCCGCCTTGGTGCGGCGGAGTCAGCCAGGCGAACGAGCCCAGATCGCGCAGGCTGCGATTTTCCAGAATCGAAGCGTGGTCGTCGAAAACGAAGGGGGCGCGCCATGTGTTCGCCCACGCGAGCGCCGCCGCCGCGAGGAGCAGGACGGCGACGAGCAGAGGACGTTCGTGCCACTCGGGGCGCGAAGCCGGGGCGTCGGATTTTTTCATGGGCGCGCGAACGGGCCGTGTTGGCGCGACAGTTTTCGTGGGGCGGCGCGAGGGAACAACATGAAAAGCCCTCCGGGGACACCGGAGGGCTGAAGGGCGCGAAGTTGTTCGCTCGTTTCGATCAGAAGTCGAACGTCGTCGTCAGCGTGAACTGGCGCGGGTCGATGATGCGGAACGAATACGGCGAGCCGTCGTAGTTGACCGCGACGGGGCGGAGGCCGCCGTTCTCGAAGACGTTGGAGACGTTGAGCTGGACCTTGGCGCGGACCTTGTTGCTCCAAGTCGTGAAGCGGTAGCTGATCCAGAGATCGGTGTAATAGTGCTCCTTGTCGTAGTAGGGCTTGGTCACGTCGGCGTAGTCGAGGACGGGCACGCCGTTGTAGAGATTCACGCCGCTGGACTTGCCGGCGTAGCCGATGACGGCCTTGTCTTCCCAGCGCAGGCTGCCGCCGACGCTGACACCCTTGAGCTTGCCGGTGCTGAAGGTGTAGTTGCTGAGCATCGACCAGCGGTATTTGCGCTGCCCCTGGACCGACTGGCCTTGGAGGTCGCGGTCGAGCGTGAGTTGCGGGACGACGACGCCGTTCCAGTTGGCTTCGGGATTGGCGAACGCGTTGGCCTGTTCGGGGAACAGGGCGCTGTTGTAGCCGAAGGAGCTCCAGAAGTTCGTCAGGTTCACCTGGCGGCCCGTGCCGTCGCTCTTGGTCTGATAGGTCGCCATGCTCTGGTATTGCGGGAGCAGGTAGTCGCTCGCCTTGGCGGCCTTCCACACGGCCATGCGCTCGGCGGCCCAGGGATCGAATTCCTTGAGCACGCTGGAGTATTTCGTGTCCTGCTTGCCGAAGGTGAACTTCAGGGTCCAGTTGCGGGTCGGGTTGTAGCTGATTTCCGCTTCCAAGCCCTTGGCTTGGGCATTGCGCGTGGCGCCGGTGGTGTAAGGCAGCGTGCTGTAGTAGTCGTAAGGCAGCTTCCAGATCTTCGCGGCGGCGGCCTGGACCTCGGCTTCTTCCGCCGTGCTCAGGTTGGCGCCGAAGTTCGTGGAATCGACCGGATTGTAGCGCGTGTCGCCCGGGTGCGTGGCCTGGAGGTTGATCAGCGAGATGGTGCGCGCCCAGTTGCGGAACAGGGTTTGGTCGATGTTGTTCGAGAGACGGCCGAAGACGACCGGGGCGGAGATGTTCTCGTTGAGATTCGAGGCGTCGAACCAAGTGACGCGGGCGAAGAGCTTGTTGTCGAAGAGCGAGAACTGGACGCCGATGTCCTTGCCTTCGCCGACGGGCTTTGCGAGCTGCTTGCCGTAGAAGTCGCCGAGGGCGGAGGACGGCGGGTTGAAGTTGTCGGACTTGTTGAAGCTCACGCCGAAGTCGCGAACGAACTGCCAGAGCAGCGAGCCGTTATCGGCGCGGCGATCAATGTTGGCCCAGCCTTGGAACGGGCGCAGAACGCCGCCGATCGTCTTGGTGCGGCCCGTGAGTTCGGCGTAGGGGCCCCAGCGGTTGAAGAGGAAGTCGCGTTGGAACACGCCGTTGACCCACTTCTGCGGGGCGGTGATGGCGTCGGCGACGATGTTGCCGTTGGAGTCCTTGACGGCGGGCAGACCGGTGTTGGTGACGCGCGCCTTGTATTTGTCCTCGCGGAAACCGAAGGTCGCGATGAGGCGGTTGCCCCAGAGGTAGCTGGTCATGCCGCCGCTCTTGGAGTCGACGATGCGCTGATTGCGGCCGGTGCCGGCATCGAAGTCGTCGAAGGCGGTGGTGACGCCGATCGGGATGAACTGGCTTTGATCGTAGTCGTAGGCGCGGATGGTGCCGCTGTAGTCGAGGTAATCCCAGTAGCCGGCCGAGCGAGTGACGACGCCGTTCGGGTCGGTGGGCGAGGCGAGGTAATACGTGCGGCGGAGCGAGGTGGTCTGGCGGTTCCAGCCGGAGGGGGTGCCGTCGGCGAGGTTGTTCGGATTGCGCAGATAGCGATAGGCACCCGTGGCGCTGGTGCTCGACATGTATTCGAGGCGCTGGCGGATGGTCGTGGCGAGGTATTCGTCGCGCGACCACAGGCCGAGGATCTGGTGTTTGCCGAGCCATTTGGTCCAGCCGCTGTTGCGGGTGAAGTCAGGCGTCCACGCGAGCATCGCGCGATAGTGGTCGTCGAGTTCGGCGTTGTAGTAGGCGTCGGGGTCCTGGTCTTCGACGTAGGGCTTGCCGAAGTAGGGATTCGCGGAGCCGTCGGGCAGGGTCTTGTTGGTGTCGACGAAGAGCGTGGCGACGTTGAGCTGAGCGACGGTGTAGTTGGTGCGCTGGCTCCAATCCTGGCGGAACCAGCCGGCGTTGACGTAGAGGTTCCAGGGGAGTTCCTGCTCGAGCTCGACGTTGTAGTTCTTGTTCTTCGCAACGCCGAAGTTCATCGAGTTGATGTTCACGCTGGTCCAATCGTAGATCGATTTGTCGGTGACGCTCGGGTAGCGATAGCTCGAAGCGAGGATGCCGTTGCCGGCGGCGGTCCACCCGGCGGACGAGGTGTAGGTGCGCGTGTAGATGTCAGATTGCGCGGGGTTGGCCCAGATCGTGGCTTCGGCGGGGCCGACGCTCGGGTTGCCCGCGGGATTGCCGGCGACGCCGTAGTTCGGCAGGTAGCGGTAATTGTAGGTGGGCTGGAACCAGTTCACGAGCTGGCCGCCGGCGATCTGCATGATGCTGCGGGCCTGGTTGACCTCGCCGATGCCGGGAACGAACAGGATGTTGGCGGACGTGGTGCCGGCTTTCCAATTGGCGGGGATGCCCCAGTTGGTGTTACCGAAAATGCTGAGACCATTGTAGAACGTGAAGTTCGTGTCGGTGCCGTTGAAGTTCGTGGCGGAGGTGCCGCGTTTGGTCGGGTCGTAGCCCGGTTGCGCGCGCACGAAGTCGCGGAGTGCCTGGGCGTAGGTGGTGTTCGCCGAATTGTTCACCATCATCGAGAGCACCTGACCGGTCTTCAGGCTGTAGATCTTGTGTGACGGAGCGTCGTAGTAGGGCTGGCCGGCGAGATTCCACTGCGTGACGTAGTCGCGCGGCGTGAGGCTGTTCGGGCGATGGTTGTCGTTGTCGTAGCTCTCGAAGTTCGCCCGGATGGTCGTCTTGCTGAACGGCTTGAACGTGAACGCGGCGTAGTAGCGCTCGGTCTTGTCGTAGGACGGCTTGCGCTGGAAGCGGCGGTCGTCGTAGAGCGCGGCGCCGTAGATGGCCAGCTTGTCGTGGATGAGGCCCTGATTGAAATTCAACGAACTGCGGAACGAACCGTATTGATCCGTGCGGAACGAGAGGCTCGTCGTGTCGCGGTTGAGCAGCGCCGAGGCCGTGCTTTGGTTCGCGATGCCGGCGGGACTGCCGAGACCGAAGAGCATCGAGTTCGGGCCGCGGCTGATTTCGATCGACTGCGTATTGTAGGAATCGAACGGCACCGACGAGATCGCGGGATAGTAGTTGATCGCCGCGCTCGGGGAACCGAGGCCGCGGACGCGATTCGCGCCGGCGTTGGTGTAGGACGCGACGGCGTTGCCTTGCGTGCCGCCGGCGATGGTGTCGAGCACACCGTCGTTGCGGAAGCTCTGCGTGCCTGGCGTGTAGGTAAGCGAGCCCTCCGTGTTTACCTCGTAGCGGAAGATGTCATTGATGTCCGTCGAAGCGGTATCGTCCATCTGCTGCTTCGTGATGACTGAGATCGACGCACCGAGGTCGGCGAGATTCGTGTTGAGGCGGCTGCCGGCCAGCGTGTTCGCGGCGAAGTAGCCCTTGTCGTTGTTGGTCGTCACGGTGAACGGCGACAGCACGACGGGCTCTTCCTCCTTGCGCGCGTTTTCCTTCACCGTCTCCACCGGGACGGGTTTGCGGTTTTCGGGCTGCCGATCGGCAGCCGCAGGCGCCGCTTGCTGCGCCATGCCCGACGGAGCGAGCAGGACGGCAATCACCGGCGCGAGGTAACGAACTCCGTGAAGGAGCCTCGAGGGTAGGTTCAGCATAAGGGTGCGGGGTCGATTCGCTGGGGAAGCGAAGTGCTTGTATCGGATCGCGCGTGAGGAGGGGTGCGCGAGGTGCGGAGCTTTCCTGCACCCGCCGCATATGAACGACAAATCAGGCGCACCTCAGACAGTTCGAAATCTCCGGACTCGCGCGCGAAATCCGCGCGGCGAAGATCACGTCGCAGTTGCCGCCGCGCGCCGACGCGCTTCTGCTAACACGTCATGCCCCACCGCCCCGCCCCATCCGATTTGCTCCCCGGAGAAAAACCGCGCCCGGTAGTCGCGGGTGACGATTTCGTGTTCGCCGCCGCGCATCTCGATCACGGCCACATCTTCGGCCAATGCGAGGGACTCGTGGCCGCCGGCGGACAACTGAAGTGGATCCACGACCCGGACGCGCAGCGCGCCGCGGCGCTGCAGGCGAAGCACCCCGGAGCCAGAATCGCGCGCGCGTTCGACGAGATTCTCGACGACGGTGCCGTTCGCCTGGTCGCAGCCGCTGCGGTGCCGAGTGAGCGCGGCCCGCTCGGGTGCCGCGTGATGCGCGCCGGCAAGGACTACTTTACCGACAAGACGCCCTTCACCACGCTCGCGCAACTGGCCGACGCGCGGCGGACCGCCGCCGAGACCGGCCGCAAGTATGCGGTCTATTTCAGCGAGCGGCTCCACAACGAAGCTGCGATGCACGCCACCGACCTCATCGCGCGCGGCGCGATCGGCAAAGTGCTCCAGGTGATCGGCCTCGGACCGCATCGACTCGGCAAGGCGGGTCGCCCCGCGTGGTTTTTCGAGAAAGCCAAATACGGCGGCATCCTCTGCGACATCGGCTCGCACCAGTTCGAGCAGTTCCTCACGTGGTCCGGTGCGCGTTCCGCCGAGGTGACGCACGCGGCCGTCGCCAATCACGCGCATCCCGCAACGCCGGAGCTCGAGGACTACGGCGAGGCGTCGCTCGTCGGCGACAATGGCGCGACGAACTTCGTGCGCGTCGACTGGTTCACGCCCGACGGCCTCGGCACTTGGGGCGACGGACGCAATTTCGTCCTCGGCACGCGCGGCTACCTCGAGCTGCGCAAATACATCGATGTCGCGCGCGATGCGGTGGGCAACCAAGTCTATCTCGTCGACGAACGCGGCGAACACCATCTGTCCGTCGACGGCCAAGTCGGCTACCGCTTCTTCGGCGAACTCATCCTCGATTGCCTGAATCGCACCGAACGCGCCATGACGCAGGAACACGCCTTCGCCGCCGCCGAGCTTTGCCTCCGCGCGCAAGCCGCCGCGCGTCGGCTGCCGACTGTGCGCTGAACGGCGCGGATCGCGCGACTCAGAGACGCGGGATCGTGAGGCCGCCGTCGACGAGGATCACCTGGCCGGTGGAATACGGAAAATCGCCGCGCGCGAGCGCGGCCACGGCGCGGCCGACGTCATCGGGGAAACCCCAGCGCGGCTGCACGAACGCGCCGCCGGCAATGAGCTTGTCGTATTTCTCAGTCACCGCCGCGGTCATGTCGGTTTTGATTACACCGGGACGAATCTCGAAGGATGGAATGCCGTCGGCGCCGAGCCGGGCGGCGAAGAGCTCGTTGAGCATCGCGAGACCGGCTTTCGCGATGCAGTATTCGCCGCGGTTGACGCTGGCCATCGTCGCTGAGACGGAACTGACGGTGACAATCGCAGCGCTGAAGGAAGCGTCGGCTTTCTTCTCGGCGACCATGTCGCGCGCGATCGCCTGCGTGAGGAAGAACACGCCGCGAAGGTTCGTGTTCATCACGTAGTCGTAGCTCTCCTCGGTGGTTTCGAGAAGATCGGCGCGGATTTTCGGCGCGACGCCTGCGTTATTGACGAGGAGGTTCAGCGCACGGCCGCCGGTGAACTCGCGGCAGACGGCGAGGATCGCCGCGCGGCCCTCGGCGGAACCGACGTCGCCGCGCGCGTAGGCGACGCGGATGCCGTGCTTCGCGAGCGCGGCGAGCGGTTCGGCGACCTGATCCTCGGGGCGCATGCCGTTGACGATGAGGTCCCACTTTTCGGCGGCGAGTTTCTCGGCAATGCCGAAGCCGATGCCGCGCGAGCCACCCGTTACTAGAGCTACTTTGTTCATCGGAAGATCCTGTTTTAACGCAATGGCGCAAAGACGCTAAGGATCGCTTGGTCTTCGCGCCTTGGCGTCTTCGCGTTTAATTTGAAATCACTTGAGCGGCGTGACGTCCACCCAAGCGCGCTTGGCCCAGGATTCGAGGGCGAGTTCGGCGAGTTGGACGCCCTTGGCGCCTTCGGCGAGCGACCACGGGAACGGGCTGCCGGTAACGACGTGCTTCAGGAAGAGTTCCCACTGAATCTTGAAGGCGTTGTCGTAGATGCCTTGGTCGGGGACGCGCACCCAGCCATCGCGATACTTGATCGGCGAGTCGATGTCGGGATTCCAGACGCAGCGCGGCGTGGCGGCCATCGACTGGGCTTTGCAATCGCGGAGTCCGGCAACGGCGGTGCCGTGCGTGCCGTCGACGTGGAGCGTGAGGAGATCGTCACGGTCCACGCGAGTCGTCCACGAGGAGTTGAAGTGACAGATGACGCCGTTGGTGAGCTCAAAGGTGGCGTAGGCGGCGTCGTCCGCGGTGCACTTGTAGGGTTTGCCGGCCTCGTCCCAGCGCTGCGGGATGTGCGTCGCGCCGAGACAGGTGAGGCTCTTGATGTCGCCGAAGAGATTTTGGATCACATACTGCCAGTGGCAGACCATGTCCACGATGATGCCGCCGTCGTCTTCCTTGCGGTAATTCCACGACGGGCGCTGGAGTTTTTCGAACTCGCCGGTGAAGACCCAGTAGCCGAACTCGCCGCGCACGGAGAGGATTTTGCCGAAGAAGCCCTGATCCATGAGCCACTTCAATTTCACGAGGCCGGGCAGCCAGAGCTTGTCCTGCACGACGCCGTTCTTGAGGCCGGCGGCGGTGACTTCGCTGGAGAGCGCGAGCGCTTCGGCGGACGTGGTCGCGGTGGGCTTCTCGCAGTAGATGTGTTTCTTCGCGGCGATGGCTTTGCGCACGCCATTCGGGCGCTGGCCGGTGAGAGTGGCGTCGAAGTAGATTTGGTTAGCGGGATTCGCGAGCTCGGCGTCGAGGTTGGTGGAGATTCGTTTCACACCGGTGCGGGCGGCGAGCGCCTGGAGCTTTTCCGCGCTGCGACCGACGAGCACTGGATCGGGCATGATGGCTTCGGAGTCGGAGAGCTTCACGCCGCCCTGATCGATGATCGCCTTGATCGAGCGGATGAGATGCTGATTCGTGCCCATGCGTCCCGTGACGCCGTTCATGATGATGCCGAGGGTGTGAGTTTTCATAAAAGCGGTAAGCAGTAAGCGATAAGCTTTAAGCTGGGTTTGCGGTGAGTGGGTTTGAGAGAGCTGGGCTTACAGCTTTGAGCTTACTGCTTAAGCTGCGCGAAGCGCTCAGACGTGGTCGCGGTAGGCTTGGACGATTTTCTGGAGGTAGTCGTCCTGGTCAGTCGCCCAGAGGCGCGTGGAGAAGACTTCGACTTCGTTGAAGCCGCGATAGCCGGTTGCCTCGACCCACGCGCGGATTTGGCGGAGCGGAATGCAACCTTCGCCCATGAGGCCGCGATCATTGAGCATATCGACAGTCGGCGTGCGCCAATCGCAGACGTGATAGGCGAAGAGCGCGCCGAGTTTTCCGCAGCGGGCGATTTCCTGCTCGAGCGCTGGATCCCACCAGAGGTGGTAAACGTCCGCCGCGACGCCGACGAACGGCGAGCGGAGTTGCTCCACCATGTCGTTGGCTTGCGCGAGCGTGTTCACGGCGGAGCGGTCGCCGGCATACATCGGGTGCAGCGGCTCGATGGCGAGCTTCACGCCGGCGGCTTGGCAATCGGGGAGCAGCGCGGCGATACCGTCGGCGATCTGCTTGCGCGACTCGACAAGCGACTGGCCGGGCACGGCGCCGCAGACGAGCACGATGAGCGGCGCGCCGAGCGCGTGCGCCTCGGCGATGGCGCGGCGGTTGTCGTCGAGCGCCTTAGCGCGGCCCTCAGCGGTGAGCGCTGGGAAAAAGCCACCGCGGCAGAGCGACACGATGCTGAGATCGTGATCACGGAGCATTTTCCCCGTGGCGGCGATGTCGCGCCCGGCGAGCGCGTCGCGCCAGACGGTGATGCCCTTCACGCCGGCGGCGGAGAATTTCGCCGCAGCGGTCTCGATCGGCCACGGCTTCGTGGTGATCGTGTGGATGCAGAGGCGGGAGAGATCGGCAGTAGCCATAAGCGATAAGCGGTAAGCTTTAAGCGGGGTGTGGGCGGATTCAGCGGCTCTGAGCTTTCAGCTTTGCGCTTAGAGCTCACCGCTGAGCGGCCTCAGCCGCGCAGGCAGCCGAAGAAGGTGTAGTAGGGCTTGTTCTCGATCACGCGTTGCAGGTAGAGCGCGGCTTCGCGGAGGTGGTAATCGCCCCATTGGCAGGCTTCGCCGCACGGCACTTTCTGGCCGGGCGGGATGTAGTCCCAACCGTTCGGGCGGTGATAGACAGTGTGGACGAGCAGGCCTTGGTGGTCGGGCGCGGTGGCTAGATACGCGTCGCTGAGGAGCGTGCGCATCGTCGTGAGACCGGCTTGCCAGTAGGTTTTGCCTTCGGCGGTTTCGCCGAGATAACGGCCGAGGCGGAGCAGGCCTTGCGCGCCGATCGCGGCGGCGGACGAGTCCACCGGCTCGAAATCGTTGAAAGGCTCGGCCGGGCGCGAGCGCCAGTCGCCGAGGCGGTGCAGGTGCGGCGCGCCGCCGTCCCAATACGGGATGCCGTCGGTGGCGGTGTTGGCGATGAACCAGTCGCAGGTCGCGCGCGCGCCCTTGAGGAGCACGGACTCCCACTTGGCGCGGCCACCGAGTGGCGCGAGTTCGGCATCGCTGACGGTTTTGAGAAACTCGAGTTCCTCGGCGAAGCCCACCATCGCCCACGAGAGACCGCGCGTCCAGGTCGTGAAACCGGAGAAACCCTGCTGCGAATTCGGACAGCGGAAACGTCCGTCGTTGCGGTTGAAGACCGCCTCGTGCGTCGTGCGGCCGCGCTCGGCGGGCACATCGTAGCTGTCGCGGCCTTCGCCGTAGTAGATCGAGTATTTCGCCGTGGCGTCGATGTGCTGGAGGCCGCGATCGAGGAGCGAATGCGCGGCGTCATTTTCGCCCATGAGGCGGTGGCCGAGGCGATGCGCGACCATGAGGATGCGGACCGAGCGGATCGTATCCACGAAGAGGGAGTGCGGGCCGTTGAACGAGTAGATGTAGCCGCCGCCGCCGAAGAGCGTGGACCAGCGCGCGGCTTGGACGGCGCCGGAGGTTTTCAGCGCGAGCTCGCAGAAGTCGATGTGCGTCGCGGGGAGCTTGCCCTCGCGCTGGAGGCGCAGCCAGTTGCCGTAGGTCGAGAGATTGTTGAAGCCGTGGTCGTGCACGCCGAAGTGCGAGACGTGCGAGGCCATGCGGTCGACGGTGAGCTGCTGCGCGGTGTCGGCGAAGCGTCGCTCGCCGGTCGCATCGAACTGGAGGAACGCGGAGCCGTAGTTGAACCCTTCGGTCCACTCGGTCCAGCCGCGCGCGGTGTATTGTCCGGCCACGGTGAAAACGGGCGAGCCCTTCGCCGGATCGTAGCTGTGGAAGATGGAATCAATCTTCGAACCAGAGAGCTGCCAGAAGCGCGTCAGAGCGGACGTGAGCGCGGCGGGTTGGAGGACGGGGTCGATTTGCATCGGGAGGAAAGGCGGAGAGGGCTCAGTAGCGTTTGTCTTTGCGCAGGTGCAGAATCACGAACTGCGAATCCGCGAGCGCCTCGTAGGTGTGTTGCT
Organism: Candidatus Didemnitutus sp.; assembly: GCA_019634575.1. Taxonomy (NCBI): domain Bacteria; kingdom Pseudomonadati; phylum Verrucomicrobiota; class Opitutia; order Opitutales; family Opitutaceae; genus Candidatus Didemnitutus; species Candidatus Didemnitutus sp. The sequence goes on from JAHCAY010000005.1 coordinate 47,493, forward strand.
GGATGGCGTCGAACTGGATGCTCTCGCCGGCCTCGAGCACGCACGTCTCGTGCGGCAGCATCAGGCGCAGCTTGCCCTCGGTGACCCAGCAAACCTCGGTGTCGTCGTGGTGGATCTCCGGCCGCGAGACCTTCGCGCCTTTCGGCGCCGTGCCGAGCAGGCCGACGACATTCGCGTATTTGATCTGCCGGAATTTGAACTCGCCCGAGCGGTAATTTTTCTCGGCCGTGCGGTGTGCCAGTTGCGACTCCGCCATGGCGAGCAAGTCCGTCGCGCTGAGGCCAAAGGCGCGCGCCAGGCGGAAAAGCGTCTCCAACTCGGCCGACTGCTGATTGCGCTCGAGCTTCGAGATCACCGCCACCGAGACGCCGGAGGCATCCGAGAGTTGGACCAGCGTCAACTCGCGCTGCTCGCGGAGCGTGCGCAGGACGGAAAAGTCGAATTTTGGCGCTTCCGGCATGATTTCGCCGGCGATAAATGATAGCCTCTTTTTTTCTGTCAACGAAAACCACTAAAACCGGATTGCAACACCTGCCCAGCCCCACCGGACCGCGCCGGCGCAGGATTGGCTTGTCCCCTCCCCGCGCTGTGGTGTGCTCGGCGCGAATGTGCGGTATTGCCGGAGTCCTCAGCCCTGAACTGGACGCCGGGCGGCGCGAGGACGCTGTCCGCCGCATGGTCGCGCGCCAGCGCCCGCGGGGTCCTGACGACGACGGCCTCATCTCCGACGGCCCGGCGACGATCGGCATGTGCCGACTAGCGATCTTCGATCCCGCGCACGGCCACCAACCGATGGTCAGCGCGGGCGGACGCTTCAGTCTCGTTTTCAACGGCGCGATCTACAACTTCCGGGAGTTGCGCGAACGGCTCGCCACCGGCGGGGCGCAGTTCCACACCGAGTGCGACACCGAGGTGCTGCTCGCCGCCTACGAACGCTACGGCGACGACTGCGTGCATCATCTCCGCGGCATGTTCGCCTTCGCGGTCTGGGATCGGCTGCATCAGCGGCTGTTCGCGGCGCGCGATTCGCTGGGCATCAAGCCGCTCTATTATGCGCGCCGCGCCGACGACACCTTCATCTTCGGTTCGGAGCTGAACGCCCTGCTCGCCAGCGAGCTGTTGGAACGCGAGATCGATCCGGTCGCGGTGGGCGATTTCCTGGCATGGTTCGCCGTGCCGGCACCGCGCACGATTTATCGCGGCATCGCCAACCTCCCGCCGGGGCACTCCCTGATCGTCGAACGCGAGGGACGCTGCCGCATCAACAAGTGGTGGCGCCTGCCCGCCGCGCAACACGCCGCGCCGAAAGGCACGTATCTCCAGTTTGTCGGCGAGTTGCGCGAACGGCTCGACGATACGATCCGTGCGCATCGCTTGGCTGATGTGCCAGTGGGCGCATTCCTGTCGGGCGGCTTGGATTCGACCGCGGTAGTCGCACTCATGTCGAAAACAGGCGGCGGCCGCCTGAAGACCTTCTCCCTCGTCTTCAACGAAGCGGACTACTCCGAGGCCGAGCAAGCGCGCCTCGCGGCCCGCGAGATTGGCACGGACCACCACGAAGAGGTGCTGACCGGCGATCGCATCGCTGCCGACATGCCGCGCATCCTCGATCTGTTCGATCAACCGACCGGCGACGGTATCAACACCTACTACGTGAGCCGCGCCGCGAAGGCAGGCGGCGTGAAGGTCGCGCTGTCGGGCTTGGGTGGCGACGAGCTGTTCGGCGGCTATCCGTCGTTCACCGACATGCCGCGCCTCGCCCGGTGGCTGCCCGTCTGGCGACAACTGCCGGAAAGGATACGCCTGCGCCTCGTGGCTCCGCTGCGCCGCCGCGGCACCTGGTCGCGGAAGCTCGCGGACTTTCTCGAGAACGCGCGCGACCTGCACGAGCTGTGCGCGCTACGCCGTCGCGTGCTCTCGGAATCAGTGCGCCTGGAACTCCTTTCGCCGGAGGCACGCCGCCTCGCCGTGCGGCAGGGCGCAAGCCACCCGATGCTCGACGACTTTGTGTTCGATCTGCTCGGTGCCGACTCGACGCAAATCGTCAGCGCGTGGGAGATGCGCACCTACATGACCGACGTGCTGCTGCGCGACAGCGACGTCTTCTCGATGGCCAACTCGCTCGAATTGCGCGTGCCGTTCGTCGACCGCGCGTTCGTCGAGTGGTGGTGGAACCAGCCGCGCGCGTATCGTTTCGACCCGCGGCGGCCGAAGTCCGCCCTCGCGGACGCCGTGGCCGACTGCGTGCCGGAAGCCATTCGCGCACGGCGCAAGCGCGGCTTCACCCTGCCCTACCCGGTCTGGATGCGGGCGCAGCTCCGACCGTTCCTCGCCGAGACTTTTTCCGCGTCGTCGCTCGAACGCTGTCCATGGTTGGACACCGCGACCGCCCAGCGGGAATGGGTGCGCTTCGACACGGGGCGCGACGACGCCAATTGGGGCCGGGTGTGGACGCTCGCGATCCTGATCGCGTTCGCCAACCGCCGGGAGGTGCGCGCATGAAGACCCTGTTGATCTGTCCGGATCTGTTCAACGCGGAGGGCGGCATCGCGCGCATCATGCGCCAATACCTGCGCGCGCTCTGCGACCTCGCCGGCCCGGGCGACACAGTGGAATGCGTGGCGATGATGGACTCGGGCGACACCTCGGCCCGCGTGGCGACGCTGCTCGGCGGGCGCAAGGCCCGCGTCGAGAACTGCGAGCGCAGTCGTTTCGGTTTTCTCTTCGTGGTGCTGATTCGCGCATTCACCTGTCAGCGGATCGTCTGCGGGCATTTGCACCAGCTGCTGATCGCGCGCATGGCGAAAATCTTCAACCCGCGGCTCGACTACATCCTGATCGCGCACGGCATCGAAGTGTGGCGGCCCTACACATTGCTCGAGCGCGCCGCGCTGCGCGGGGCCAAACGAATTCTCTGCGTGAGCGAACACACCCGCCGCCAGATGTTGCGGTTCGATCCGTCGCTCGCGCCCGAGAAACTCCTCGTGTTGCCGAATACGTTCGACCCCGGCTTCAAGCCAGCACCCCATGCCCGGGCAACGGGTGCAGCCGATACCGACGCGCGTCCGCGCCTCCTGGTCGTCTCGCGTCTCTCGACGATCGATCCCTACAAGGGCGTGGATCTCATGATCGAAGCGATGCCCGCCATTCTCCGACAATTTCCCCGCGCGCAGTTGCGCATCGTCGGCGGCGGCGACGCCCGTCCGCGCCTCGAGGCGCTCGCCCACGGCCGCGTCGCGGCGGAAGCGGTCGCATTCCTCGGCCCGATCGACGACGCCGCACTGCGCGCCGAATACGAAGCGTGCGACCTGTTCGCGCTACCGAGCCGCAAGGAGGGTTTCGGCTTGGTCTACCTCGAGGCGATGAGCTACGGCAAACCATGCCTCGCCGCGCGCGCCGGCGGCGCACCGGAAGTAGTCGACGATGATGTCGGCGCCGTCGTGGAATACGGCAACACCGAGCAGATCGCGCTCGCCGTAGCCGATCTGGTTTACCATCCGCGCAGTGCCGATGCGATCGCCGCACGCGTGACCTATTTCGCCTACCCGCAATTCGTCCAGCGTCTGACCCGGGCGCTAACGTGACGGAGCGCTTCGCCCTGGAACCGCGGAGAACTTCTTCAGCGAAAATCAGAAAGGACGTCTGCCCTCAGAAGAGACGCGCGAGCTAGGCGCCCGCGAAACCGACCAGAGGGAAAGCCCCGTGAGCGGTCGAAAGCCCCGCCACACGAGCAAGTTTTTCGCCTCATCTTTCCCTTGCCCAACCTGACCGTTACAGCGAAGCACCGCGCCCGCGGGATCGCCAGCGCTATATGCGCGGTGGTCTCGATCCTAGCGCTTCCCGCTCGGGCTGTCGGTCACCACGACTGCAGCCAAAATCAGGACGATTACCATGGCACTGCTAACGATGAGACTCGGCGTGAGCACGCCAACACAGTTTACATTCTCGCGATTTCGTCAAAGGCGCACCCTGTGCAATTTCTGTGAAAAACTAATGCAGGAATATCCTATCCTGCTCCGAAATATACGGAACACGGGCTCCACGCCCCAAGATTCACTCGTCAACCGTCTTCGGCCACACCGCAACAGCGAAGGCTGCGACAAGGAGACAGGAGACGATCATGCTTACGGGCATGCCCGTAGTTCGACGCAACCGCACCGAACTTTAGTGGAAAAGCGAAGAATCGACTTCCCGCAGCGATAACTGGTCCAATTCCAGCCAGTCGCCGGGCGCTTGATTGTAGACACCGGGAGACATTCCCACCCAAGCGGTTTTGGCAGGCGCGCGCACGATGATCTCTAGCGTCACCCCATCGTTCCACTCTCCGACGGGCAGACGATCGACGTGGATTTGGCCGACGCGTTCGCCCTTCGCATCCAGACATGAAAGCGAGAGCATCACCATCGAACCGGAACTCACCCGGCCTTTCATGCGCACCGTCGTCCGATAGACGAGACCCGGCGTCGCCGATACCCACTGCGAAAGGCTTTCATTCATGCAGCCCACGTAGCGCACGCGCTTGCTGCCGTCGGCGTTCGCCAAGAGGGAAAGTTCACGCGTTTCCGCGGGCTCAGTTCGTCCCTGCCAGGCCGGCCGCCCCCAGTCAGTGAAGGCAAAGGGATGAGAGGGCGCGATCGCCACGTTGCGCAGCTGAGAGTCGACGAGCCTCTCGCGGCCCGGTGCGGTCAACTCCGCTTCGGTAGGAGCCGCACCCTCGAACAATGAAGCCGTGAAACGGGGTTCGACTTGCGCGAGTGCGCCTTGCGCCGCCAAGGCCGCGGCGATCTTGGGGCGCGGATCGTTGCGCAGGTAAACTTCCAGATCGGACTGGATCGCAAGCGGCGCGCGCGCTTTGAGGGATTTGAGTTGAGCGATGATCGACTCGCGCGCAGCGGTGTAATCGGCGAACGCGGCTCGCAGCGCTTCGCCCGAAGCCACGCCCGAAAACACGAGCCGATTGACCTCTTCGCGCACTTCATCGTGCTCGCAAAACGCATCGGAAACGGCGAATGCATCGGACACGAAGCGCACCCGATCGCGCACAATGGCCGATCCGGCATCCGTCGCCGCTTCGCTTAGCAGGGCGCGCAGCCGCTGGCGCACTTTCGAGGAGAACAGACGGCGTTGGTCTTCGTCCTTGAGGTATTTTACCCAGCGCAGCGGACGCGGCTGATTTCTCCATTGCTCATCGCAGAGCTCGTGGAAAGCACGCATCGGAACGGCCGCCTCTTTCCAAAAGCGCGCGTAGTATTCGTCCAAAAGAGTCTGCGGGTTCAGCTGCGGATTCCACAAGAGCTGCGCTGCCAGCCACGGCTTGGGCCCATCGAGCGCCCAATTCGGCGTCATCTCGGCGTAGTAGGCTCGGGCACCTTGTTGCCACGCGTAAGGAATTGGCTCGGCGATCGCCCAGAGCGCAGGCCGCGGGACAAAAAAGGGCGCCCCGTAAAGATAGTCGTAGAGTGCGATGAAGTTGGGGCCGGCATGCCCCCAGCGAGCGATCAACGCGCGATCTTCGCGCGCAAACTCCGGATCGATCCACATGGTGCGATCGGCGGTGAGATAGGGCACGACGTTGGATGCGACACGGAGCGACGGAGTATTCTCGGTCCAGTAGTAGGCGTAAGTGGTGACGAAGCGGTCGGGGTGTTCGCGCGCCACGCCGGCGGCAACGCCGTTCAGGAAACGATAAAACAGTTCCGAGTAGTTGGGCCGGCCGCGAAAATACTGCACGGGAGACACCGCGTGCAGCGTCGCCGTCGACTGGTCGAAACGGTTCGCGTCGTTCAGCCCGAACTGCACGGCGGGAAGATCGGGCGAGGCAGCGAAACGGCGATTGATCTCCTGAGCGACAAAGTCCGCAAACCCCGGGGCCAGGAGATTGGGTTGCCACAAGCCGACCGAACGCGCCGACCATTTGACGCGAGCCCCGTTGATTACCGACGCGAAGTCCGGGTGAGCGGCGAGGACCTGCTCGGTCGTGAACTCAGCAGCGGTGTGCCCCGAGGAGAGCCAACTCATCAGCCGATTCGCTCGCGTCCAAGACGATCCGCCCGGACCGTTACCAGTGCCGCCCAAGAGCCGCGAACTGTAGCCGGGAATGTCGATAACCTCCCGCGGCGCTAGCGCCAGCGCGCGTTGACGCCGAACTTCCACGCCTGACTCACCAGGCATGAACCAGCGCGCCCCTACCGCATCCTCGAGAAAAGCGCTCGCAGCCGCTCCGATATCGCCGCGATGAAAGCTGCGCACGACCACGCAGTCTGCATCGATCGAGAAACCGACCGTGCGCTCAATCTGCGAGCCAGCGAGCGGCCTCAAGGAGGCCGCGAGATGGGTCCGACCCACATGGATGACTCGTCTCGCCGATGCCATCAGATCGGACTCCTCGACGATGGGAAAATGGCGCGCGGATGTTTCGGCGCTCAAAGCGAGCGTCTCGGCAATAAGCTTCGCCGCCTCGCGTTCCTCGGCGATGCTGCGCTTCGGAACGACGATTACACAGCCCGAACCGAAGCGATCAAACGCGACGAACGCCTTAGCTCTCGCCCCCGATTCTGCCGTCCGCCAGACAGCCACCGCCCCCAGGATAAGCAGGGCAACTACGACGACGTGGAGAAAGCGAGGCACCGTTCTTCATGAAGCGGGCGAACGCCTCCGCTGTCCAGCACGTCGTCCCTGCCCACCTATTTCCCAGCGGTTCCTCGTTCTGGAGTTTCCAACTCGAGCCACCGCAAGGCGACGACAAGCAGGACGGCCCATGTCACCAAAACCGCGGGATTCTTGAATGGGAAATCGATCAAGGCATGCAGCATCGTCTGTCCGCAGCCCAAGAAAATCATCAAGGCTATCGGGTGACGCCAACCGGCTTGACGGAAAAAACGAGCGAGACACCAAACCAAAATGCCGCCGATGAGCAGGATTCCAGGTAGGCCGAGCTCAATGGGAATCTCCAACCAGTCGATGTGCGCAGCATCCCACCAGACGCCCCGCGGCACATCGGGGTGCGAGGCAAGATACATCGGGAAAATGTAGCGGAAACTGCCTGCACCGGTGCCCAGCACCCAGTGGTCGGTATACATGTCCCACGCCGCATTTCGCACGGCAGCCCGGCTTGTCACACTGGCCTCATTGGGCTCCGTCAGGCGGCGGAAGTTTTTCTCGATAGGAGCGAAATCCACATAACGCAAAATCCCGAAAAGCGCGCCGGCAAAGATGATTGCCAAGGCCACTCCAACGGCCCGAGGGATGGTGGAAGGCACCGGATTAGCGGATCGCAAAACGAAATACGCCCCAACAGCGCTCGCGACAAACACCGCGAAGGTGATCGCCGCCCCTCGGGAGAACGAAAAAAGGACGGCGAGGAACAGCACGACCGTGAGCAGAATCCAGAGCGGCGCCGGAGACGACCTTGCCATGCGCTTCCGCGATTCAAAATGATGCCACAGCGCCAGCCCCAAGCTCACCGAGGCGAGCAAGCCGAGATACGCTCCGGCGTGATTCCGGTAAATAAAACTCGAGAAATGGGCCCCCGGCACATCCCAAACCCAAAGGAGTTTCGTCTCGCCGACCATACGATGGATGAAGCCCACGCCAGCCAAGAGCACAGCGTTGGCTCCGAGTATGGTCAGCAACAGCTGAAGCGAACGCCGGCGTGTCAGCCCGATCCAGGCGGCGCAGGCCGAAAGCCATACGGTGGCGTAGATGATGAAAGCCCGCCAGACATCGAAAATCTCATACGGCGCGGCCGCACTGGAAGGCAGCCATCGAACATGAGGAACGCCTTCCATCCACCAGACGCGTGTATTCACGCGATATACCCAAGCCGGATTGAGCGCTTGGACCAAAATGAGCGCCAGCAGGCCTGCCCCCATCCAGAAGGGAACGAAACGCACCAAGCGCGGCCATGCGAGAAGCCGGAACGCCCCCGATACCACAAGGTCGCCCGAATAGTCGCGCGGCCAGAGCGACAGAACAAAAGCGGTCAGCGCGAGTGCGGCGGCGATCGCCTGGCTCCACCAACGGGTCGACCCGAAGGCCCAAGGCAGGAAAAGCAAGTCCACCACGAGAGCGACCAACAGCGCCCGCTCAAGGGGGTGCAAGCTGGGTCGTTGCTTGTGTGCCGCGACGTTCACGCGCTCACGCAGAATCCAGATGCGGATGATACTCGGGCACCAGTTCCTTGATCACCAGTTTGACCTGATTTGCCTCGAGGGTGGTAACCTTGCGCTCCAGCGATTCGAGACAACGCCCATGCCATTCTCCCGAAACCGGCGTCTGCACACCAAGCCGCGTGATGCGCGGGTGCGGAGTGGGCAGCAGCGCCTCCGAGCGATGCTGGAGTTCTTCGAAAAGTTTTTCCCCCGGCCGCAGTCCGATGAACTCGAGTTCGATGTCCTCCCCTACTTTCAGCCCGCTGAGCTCGATAAGTTGCTTGGCGAGGTCCACGATTTTGACCGGCTTGCCCATATCGAGAACGAAGATTTCTCCGCCCGAGCCGAGGTGTGCCGTTTGCAACACCAACCCGACCGCCTCGGGGATCGTCATGAAATACCGGGTGACGTCGGGGTGCGTGACCGTGATCGGGCCACCGGCCTCGATCTGACGCTTGAAAATCGGAATCACGCTCCCGGACGAGCCGAGGACGTTGCCGAAGCGAACCGCGATGAACTTCGTCCGGTTGCCAGGCCGATTTTGGACATGCTGGAGGCACATCTCCGCCAGCCGCTTCGTGGCCCCCATGACACTGGTCGGATTGATGGCCTTGTCCGTGGAGATGAAAACCATCGTTTCCACGCCCGCAGAGGAAGCCAGTTCCGCCAGTAGCCGCGTTCCCGTCGTGTTGTTTTTCACCGCCTCGCTCGGCTGCCGCTCCATCATGAACACGTGCTTGTGCGCCGCAGCATGAAACACGATCTGCGGACGAAAGCGTTCGAAGATGAACTGCATGCGCGGGGTATCGAGGATATCCGCGACCAAGGGCATGATCGTGTTGCGGTGCCCACGCTCGTTGAGCTCGCTCTCGATCGTGAAAAGGGCGCCCTCCGCCTGCTCGACCATGAGCAAGCGTTCCGGATGATAGGTAAGCAGCTGACGGCAAAGCTCGCTGCCGATGCTGCCCCCCGCTCCGGTGACCAGCACTACTTTGCCGGCCACAATTTTGGCGACCTCCTCCGATCGCAGATCGACCGATTCACGGCCAAGCAGGTCCTCCACCTGCACCGGCCGGATTTTTGTCACCTGGATCCGTCCGCTCGCGAGTTCCGACATGGAGGGAATGATCTCAACATGCAGGCCTTCGGTTCGGAGCAGCTTGTAAAGCTCCTGCAGACGCTTGCCGGGCACCGAAGGCATCGCGATTACGCACGCGTCGACGGCATTTTCCTTTCGCAGCCGACCGATTTCCTCCGGAGCGCCTAAAACGGGAATGCCGTGGATTTGGTGGCCATGCTTGCGCCAGTCATCGTCGAGAAAGAAAGCCGGCTTCAGTCCCAAGGACGGTCGCGCTTGCGCCTCCTGTGCGAATTGTGCGCCGGCGTCGCCTGCACCCAAAACGACGACATGGCGGACTTTTTTCTTTTCCTCGCCTTTCCCGCTCGAGCGGTAGCGCTCGCGGTAAATTCTGAAGCTGAGGCGCATGAAACTGAGCGCACCGACACTGAGCACAAAATCGATCAGGACAACCCCACGAGGCGAAGGCGCACCGGGAGTGATGCCCTGTCGCAGCAGATACGAGACGAGGTTCGCGCTGGCCATCGCCGCAGCGATGCGCAGCAAGTCCGGCACACTAAAATACGTCAGCAGGCTCCCGAACTGGCGGAAGAGAACCAGAAACAGCAGCTTGACCGGGATGTTCACGATCAGGGACAGCAGGCGTTCGTCCTGAAACGTGGCCGGCACCAGAAAGTCGAACCGAAGTTCGTAGGCGAAGAAGCGACACGCGCCCAGCAGGAACCCGTAGAGCGCCAGCAGAGCGATGGCCCGCAGCGTGGGCTGCGTGAAACTGCTCCACGAACCTGCGCCGCGCTGGCTAGTGCTTTTCATCGCGGTGCAAAGTGCGATCCGGGTTGAATTCCCGCATCGTGGCCTCTCCCTGCGCCGATATGCCGCGCCGGGCGATGACCTGCCAGAAAGTGAGGAAGAGAATTTTCAAATCGAGCCCCGTAGTCTGGTTGTCGACATACCAGACATCCAGCGCGAACTTCTCGTCCCACGACAACGCGTTTCGTCCATTGATCTGTGCCCATCCCGTCAACCCCGGAACCACCTCGTGACGTCGACGCTGCACCTCCGAATAGCGCGACAGATACTGAACGAGCAGCGGACGCGGTCCAACCAGACTCATCTCGCCTTTCAACACGTTCCAAAGCTCCGGGAGTTCGTCCAGCGAGGTCGCGCGCAGGAGTCGTCCGAACCGCGTGAGACGCTCGCCATCGGAAAGCAGGTTTCCGTCTCGGCCACACGCGTCCGTCATGGTGCGGAATTTCACCAGTTCGAAAATACGCTCGTCTTTTCCCGGTCGTTTTTGGCGGAACAGCACCGGCGCGCCCAAGTTCACACGCACCACGACTGCCAGAAGCAGCAACAGCGGAACCCAAAGCGGTGCGGACAGCAGCACCAGCAACAGATCGAGACACCGTTTCGCCGTCATCGTCGGTCGCTTCCGCCGAAACACTTGCGCACCGCTGCCGCCACCCGTTCGAGATCCGCCGTGGTCAAGTTGGAGCCGGAGGGAAGACACAAACCGTCGCGGAAAAGCCGCTCCGAAACCTCGCCGCCGTAGCAGCGCGCATCCTTGAAGATCGGTTGGAGGTGCATCGGCTTCCAGACAGGCCTTGCTTCGATATTCTCCTGCGCGAGCGCGAGCCGCACTTTCTCGCGATCGATGCCGGCAAGCGCCGGGTCAATTGTGATGCAGGTGAGCCAGCGCGTGCACCGGCCGAAATCCGCCTCCGGCATGAAGACGACTCCCGGCAGATCGGCGAACGCCTGCTGATAGAACGCGCAGTTCGCGCGGCGTGCGTTCACGCGTTCCTCAAGCACGCGCAACTGGCCGCGACCGATCGCCGCGAGGACGTTGCTCATGCGGTAATTGAAGCCCACTTCCGAATGCTCGTAGTGCGGTGCAGGGTCCCGCGCCTGCGTCGCCCAATAACGTGCCTTCGCAATCAGCGCCTCATCGTTCGAGACCAGCATGCCACCGCCGGACGTCGTGATGATTTTGTTGCCGTTGAACGAGTGAACGCCGCAGACGCCGAAGGAACCCGGAGCCTTGCCCTTGTAAGTCGCACCCAATGCCTCCGCCGCGTCTTCGATCAAGGGAACGCCGTGTTGCGCGCAAATTTTCGCGATCGGATCGATGTCCGCGCTCTGGCCGTAGAGATGGACGAGCACGACGGCTTTCGGTATCCGCCCTCGTTTCAAACCGTCTTCCACCGCCTCCGCCAACCGCACCGGATCCATGTTCCAAGTGCGCTCGTCGGAATCGACGAACACCGGCGTCGCACGCTCATAGAGCACGGGGTTGACACTGGCAGAGAACGTCAGGGACGAACAAATCACCTCGTCGCCCGGCTCAAGGGCCAACCAACGCATCGCCAAGTGCAGCGCCGCCGTGCCGGAGGAAAGGCCCGCCGCGTGCGTCGTGCCGGCCCGCCCCGCGAACTCCTTTTCGAACGCGTCGACGTGCGGCCCGAGCGGAGCGATCCAATTAGACGCGAACGCCTCCTGAACGAGTCCGAACTCGTCGGGACCCATGTGCGGCGAAGAAAGGTAGATGCGTGGCGCGCTCAAACCATATCAACCACGCAAGCGGCGCGGCACACGTCAACAAGGCTTTCCACCCGCCGCTGTCTCCCCGCACCGTGCCGCTACCGCGGTTCAAAGCGAACGACCGAAGAGTCTCCGCAACCCAAGTAAGAGAGCGACCGCCAAGCCAAACGTCCCCGACGCGCCCCCTCCTCCTCCGCCGCCCCCGCTCCCTCCGCCTGTAGCTGCGGGGACGCTGTTCGCGGGCGCCACGGGAGCCACTGGCGCTGCCGCACTCACGCCCACTAGCGTGACCGGCACCGTCACGACGTCGCCGCCAGTGGAAATCCGGCGGAGCACACCGTTGCCGGCGTCCGCAACCAAAAGCTCTCCACTCGCCAATCGGGCCACTCCTCCGGGGCTGCTGAACAGTGCGCTCAATCCCGAGCCGTCCCGCAAACCAGATACTGTCGGCACGCCGGCCAACGTCACCGTGGTGCCATCCGCAAGCACCTTTCGGATCGTCGAGTTCCCGGCATCGGCCACATAAATCTCGCCCGCCGAGCCGACCGACAGCCCGCTCGGACGATTAAACAATGCAGTCGCCCCGCGCCCATCGAGCGCACCGCTGACGCCGGCCAGGCCGGCGAGCGTCGACACGGTCCCATTGACCGAAATACGCCGGATGGTGTGATTGCCCGTGTCGGCCACAAAAATTTCTCCGTTGTTGCTGACCGCGATGCCAGCCGGCGCATTGAACCTCGCGCTCCCGCGCGGGCCATCATTGTCGCCGCGCACGCCGCCCGCCCCTGCCCACGTCGTGACCGCCCCGTCGGGCGCGATTCTGCGCACGGTGTGGTTGCCCGCGTCAGCCAGCCAAAGGTTACCGGTCGCGTCGACCGCCAGAGCAGCCGGAGTTGAGAACGTCGCGGCCACACCGGTGCCGTCGGCCCAACCACGGTCGGCCACGGAGCCCGCGAACGTGCGGACGATACGGTCAGTGGCGATCGCACGCACCAGGGCATTTCCCGAGTCCGCGACCAAAATCGTCCCATCCGTGAGGAGACCGACGCCGCGAGGTTGATTGAATCGTGCGTTCGCCGCCGATCCGTCCGAACTTCCTGCCTGCTGCGAGGAACCGGCAAGCATCGTGGCCACATTGTCGGCCCCGATCTGAAAGACCGTGTGATTTGTCGCGTCGACGACCAAGGTGCGTCCCGCGCCATCGAGCGCGAGAGCCGAGGTCTCGGCAAAAACCCCGGGGCCGACCATGACCTGAATCGTCCCCGATGCCGTGGTTCCCCGCGGTGAGGTCACCTCCACAGAGTAGCTTCCAGCGTCATTGGCTGACGCCGAGCGAATGACGTAGAATTCCGCTGTGGCCCCGGGAATGGGAACGCCGTTGCGTCGCCACTGGAAAGTCATCGGCCCCTGTCCGGTCGCACGGCAGGAAAGCGTCGCCGTGCCGTTGGTGGGCACGAATTGAGTCGAGGACAAAAGGCGGACCTCCGGCGCCGCCCCGGCATTCACGGTGACGTCGGAGAACCAAACATCCACGCCGCGGGCCCCGAAAGTCACGTAGGTTCCACGATTGATTGTCTCGTTAAGTTCGAGTGAAACGCTCGCGTCTTCCCGCCAGAAAACGATCTTGGAAGCTTGGCGACTTAGACGCACCCGAACGGTGGCCCCGGTGGCGATCGGCTTCCCGGTATCGACGCTGCCCACCAGTGACGGAATGCCACCATTATAACTCATGGCCTGAAGCCGTCCCTGTTTCGTCAGTTGGAAATGCAGGCCGTAGATCGCATTTACCGGGAGTAGCTCGTCGCCGATCGCCTGATCCGAGGTGGTGAGCCAGATTCCCGCCCAGCGATCGTCGGATACCGCGGCTCCCATGGTCACACTAAGCGCCAGCTCGAAGGGTGCCGCGCCGTCGCCGGCATTGAGTGGCGAGCACCAGCCCTGCAAGCAGCCGGAATATCGATCGCTGGCATGATCGTCGTAGCCCCAGCGGTTGGGCGCGGAATAGACGCCGCGACGGTCGGAATTGGCAGGCAGCTGTCCGTGATACCAGGTTTGGTTGGCGAACGGATCGGTCGAACGCGCAGCCGGCGTCCGGTCGATGCCTTCCAGATAGAGCGAGTTATTGCTATAAAAGCCGGAGATCCCGAGTCGCAGCAAGCGATCACGCTCCTGCTGTCGATCGACGGTGTAGATGATCACCTTAATGCCACGCGCGGTGATTTGTTGGAGCAGCGCCTCGTCCGTCGCCGCGTTCAGCGCGGCAAAATTGTAGGGGAAACTCTCGAACCGCCCCACCGACGCGACGACATCGAAATTCAGGCAGGTTCGGTAGCCGGCGGCCCGCGCCGCCTCGAGCTCCGACTCGTTGAAAGAGTTCACCAGCGCCATGTCCCTGCGAACTCCAAATCGCTGCAACGCCTGCACAATCGGTGTCCCCGTGCCCGGGCCCTTCGCCTCGACGACCACGGGCGTCTTGTTCGCAAACTCGGCCAAAACATCGTCCAAAGTCGGGGCGGAGAATAGCCGGCCCGGGAACACGGGGATCAGTTTGCTGCCGTCGATTCGCACCTGGCGCCACGCGGCCAGATTCGGGACCGCACTGGTGGGACCAGCCTGCGTCGTGGTGCGATTTAGCGTGTCGTCGTGCATGATCGCCAGCGTCTGGTCGCCGAGGAGAAAGCAATCGACCTCCACACAATACGCCCCATCCGCAACGGCCGCGCGATAGGCCTCCATGGTGTGTTCGGGATAGACGTTCATGTCCCCCCGGTGCGCGATGTAGAATGGAGCCGGCAGCGTGTCCAAGGTTAAGCTCCGAGGCGCACCCTCCGCCTGCATCGCGCTCCAACCGATCAGGAGCAAAATGCCGAATGCCCAACACCAGCGCACAGGAATGGACACGCAGCACGTGCCACGCTTTTCGCGGCCAGCTCGGCGGGAGTAAAGAGTCATGGGAGGGGCTACCAACGCGCGTCGCCGGACCGAGGTCGACGCGCGCCGACAATTGAGCGCCCGCGATAAGTGCCGTCAACCTCCCGTAAGGTGCAACTTGGCTCCCGATGCATCGACCGGCCCAGGAGTGAGGAGGTTACCGGCGACCGGGAGCACCGCCCCAGACCCGTCATTTTCACCGGAGAATCGGCTGGAAGAATCCGGCGAAACACGCAGACACAGCGTGGTGTTCCGTCCCCTCCCTGCCATCGTTGCAGCCGCCGGCCTGTTGCTGATCAGTGCCATCGGACTTCAATTTTTCAGTGCCGCCCCGCCGGCGGCGACTCTCCACGTTCCGCTGGAAAAATTGGTCCCCCGCGACCTACCTGGCTGGTCCGTTCGCGACGTGCCCCTTGCCGACACCGCCGAGGGACGCAATGCGGTGGAGGGAATCCTGCATTACGATGATTTCATCAGTCGATCCTATCGCCGCGGGGCAACCGAAGTCACACTCTACATCGCCTACTGGGCCCCTGAACGCGTGCCCCCGCGCTTGGTCGGACGCCACACGCCGGATCGCTGCTGGATAACCAACGGCTGGACGTGTGACTCGCGTCAACGCTCCGTCATCCTGACCGGCAGCGATGGCGCTCCTCTTCAGCCCGCCGAAGCAGGAACCTACTCCTTCAACAGTCAGACGACCCTTCATGTTGCCTTCTGGCATCTTGTCGGCGGCAAGGCTTATGCCTACGGCCCAGAGCAGTCCGACATGGTGGCGTTGGCCCCGCTGACCGATCTCAAGACCTTCGGCCTGAATCAGCGCCAAGAGCAGTTCTTCATTCGCATCGCCAGCAACGAAAAACTGGAGGCCTTCTGGACCGATCCGGCGTTCCGCACCTTGCTTCGCTCGATCGAGTCGCTGGGCATCGCCCGAGCGAACTGATCAGAGCTCCAGCCAGGCGCGCAAATCGGCCATCGAGGCGACTTCCGCCTCGGCGGCTTCGGCCGCGCTCCCGACGTAAGCGGCATGCTCCCCTCCCGCGCGCCGGAAGCGCACTGTCCGCCAGCCGAGAGCCCGCGGCGCGATGAAGTCCTTCCGCGGATTGTCGGCGATGTAGACGTATCCCGCCGGCGAGCCGGGCAGCTGCCGCATCACTTCCCGGAACGGACGCTCAGACGGCTTCCAGGCCTCGCGCCCCCATTGATCCGAAAATACTTGCACATCGATCCAGCGCGAAACACCGAGCGCCGACGCCTTCCGTTTTTGGACCTCAAGAATACCGTCACTCAAAAGCGCCAGACGATAGCGCCCACGCGCCGCCGCGAGGATGGCCGCGCTTTCCGCCGGAAGGTCGATCGCGGGTCGATGGCCCCGGTAGACTGCGACCAGACGGCCAACCAATCCGTCTTCCCGCACTCCGAGTGCCGCGAGCGCTTCATCAAAAATCTGTCCCCGCCCACCAGCTGCGAACAGCGCCTCCGCCTGCGCGATAAACCCCTTCACTCCGCGTTCTGCGACCAACCACTCGTCGACGGTGCGAAAGCCGCTGAAGACATATTCACGCTCGGGATAAAGCGTGTCATCCAAATCGAAGACGAGCGTGTGCAGTCGTTCACTCTCCCTCATGCAGAAACACGGCAGCGTCATACCGCAGCATCGTGACACCCGCCCGCCATTCGCGGGAGTAGCTCGGCGCGCGGCCCAGGGATTCCTCCAGCAACCACTTGGTGAAGCGCGCCCCGGCTTGATGCGCGAGCGGGAAGCCTCCGCCGAAACGGGCGTTGATCTCGAAGACCGCGAAGCTCCCGTCGTCGCGGACGATCGCCTGAAAACAAAGCGGGCCCCGCGCGCCGGTCAGCGCGCCCGCCAATTGCTCGGCTGCGTCCATCAGACACCGCAGGGCTACGGTCCGCCCTTTCGAAACCTCACCCGAGCGGACTTCGAGCCGCTCATGCGGCACGGCGCATTGGAGTTGCCCGGCAGGAGAGAAGAACACGTTCACCGTGTATTCGCGCCCCACCGCGCATTCTTGGGCGATGAATGCCGGCAGCACGGCGGGAACCGACGCGAGCTCGCCGGCATGCTGCAGCCGCCGAATGCCGACGGAGGCGCTACCGGCAATGGGCTTCAGGAGCACCGGCCAACCTAGAGACTCGGGCCGGGCGCGCCACGAGTCGAACGGCATCGTTTCCGGAACAGGCACCCCGGCCGATTTCAACACGCGCGCGGTAGATTCCTTGTCGTTCGCAAGCGCGACTACGTCCGGACTCGAAACCACCACGCGCGTGCCGACCGCCGCAAAACGCTCCGTGCTCCGAGCGAGAACCGCCAGTTCGGGATCGATCGTCGGCACGAGCAGGCTGACGCGCTCTTCGGCGCAAATGGCCAACAAGCGATCGATGTAGTCCGGCGAAATGCAGCGCGGCACCGTGAACGCAGCGTCGGCCTCCTGGCACGCCGGGCTGAGGCGGGGATCCATGTCCGCAGCCAGCACGCGGAGCGCGATGCCCAACTCCGCCGCATCGCGACGAAAGCAACCGATGAGTTGATTTCGCCGGCCGGCGGAGGTCACGAGAATGGCACGTGTGCTCATCGATTGGAAACCGTCCCACGATAGGTCAAGTGTGCCATCCGATCGATGATCAACCCGATTGAAGCCAGGGCGGCAAAAAGCAGAGGTTGCCCGGTCAAAGGCCCGAGTAGGATCATGAAGTTTTGCACGTCGAGGGGCTCGAAAACCTCGCGCACACGATGGCGGTGGATCGCATCGTAAAGTGCCGAACTCTTCGCCACCCGCCAGATCTGTAATCCGTAGTGGCCAACGTAAATAAGCCCGAGCCAAAGCTGGTGCGCCTCCGGACTGCTCCACCAAATCGCAGCAAGGCACATCACCTTCTTCGCCTTGTCGAGGGTCACGTCCAGCTTCGCTCCAAAGGGCGAGGTGATTCCGCGCTTCCGTGCAAGCTTGCCGTCCACCCCGTCCAACACGTAACCGAGTTGCCAGATCACGGCGCCGATGACCCAATTCGCAGTTCCGCCCAGCGTATAAAAATAGACTGCGATTGAGTTGATGAGAAAAGAAATACAAGTAATCGAATTTGGTGACAGCCAGGACAACGGGCTCACCCATTCGGTCACGATGGCCGAGGCGGGCTCTAGCACGAAGATGTCGGTCCACGCCATGTAGCGTTTGACGTAAGGCTTTGCCAATTGGCGCCGGTAGAAGCTCAGGACCATGATCAGAGTTTTAATTGATTAAATAGTGCTTCGGCTTCCTTCAGCTCTTCAACCGTGTCGATCTCATACCACTCCAGTCCGCTGACGTCGACACACTCCCACGGACGGGCGATCAGTGTGAAATCGATAAAATCCTCAAAAAGCCGACGAGACGTGTTTGGTCGCGCGAGAAAATTAGCGAGCATTCCGCGCCACGCGCCGTCGTCGGATTCCGTGTTGAAACGGTAGAGATCGAGTGAACACCCGGCCGCCTCCGCCGCCGTGAGTGTCTTCGCAATCTGCACCGCGAGCCCATCACCGCGCAGCGCGATTTTTTCGGATTCTTCGCTGTAACACGATCGATCCAAGGCAAACGCGAACGGTGCGCTGTGCGTCACCATCCGACGAATGACTTCGGCGTCGTAAACCACGTCGGAATTCAACACGAGTAGCTGACCACGTGCCTCGGCGAGCGCCAAGGCACACGATGCCAAGCTGTTCGTGCGCGCAAATTCGCTGTTCGTGATCACATTGAATGGCAGGCCAGCGAACTCGGCGTTTTCCAGATAGCGGCGCAACGCCTCGACCTGATAGCCGCCAACGATATGAATCCGGCGCGGACGATGCGGACTCAACTGTTGGAGTAGACGACTCAGGAAGGTTCCCCCTTGGAAGGGAGCCATGCACTTGGGCCGATCATGGGTGATCGCAGCCATGCGCGATCCCAGGCCGGCAGCGAGAATTAGGATCTCATCAATCATGGGAAAGAGAACGAAGCAGACGCTCGACCGAGGAAGGTCCGACGAACGCAGGGTCCGCCGCCAGATCGCCAGTCACCTGCGCACTCAACGAAAATACGTCCTCCTGAGCGATTTCAATGCGTCGACTGGGCGCAGCCAAGCCGTGCACCGAAGGCAGAGTGACCCGCGCGAACTCCGTCGCGTCGGGACGCATGGTCGGGTTGAGCATTTTGGCCACTTTCCCGGCAGCGCTCGGCGAGGTTTCGATGAGCAAATCGAACCAGCCAGGGAACAAAGCCCAAATTCCTTCAACGTGTGTCGTATCCGTGGCCGGACCCAAAACGTATTGCACGCGATGCGGCAGGCAGGTCGACGAAGTCGCGAGACACCGTCCGGCGTGAAATGCCGCACGCATCGCCGCGCCATAGCTAACCAGCTCCCTGCCTCCGTCCCGCCACCACGACCAGAATTCTCCCATGCCCTCTCGTGCGTGAGCGAGGGTTTCGACCGCACATCGCTTGCTCGCCGTGGTCTCGGCAAAATGAGCAAACACGTCGAAAGCGAAATGCGCACGTGACGCAGTCGGAAGCGAAGTCCACAGCGTTGGATCGTGGACCACGTCGTCTGGTTCGACCGACGGCCCGCGCAAACCCATCTTTTGCGCGCCAACCGTGATGATTGCGCCCCGGCTACTCTCTGAACCGCTGCTCGCGATGCTCGGCGCCATCACCATGCGGGCTCTCGCATCCGCCGTGACTCGACCACCGGCCGCGAGCAGCGCGCCCAGCTCGGAGGCAGTGTGGAACGCGCGCCCCCAGTGCGCGACGACCTTGGCCGCATCGAGCGCGCGACCACCTCCCACTCCCACAACTACCTCGGCCTTCCGCGCTGCGTCCCCCAGCCCGGCGAAGTCTTCCACGTGCGGCTCGCGCACGAGCCGCAGTCGTGAGTGCGACGGCACGCGCGGAAAAATCCGCTGGACGTGCGCCTCCATGCTCCGCGTGTAAACTAGGAATGTCCGCGAGGGATCAGCGTCCACGATAGCCGCCCATGCCGCTTGGTCATGGATGTGGTGCAGTCGGGGACCGCTCATAGATTCTCCAACATGCCGTCTTCCGACTTCAGCTCTTCGCGAGGAAGAGTTCGGAGTTTTGCGAATTGCGGCTTCAATGTTTGGTAGAGCTCTCGAAAAATTTCATACTTTCGCTCGTAGAGCGCAGCAGACCCGGAGTCGGGAAGCACGATTTCGCGGCTGCGCACGGTTGTGTGAAACAGTTCAGTCAACGGGCGCCGTTTCACCAACTCGCTCTGGAAGCCGAGCAGGAAGGAGCCCATAACCGTGCTTTCAAATTCAGCAACCACTTCCAGGGGCTGCCCGTAGACATCGGCTTTTATTTGGCTCGCCGCCCCCAGCCGGCTGAGACCGCCGCTCAAGCGGATGCGTCGAGGACGAGTTCCATGCACCGCGACGATTTCTTCAATCAGACTGCGCCCCATGAGAGCTGCGCCTTCGAGCGTGGCCCGCGCAAAATGGCGTCTCCCGTGACTTCGCTCCAATCCGAAAAATACCCCGCGCGCATCGGAGTCCCAGAGCGGTGCTCGTTCGCCGAGTAAATAGGGCAAAAAAATCAGGGGGCACTGATCCGGCGGCAGGTCCCGCACATCGGCATCGATGTGTTCGTAGACGTGCTCGTGAGGAGGGTAAAACGTTGTCTTCAGCCATTCGATCAACCCGCCGCCGAGATTGGTGCTGCCGCCGACGTAGGTCAGACCCGGGACCGGCGCCGACTGCGTGAAGATTGCTCCCGTCGGATGCTGACTCGTCGCAGTGGACACCATTCGAATCGACGTGACCGTGCCAGACACGTCGCACAAATCTCCGACTTCCACCGCACCGCTTCCGATGACGGAGACGACGGCGTCATAGGAGGACACAAAGACCTTGGTTCCCCGGCCAACCCGGAACAACGACGCCACATCTTCATGAAGTTCAGCAACGGCCGAACCAACTGCGAGCACCCCCGGCAGTCGACGTAGCTCGTCTGCGCCACATCCAACATACTGACTGCATCGCGGGTCGTAGCCAAATTTCTCGGCGTTGAGCGGATCTGTGGCCGCCACACCTGTCATCCGGTAAATCAAAAAATCGTTCGGGCTCAGAAACCAAGCAGTTCGCTGGTGAATCTCGGGCTCCGTGTGGGCCAGCCAACGCATCCGCTGAATCATGACTGGTGTGCCGCTCGCCTCAAAGTGGCGATGGCGGCGGTCATTCACCATGATAATTGGACGGAGCAATTCGCCACGCTCACCCACGCAAACCAAACAGGAAGATGAGGCGGAGACCGTGATCGCTCTTATTTTCTCTGTCGCCACACCAGCCGCTTCCGCCTCTTGGAACAGACGGATAACAAGACGCCACCATTCCTCGCCATCCTGCTCCACCGCCTCACCGAAAATCACGGAATGCAGCGGATGGCTCCGCTTGTAGCGAATGTGTGCGTCGGAATCGACGACACACAGGCGGATGCTCTTTAGACCAAGATTGACTACGGCAAACATGATTCAGTCGGGAAGAATTGAGCGATATTTCCGGCGAAGCCCGCGGAAGAATGCACCGGAACGAACACGCAGCAGTCCACAAGCTTCCAAAGGCGACCCGGCCTGCGCCGCCGATTTCAGCACGTCCATCCACGCGACCTTCAGGTCCGTGCTGATATTGAGCTTGCAATGTCCGCCACACACCAACCGTCGAACGATCTTAAGATCCATTCCGGAGCCGCCATGCAACACGAGAGGCGTGCGGGGCAGCGCATGTGCAACCTGCCGCATAAGCTCTAAATCGAAGTGCTCATTACCGCGGTAGTGGCCGTGCATATTACCAAAGCCCACAGCCAGCGTGTCCGGCTGCACTGCGTGGTAATAGCTCACCACGTCCTCTAAAGCTGGAATCATTTGCTTGTGGTCGCTTCCCATCCCGTCCTCAACACCCGCGACGTGGCCGATTTCGCATTCGACCAGAACATCCCCGCGCAATCGGTGAGCAATTCGGACCGCGCTGCGAGATTCCCTGATATTTTCCTGCAACGGAAGTCCGCTACCGTCAAACATCACCGAGTCAAATCCAGCCCGGACACAGCGCCTAAACAGGGCATGGTCCGCGCAATGATCCAGATGAAGCCAGAGCCGATTTCGAGCGACCAAGCGTTTCCACGCGACCACCTCTGTGGGTTCATGCAGCGAGAAAAAACGGGCCGAGAATTGCGCGATGACCGGCGTGCCCCGGTTGCTGAACTCTCGTGCCAGCGCACTCAGTGATTCAAAATCAAACACATTGACCGCAAGTAAAGCGGCCCCACGGGCGCGTGAGGATGAAAGAGCAGTGGCTAGAGAACTCGAGTGGCGCATGAGATACTTAGGTGAATCAGGACATCAGTCGAAAGAGCCCAGCCATGCTTCGAACATCAGAATGGCCCACAGTCGATGCTGGTGATTGCGTGTGCCGCTAAGGTGCTCACGCCACAGCGCCT
This sequence comes from Candidatus Didemnitutus sp., assembly GCA_019634575.1. Classification (NCBI taxonomy): domain Bacteria; kingdom Pseudomonadati; phylum Verrucomicrobiota; class Opitutia; order Opitutales; family Opitutaceae; genus Candidatus Didemnitutus; species Candidatus Didemnitutus sp. The sequence continues at coordinate 69,677 of JAHCAY010000005.1, forward strand.
GCACCGGCGCCGGATCGAAATATCCGGTTCGCCCTAATCGAGCCGGACTGGGGAGATTCGCTCCCCACGGCGCAACTGACCGCGGAGACCAACGTGCATGTGAATCGTCACCGGCACCCGATTCATGAGCGGCAGCTGCAATAGCGAAACGGCTCCCCAGTCTTTCATTGGTCTTCACGCTCGCCCGGTTGGATCAATGCAATGTGCAGCCACCGTCCACAACGAGTTCGGTTCCGGTGATCCAGCGGGACGCCGGTGAAAGGAGGAACGCTGCCGCCTTCGCGGCGTCCATCGGTAGCCCTTTGCCCAGCGGATAGCGCGCGCTGTATGCGGCCGCTTGGGCGACGGTCTGCAGACGGTCCGCAGATTCAGCCATCGGCGTCTCCAACATGCCCGGCGAGATCACGTTGACCCGGATGGGAACCGCAGCCAGTTCCACGGCCATGCAGCGAACCGCCGCCGACAAAGCAGCCTTGCTGGCGGAATACGCTGTGTATCCAGTGGATCCGCGCAGTCCGGCCACGGACCCCAACAGAACCACCGAGGCGCCCGGATTGAGGCGACGGCCTCTGACCAACTCACGAAGCAGGGCCAGCGGTCCTTCCGTGTTCACCGTGAATATCCGACGGAGCAAGGTGGCATCGGTCATTACCAGCGGCCGGACCGCCGTGATGCCTGCAGAAAACACGACGCCATCCAATCGCGGCATCTGCTGCACGACGGCGGCAAAAGCCGCTGCGTTTTCGAGATCAAAGGCGACGCGAGCCCCCGAGGGCAGATGTTCAGCCTCCTCGACCTTCCGGCTGCACAGGACCAGCCCGGCGCCGAGTTGGCCGCAGAGCGTCGCGCAGGCTCGGCCGACGGCGCCGGTCGCCCCGACGACCGCGATGGTCTTGCCCTGTAGACCGAAAATTCCCTCGACGACGCTCATTGCGTCCCGAGATTAAAGATGTCCCGCACGGTCTCGCAGCCCCCGAGTTGCTGCCCCGAAATCTGTCGGCCGAAGCAGGCATCGAAGGTCGCGAGAGTCGTCAACGCGGCCAAGGAGTCCCAGATCGGCAGATGCCGAAAGTTCGTGTCCGGCGAGAGTGTGCCTGGTTCGAGACCGATCAGATTGGCTTCGAGTTCCTGGATGAATTTGTCAATGGTCATGGCGGAAAGGCATTCGAGGATTGGTCATACTGATGGAGCGAACAGTGAGTTAGTGGGCCGAGGGAGAGCACGCAGCTAGCCCACGAAAGCCCAACGCCGAAGCCGGAGCAGAGGACCTTCAAGGACCGCCCGCTCACCTGCGAGCCGAGCGCGTCGCAAATCGCCGCCGGCACAGACGCCGAGCTCTGGTTGCCAAACCGCTCGGCTGTTCGCCATGGCACTTTCTCTAGCGGGGCCTTGATGCGCTTGGCCAAGTTCGAAAGTATGAAGCGATTAGCTTGGTGAAAGACGAACGCGTCAATGCTCTCCACGGCATGTCCGCTGAACTCCAAAAGCTCACGCACAGCCAGAGGTTCCTCCCGCAAGGTGAAATTGAATACCTCGATCCCGTTCATGAACAGGTCGTCCGGTGCGCGCACGTTTCCATCCGCATCCGTCGCCTCCACCGCCGTGGCAGCCGAACTCGGCAGACGGTGCCCACCAGCCGGAATACAGATCGCCGAGTGCCCCTTGCCGTCGGAATGCAGCGAAAACCACGACGAATCCTCCGAACCGGTGCGCTCGATCAATGTCGCTGTGCCAGCATCTCCGAACAGAGGCACGACCGCACGATCCCGGGGGTTGATCGTCTGTGTCACCGTGTCGCCGGCCAGCAACAGAACCCTCCGGCAACCACCAGCCTGCACCATGCCGTAGGCAAGGTAGAGACCGTAGACCCACCCCGAGCACCCTTGGTTGATATCGAAGGCCGCCGCCGACTTGGTCAGGCCAAGCCGTCCGTGGAGAAGATTGGCGTTGCACGGTTGCCAGTGGTCCGGCGTCTGGGTCACGCAGACAACAGCGTCCAGCGAGTCGGCAGCAACACCAGCACCGGCAAGCAAGCACCGCGCGGCGGATTCACAAAGATCGAGAGTGGTGACCCCTGGGGGAGCGACGTGGCGCGAATGGATGCCCACCAAGTTCCGCAGCCGTTCCAGTTGGATCGGCTCCAACGCCAGGGCTTGAGCGTCCTGTTCCAGAGTCCGTGACAGCGGTCCGGTGCAGGTGGAAATGCCGCTGATGCGCGCTTGGGTGAATTTCGCCTGAGGCATGACTGGTTCAGATGGTGCCGGAGTCCACGAAGATGTTCTGACCGGTGATGGACGTCGCCCCGTCACCAAGCAGGAACGCCACCGTGTCCGCAACCGAGTCAAGTTTGGTCGCCTGCTTGAGCGCCGTGCGGTTGTAGATCCGCTGCCGTTGCTCCTCGTTCAGCTTGTCGCTCATGGCTGTCTCCATGAATCCCGCGACGAGGCAATTGGAGCGAATGCCGCGCTCGCCCCACTCCCGGGCCGTGTTTTTCGAGAAGGCTTCCAGCGCGCCCTTCGTCGACGCATACATCGCCAACCCCTTGTAGCCGGTATGCGCGCTGATGGATGAGATGTGGATAACGGATCCCTGCACCCGATGGAGGAGCATGTGGCGAATCGCATACTTGGTGACCATCATGGGCGCGAACACATTCACCTCATACATCGCCCGCAGCCGGTTCGCATCGAGGTTGGTGACAAGGTCGTCGTAAGCCATCGCCGCGTTGTTCACGTAGCCGTGCAACACCGTGCCGAAGGGCACGAATCGGCCAAAGAGATCCTGCTTGACCCGGTCGACACAGCCCAGGTCGAACTCATGGAAATGAACCCGGTCTGGGTATCGCCCCTGAAGGACGGCATATTCAGGAGAATGCCGACGGCTGACCCCGTAGACGCTCCAGCCGGCCTCGGCCAGTGACGAGGATATCGCCAGGCCCAACCCCTGCGAGACACCAGTGACGAGGATGTTCTTGCTCATGTGCGCGAAAGTTTGCCGGTGCGGGTCGTTGCGAGTTGGGAGACGAAGCGAATGATCCGGGGGATTTTGAAGGGTTGCAATCGTTCCGCCGCGTAGGCGCGGATCTCGGTTTCCGTCACTAGGCCGACGAATGCGTCGAGTAGCACGATCTCTGCACAAAGGATATGCCCCATGACTGAGTTCTTCCGGCCAAGAACGCGCACCTGCCCAACACCGGGATGTGCAGCGAGGACAGCCTCCACCTCGTGGGGGTTAACTTTGCTCCCGCCGACATTCACCCAATCCCGTTCGCGTGCGACGATCCGAAAGCGCAAGGGCTGCTCCGAAACGATCTCGACCATGTCTCCCGTCGCATACCAGTCGCCAGCCAAGGGGCAACCGGCGAATTCGCCAAGCAATGCACGGTGCACGTTCAGCTGACCTTCGCGCACCGCGATGCGGCCCTCCAATCCCGGAGCGATCGCAAAAACATCTCCATCGGCCACCAGCAGTGTCCCCGCCTCCGTCGAAGCGTAGACATTGTGCACGCGCGCATTGGGGAACAGGGCGGAAACCTTGGCCACCAGCGGTCCGTCAGCACGCTCTCCTCCGAGCGTCACTGACCGAACGCCCGGCAGCGAGCGATCCACGGGCAAGAGCAAGCGGTAGAAGCTGGGAGTCGCCGATATGTGTGTGACCCGGTGGCACGACAGCGCGTCGAGCACGCCAGCCCGGTCCAGACCCTGAACGTCAACCACCGTGCAACCGTTGGCGAGTGCTTGCAGGTAGACCTGGATCCCGGCTACGTGCGTCGGATTATACGCGAACGCCCAGATTGCCTCGGCGTGCCTCGTCGAGACTTTAACGGCCCGAGCCAGATTGGCCACGCTCTGCCAGACGAGCTTGGGCAGTCCCGTGGAACCGGAAGTGAACAGACCCAATCGCGCTCGGGATCCGCCCGCCGCTAGCTGCGCGAGTGAGGCTATGGTCAGCGTCCCGCCCGCGATCATCGTTGTTGGCTGGTTCAACTGGACCGTCGAATAGCCAAGGGCTTCGATTTCACGTGCACCGAAATCATGATCGAAAAGTGTGAGGTCAGCATCCCGCGCCACGGCCAGCGTCACCTCCACCAAAGCCTCGTTCGTGGACGCGGGCTGAAAGCAGGGACGCAGCGTCGCCGTCCGGGCGTTCAACCGGGCGAGTAGCTCGGCATACTTGGTGCGAAGCCCGCTGCGGGCATCAATTAGCCAATCTCGGTCTGTGGCCTCGTTCATCCCTTGCGACTGCCAGTGAGCCTGTCGTGGATCTCGCCCACCGTGTTCACAAGACCGTCCGCAAACACGTCGACGCCAAACTCCTCTTCGATACGCACCGTCAATTCGGCGAGATCCAGCGACTCGAATCCGAGATCCTCGCGCAACCGGTCCGTCGATTCGAGTGCTGGCAATAGCGGCAGGGCTTTGTTGGCCCTAACTTGATTCACGATAACGAGGAGCTTGTCGTTCATAGAAATGTCGGAAGCGGCCATACAACGGATCAGGGGCGCGCTGGGGGGACGCAATACTCCACCTGGGTCGGATTCAGCAAACGTCCCTCGGCAACGAGAATGGCGGCCTCGGAGAGGATCGCATCAAAGACCGGCAGCAGGCCGGGATCCGTAAGAAAATTATGAGGATGGCTCCACAGGTGGACCACTCCGCCCCGTGCAGCTGCATCGTGCAACAAGGCCTTCCAGCGGCGCACGGTGCGGGCGCGACTGATCAACCGCCGGCTGCGGTTGTGCCAGAAGTTCAACAAATACCCCGACGGAATCGGACGGGATTCAGACAACCCGCCGGGAGCCTCCTTTTGCGCTCTCGCCCCCATGCCAAGCTCAAGCAGGAGACTGCCCATCCTCCGGGCCATGCCTCGCAGGTCCGGCCGCCAGAGTTCACGATAACCAACCACTCCATGGCCCGCCAAACGGGCCACATGACCGATTTGGTTGCGCGGAAAGATGATGGTGCGGGGAGACCACCCTTGGCTCGCCGCTAGTTCGCGCACCAAGCTGAGTTCCAAGTCGAAGACGTCAGCTGGGACCACCTTCTCCGCTAGCGGCACATGGGTAAATCCGTGGGTGGCAAGTTCGTGCCTTCCGTCGGACTGCACGCGACGCAGCGCGCTCGGCACGAGCCAGCCATCGAGTTTATCGCTGCGCACGGCCCGGTGGAACGCCTGCAACCATGGTCGTCCGTCAAACTCCACGTTCGGCAACCGGCTCAAAAATCGCGGCAGCATTTCAGTCGACAACGTGAACATACCCACAAACGCGAACGTGGCGTGGATATCGTGCCGCGCCAGCGTCGTAACCAGCTTCCTATAAATTTCATCAAGTGCAGCCGTCGTCAGACGGGCTTCCAGGGCCGGCGTCAGGTGATCGGCCATACCCCACTTACCCTCGCAATCAAACGACACTACGAATTTTCCCGGGGTATTGCTCATGAGGGTATGGCTTCGAAGCCGTAATCGCCCGCCGAGGGCATGAAGGAGTGCTTGATCCCGCGGAGTCCACGCTCGCGATGGTGCATGAGCGTGATGGGACGCCGCGACCAGACGCTGAGATCACTGCGTTCCAACCACTGGTTGCTGCGAGACTCGCCGCCCATGACCAGGAGCAGGTGGGCACCCGCGCGGCGCGCCGCAGCCCGGACAAGGCTCAGCAAGACGGCAAGGGCCTGCTCATCTTGGACGCGCCAGTCAACGACTCGGGCGACGGCGAGGCCATGACGCCGCCCCAAGGACACCATCGCGAAACCAGCAATCGCTCCCTCTTGCCGGAGCTCAAGCACGCGGTGGGCCGGACCGCAGGGATGGAAGAATCGCCAGAACATGACCTCCGGGTTCCACCATTGGGCAAAGGCTGCGTCGTCTGGCCACGCCTGATTGGCGTAGGCAGCGTGATCGGCAACTTCGCCAGCTTCGCGCGGCTGCCACAGTCGCCACGCAAATCCCTTCGTTTGGCCCCGTTTTGTTTCATCGTCGGAGAACCACCCAACCGAAGTCGAAGAGTTGGGCCTGATCCGCTTCCATGCAAGTTGCACACCCGCTGCGACGGGCCGCAGCCAAGATGCCCTCCAACAGGTATCAAGGTCGGCGTATCCCAGCCGTCGCATGCCGCCCGCCCAGGCTTCATGTGTGCCTGGCACCAGGACGTGCTTTTCCCCAAAGATGGCTTGTGCCGAGAGCAGTCCACCAGCTCCGCTCTTGCGGTGCTCCGCCAGCACCATCGTGTTTTGCGGCGCAGCCACGGCGATCTCGGTCCCGAGCCAGCGCCAAGGCATGCGCTGCACATGAATGCACCCGACCACCCGCCCGCCAGCATCGACGGCCAAGTGGAAATCGCGAGTCCGGCCGCGACTCAACGGTGCCTCGTCGTAAAGCCAGCGGAGATAATTCGGTGACGCTTGGTAGGCCTGCGGACCAAAACTTGCCCGGGCGAACACGAGGTAATCCAGTTCCCGCTTCGCTTCGCCTGCAACAATCCGGATGTCGTGGCAACTCATCGATTTGCGTCCAGCCAAGATTGGAACATCAGCACTGACCAGAGTTGGTGCTGGTTGGATCGCCTGCCGCTCTGGTGCTCCGTCCATGCTTCTTGAATCGGCCCAGAGGCGAAAAATCCGTCACGTTTCAGTCGGTCCGCCGCGAGCAGTTCCGCTGCCCATTCCCGCAGCGGTCCCCGCAGCCAATCCCGGATGGGCACGCCGAATCCGGCCTTCGGCCGTTCGAAGAGCTCCCTCGGCACATGGCGGGCCAGCACGTTGCGCAAAAGCCGCTTCCCCACCCCACCCTGCATGTGGGTCGCTGCCGGAACCCGCCACGCGAAACGCACAAGTTCGTTGGCGAGAAACGGCACCCGCACCTCCAGGCTCGCCGACATCGCCGCCCGATCCACCTTGCAGAGCATGTCATCAGGCAGGCAGGTCGTCAGATCGTGAAACATCATCCGTTGCACGAACGGCATCTCGCCGGGCAGGAGATGAAATTCTGACGTCGCCGGGGGAAGTCCGGCACCGAGCACAATCATCCCCGGATCGGGCCACATCGTGGCTAGCTGGACATAGAGCTCCTCAGGTGAACGGGCCCAGGCGGCCCGAGCGAGCTTGTGCAGCTTGTCCCCGGCCCCGCGCACCCTCAGTCGGGACGGAAGCACGGGCGCCATGAAGTCGGCGAACTTCGTCCACGTGGCCGGCCGCCCGGCCATGATCGCCTGGGCCAATCCTGCGCGTAGCACCAGCGGGAGCCTCGCCAACCGCGGCCACACCCGTGCGCTCCACAGGTAGCGGTTGTAGCCGCAGAACAGCTCATCGCCCGCATCGCCGGACAGGGCCACGGTCACATGGCGGCGCGTGAAGCGCGATACGAGGGTCGTCGGGACCTGCGACGAGTCGGCAAAGGGCTCATCGTAGATCCCGGGCAGTTCCGTCACCAGCGCCAGCGTCTCCTCGGCGGTAACCTGATGCTCGTGATGTTCGGTTCCGAGATGCCGGGCAACCTGCTTGGCATACGGGGCCTCATCGAACGGCGAATCGCCAAAACCGATGGTGAAGGTCTTCACGGGTCTTCCGCTCTGCGCCTGCATCAACGCGACGATGAGTGACGAATCGATCCCTCCCGACAGCAAGGCGCCCAAGGGCACATCGGCCACCATCCGCTCACCGACCGAGCGCCGCAGCAGATCTTCAAGCTCATCCACGAGCAAGGGGTCATCCGCTGACCGTGTCTCCACATCACGGGTCTCCAGCAGGTTCGACGCCGACCAGTAGGGCGTGGGCTCCGACAGCCCTCCGCCGAGACGGTAGACCAGAAACTGACCCGGCTGGAGCTTGCGGCAACCTTGGTAGATGGCGAGCGGCCCGGGCACGTAGCCGTGCCTCACATAGTGCGCCAACGCCACCCGGTCGATCCGGCGATCGAATTCAGGATGCTGGCGGAGTGCCTTCAGCTCCGAGCTAAAAAGGATCCCGCGGGCGGTCGCGGCGTAATACAGCGGCTTTTCCCCGATGCGATCACGAGCGAGGGTCAGGGTGCTTTCTTGCGCATCCCACACCGCGAACGCAAACATCCCGTCGAGCCGCCGCAGCGTTTCGACCTCGCCCCATTCGCCCAGCGCATGGAGGAGCACCTCGGTGTCAGACTTGCCCACGAACCGCGCGCCCCGCTGTTCGAGCTGCGCCCGGAGGATGCGGAAGTTGTAGATCTCGCCATTGAAGACGATCGTCCGTCGGCCATCCGGCGAACGCATGGGTTGTGCCCCCGAGGGAGTCAGGTCGAGAATCGAAAGCCGCCGGTGCCCGAGGTGGACGCAGTTGTCCGCACTCTGCCAGCCCCCGGCTTCGTCGGGTCCACGCAATCGCAGCGCATCGCGCATGCGGTGCAGGATCTCCCGATGCTCAGGCGCTGACCGCTGGGGCTCCTGAACCATGAATCCCGCAATGCCGCACATATCAGAGGCCCTCCCTGGATGCACCCACGCCCATGGCACCCAACATGGCGGCATTGACCTTTCGGACGTCGAATTCCTCGACCGCAATCGCCCGCGACCGCGCCCCCATCGCACGGACCCGGCTTGGATCACGGGCAAGACGGAGCATCGCCTCGGCCAGAGCCTCCGCGTCCCGCACCGGCACAAGCAGGCCATTCTCCCCCTCCAGCACACGGTGCGCGTCCGCTTTCATGCCCGCCCGCAACCGCACGGTCTCCCGGCACCCAATGGTGTCCGTGGTGATGATCGCCCGACCGACCGCCATGGCCTCGAGCACCGAACGGGGCATGCCTTCATGATAGGAGGGGAGGACATAAACGGTGGCAGCTTCAAGCTCCGGACGCACGTCGGAGCAGTGTCCAGCATAGGTGAGGATGCCCTCGGCTTGCCAAGCGTGCACTTCAGCCAAGGAGATCCCGGTGGGATTCGGATCAGCGCCGCCCACGATCCTGCATTCGGCTTCGGGACAGACCGCGCGCACTTGGCGGGCGGCCGTGGCGAACTCGGCCAAACCCTTGTCGCGCAGGAGGCGCCCCAGATAGAGAAACCGCATGGGCGCCGCCGGCACCGCTCGTTCGGCGAAATGGACGAGGTCCACCCCGGAACCACGGACCACCGTCAACTTGGCTTTTTCCGCGATCCGCTCCGCGATGAACAGGGCGGCGATGTCGGGATTCTGCACCACGACACGATGCGCCCGCCGGAGCGAAACGCGGTAGAGCATCAGGGCCACAGTGCGTAGGGTCCGTCCCTTCAAGCCGGTTGAATGGAACGCCGTGCCCAGCCCGGTGATCAGGGCGACGATCCGCGCCACGCCTTCGCTGCCCGCGGCCAGAGAGCCGTAGATGACCGGCTTGATCGTGTAGCCCAGAACCACGTCTGGCTTCTCCGTTGCGATCAGGCGGCGCAGCCGTCGGTAGGTCCGGAAATCCGCCCATGGATTGAGCCCGGTCCGTGCCAACTCGACGCCCACGAAACGAGCTCCCAAGTCCTCCACTTGCCGCGGCACTTCCTTGCTCTCCGCGGGCGCCGCGGCCACGACCTTGCAGCCAGCCGCAACCAGATCGCGGATGAGCGGACCGCGGAAATTCACGAGCGAACGGTCGAAGCTGGCGAGCAGGAGGACCTTCATCGTCTGGTCTTCCTTTCGAAATTCTCAAGCATGCTCAACGTTTCCGCGGTCATCCGTTCCATCGTGAACAATTCGCGGCAGCGGTCCCGTCCGCGTTTTCCCATCGCCACGGCTTCCGGCCAGTCCGCCCAGATCTCCTCAAGTGCGGCCAGCGTGCCCGTCACATCCGCCACGTTCACTAGCCGCAGGTGCTCCCGGTCGCGCGCGAAGTGCGGCACGTCGCCGACCCGGGTGCAGACGGCCGGCAAGCCGAGGCTCATCGCCTCAAGTAACGCGTTGGGCATCCCTTCGACCCGGCTGAGCATCAGATACACGTGTCCGGCACATAGGAAATCCAATGGTTGCTCGATCAGGCCTTCGAGCTGCACGACATCGGCGACTCCAGCTTCGTCAATCATTGCCTGCAAGGTCGCTCCCTCGAAAGGAGCGCCACCGACGTGAAGCATCCACGGCCAGCCCCGTGCCTGGATAGAGCGGGCCAACGGGATCAACACATCGTAGCCTTTGATCTGAATGAGCACATTGCCGAGCAGATGGATACGCAGTGATTGCGGGCGAGCGGCCGGAAGCTCGATTGTCGGTCGCGCGAGGGTCTGCTGGTCCAGCGCGTTGTAGATGACCGCACCGCGCGCCCAGGCGCCGGGCGCGACTGCTTCCAGCTGGTCGAGATTCAACCGGCTGTTGCTGACAAAAAGATCGGTGCAGGCACGCAGCAGCCGCCAATACCATCGATAGCGCGCCAGGCGCGGACCGTCGGCGCTGCGCAACGCCACGAGCGTGCGCGGCCGGCAACCCACTGTCCCGAGCAGGAGGCGCACGACGTCGGCGCGGTAACCCCATGTCCAAAGAAGCGCGTCCGGCTGCGCGCGCAGCAACCGTCGGAGTCGCCAGACCTCCGACCACAAGAACCGTTTCCGCTGCGCAGGTTCGCACCACTCCACGCCGGCTGTCCGCGCCTCGGCGATGAGGGGGGCCATCCGCGGATGAGGCTCGATGCCCCGCAACGTCACGATCGTGCAGCCGTGCCCGGCCCGCGCGAGCATCGTAGCGGTCAGCAGGAGTTGTTTCTCGGCCCCGCCACCGCCGAGCGAATTGATGACGAAGATCGCCTTCACGAATTCAAGGGACGCACGCCTCCATGACCCGTCGATATTCGCCCGCGACCTTCTCGATCGCCGTGCGCCGAGCGAGCTCCGCCCGCGCATCCCGCCACGTTGCCGCGGGCAGCTGCCCGGCGCGATCCAGCGCCGATTCCAAGGCGACGACAAAGTCGGCTTCGCCCTCGGAAATCCAACACGCACCGAGCCCAAGGACGCCGAGCAATTCACCGACGCCCGCACCACCGGCCGCAACGACGCGGGCGCCCCGCTGCAAAGCTTCGAGCAATGCATTCGGCTGACCCTCGTAATGCGAACCGAGCACGAAGTAGTCGGCCTCCGCGAGCAACTTCGTTGGTTGCGCGATGAAACCGACAAGATTTACCGAACTCCTCAACCCGAGCGCATCGATCCGCGCCTCGAGCGAGGCACGCTGCGATCCTTCGCCGGCGATCGTCAGCGTCACCGAGCGACCTTGCGAGCGCAACCGGGCGACCGCATCAATCAGCCGTGCATAACCTTTCTCCGGCGACAGCCGCCCGATCGCGACCAGACGCAGCGCGGCCGCGGGACCGCCGCTCGAGCCAGAGACGACGTTCATCGCTGGCTTCGCGGCCGGATTCCAGATCACCTGGTGCACGGGCGGCCAAGCTCCGAGCAACCGCAGATTCCCCAAGGCCTGCTCACTTTGGGCGATCATGCCATCCACCGCCCCGACGAAGGCGGCATACTTCCAGTGAGAGACTGCCGGAATGTTCCGCACTGGACAGCTGCCTTCCCGGTAAACGAGCGGCGCCCGGACCAGCCCGAGCCGCCGCAGTGCGCCAAGCGAAGTGCCGAGTTCAAAACCAAAGAGCAGGGTCGGCACGCGCGGCGAGCGATTGAGCTGTCGCAGCAGCCAGAACAGCGCGTGGCGCACCCGGCGAACGCCGGCTTCTGCCACTTGCACACGTGGATCAAGTTCCGTCAGAAACACTCCGTCGCGTCGCACCAACAGCAGTTCCACGCGACGTCCCTCGCGCGCCCACTGGTTCGCCAACTCAAAGCAGACCCGTTCAGACCCGCCACCGGCCAGCGTGGTAATCACCAGTCGGAGCTCCGGCGTATCTATCCAAAGGGAAGACCGGGAGGGCACGGAATCTGAGCTCGAACTCATCCCGAGCCGGACGGCGCTCCCCGCGTCGGAAACCGACGCACGATCCACGCATTGGTCCGGGTGAGCATCGGTTTCTCAACCCAACGATAATACCACAGCCCCCCTGCCAGCGAAATCAACACGACCAACCACAAGGCCGGCTGGACGTGCGTGGGCACGCCGATGAACCGGACCGCGAGGGCCATCAGCATAAACTGAATCGAATTGTGCACGAGGTAAATGGAGTAGGACGCATCCCCAAGGTGCATCAAACTCCGCGGCACCTTGAGCGGCACCTGGCGACCGACGATGAGCGTTCCCCATGTAACGAGGAAGAAACCTACACCCCAATAGTAACAGCGAAAGGCCTCGCCGCCGGCGCGCAGAGCATCGTAAGCGGACCACCCAAATCCCAGCAACCCCGCGCCCGCCCCCAAAGCCAGCCAGCCCGTGATCGGACGGACAGTCATCCGGAATCCAAGCGCAGCAACGCACCCCAACAGGAACTGGGCGTTGTAGGGACTGAAAACGAAGCGCGGCAGCGGATCAGTGACCAGGGTTGCCTTCGCATTCAGCGCCAGAATGAGCGCTATCCAAGTTCCCCCGAGCAACATCGCGAGCGTCCGCCCGCTCAGCAACGCGATCAGGAAGACCAGATAGAAAAGCATCTCGTGTGACAGGCTCCATGCCACGTCCAAGATGCGCACGTCCGTCGGCAGCAGCAGATAGGAATTGAGAATCACATCCGCATTCAACTTACCGCCGTTTCGCACGCCAAATCCGACGAACAGGTGAGCCGTCTTGATCAGCATTGCGACGAAGAGCGGAGGATAGATGCGGCACCACCGTTTGAACAGATAGCGGGACGCACAGCTGGGATGCCCGATCTCGTCGAGATGAACGTGACAGATGATAAATCCGCTCAGCACGAAGAAGAAGTCGACACCCAGCCGCCCGACCCGCGCGGCTCCGCCCATGAAGTCGGCGTGCCAGAACCAGGCGGCGCCAACCCCGGCGTGGAAAAGCAGGACCGCGAGCGCGGCAAGTCCACGGTAAGCCTGCAGCACATCCAGCCTCTCGCGGTGCTGCGGCCCCCGGGCCGTGACGGGCCGTGATTCTTCCGTCGCGATCATTGGGGCGGCATCGCGTGCCTCGAGTGTTCCAGCCACGCCTGGAACATGAGCACGTCCCACAGCGCGTAGTGCCAGCGGCGCGTGCCCGTGAGGTGCTCGTGCCACATCTGGCGGACCGGCTGAGGATCCAGAAATCCCTCATCGCGCAGGCGCCGCTCGTCGAGCAGCGCCTCGCCCCAGTCCCGGAGCGGGCCGCGCAGCCAGGATTCGATCGGCACGCCAAAGCCCATCTTGGGCCGCTCCAGCAAGGCCGGCGGCACGTGGCGGTAGAGCAACTGGCGCAGCAGCCACTTGCCCCGCCCTTGCCGCACCTTGAAGCGGTCTGGAAGGCCGAGCGCGAATTCGACGACGCGGTGGTCGAGCAGCGGGACGCGGGTCTCGAGACTGACCGCCATCGCCGCCCGATCGACCTTGGTCAGGATACAGTCCGGCAGATACGACGCGAGATCGAGCTGGGTCATTCGGGCGATCAACGACGGATCATCCCCGATCGCGACGGCCGCACGCTGGATCGGAAGCAGATCGGCTTCAGACCCGTCCCTCACCAACGCCGCCATGCCGGCATCTCGCAGCACGAAACGCAGGTAGAGATCCGCCGCGCTCGGAAACGCGAGAAGGTCGGCGACCTTGTGCAGGCGGTCTCCGGTTCGCCCCTTCCAGCCGGCGCCCGCCACCGCCGGCATCACGCCGCCCAGCAAGGCTTCCCAAGTCGCCGGACGAACCGCCCGCAATCCGCCGCCGGCCGCCCGGCCAAGCCAGCGTGGCATCCAGCGCGTCTTGCGCCAAAGCGCCATGGTATCGAAATATCGCCGGTAGCCGGCAAACAACTCGTCTCCGGCATCGCCCGAGAGGCTCACCGTCACATGCTGGCGCGCCAGCGCCGAGACCAAAAATGTCGGAATCTGCGAGGAGTCCGCAAACGGCTCGTCGTAGATGGAGGGCAAGCGCGGGATGACATCCAGGGCATCCTGCGGGCGGACGTAGAGCTCCGTATGATCGGTGCCCAGATGTTGAGCCACCGCCTTGGCGTGCTCCGCCTCGTTGTATTCGGATTCGGCAAAACCGATGGTGAAGGTGCGCACGCGTCCTGCATTCGCCCGCTGCATCAAGGCGACGATTGTCGACGAGTCGATTCCACCGGAGAGGAAGGCCCCCAGCGGCACGTCCGCGACCATCTGCTCGCGAATCGCGCGGCCGAGCACGCGATCAAGTTCAGCCAGCGCCTCGGCATCATCGCCCGCAAACGGCCGCTGCCGCGCCGCGGCGGCTCGCGCCGCCATATCCCAATAAAGTTCCGGCGCGGGCATCACGCCGGCTTGTGCGTCGGCGAGCGACAATTCCAGCAGTCCGCCGGGCGGCAGCTTGGCAATGCCGCGATAAATCGTGAGTGGAGCGGGCACGAAGCTGTGCCGGAAAAAAGCACGAAGCGCGCCGCGATCCACTTCGCCGCACCACGCCGGATGCGCCCGCAGCGCCTTCAACTCTGAACCGAACAGGAACGTCCGTCCCATCCACCCGTAGTAGAGCGGTTTTTCGCCCAACCGATCGCGCACCAGGTAGAGCTTGCGCTCCTCGCGATCGAACAGCGCCACCGCGAACATGCCGACGCAGCGTGCAATCGCCTGCCGCACGCCCCAGCGCGCCGCCGCCTCGAGCAGCACCTCCGTGTCCGATCCTCCGCGAAAGTGCACCCCACCCGTTTCAAGATCCTGTCGGATCTCGGGAAAGTTGTAGATCTCGCCGTTGAAGCTGATGACGAACCGTTCCGACGCCGACACCATCGGCTGCGTGCCCGTCGGCGTCAGATCGATGATCGCCAGGCGGCGATGCCCGAGTGCGACTTCACACGACGCGTCCGACCATTGGCCGGCACCGTCCGGCCCACGATGATGCAGAGTCAGCAACATCCGGCCGAGGATTTCGTCCGCGCCTCCCGCGCTATCGTCAAAACCAAGGAATCCAGCGATGCCACACATGTTAATGCCTCCTGGCGGCGAAATACGCGGGCTCCCCCGCCACGCAGATCAACGCGAGAGCGAAAAGGAACACGCTCGATTCGGGCAGATTGTGACTGAAGAACGCGGTCACGAAGAGCACCAAGTAAAGAGGGAAAAAGGCGCGACACCACCGAAAGCAATACACGCCCAGCGCGCCCATGATCACCATGCCGAACAGGGCACCGGGCACCCCCTCATCCACCAATAGACCAACATACAAATTGTGCGGCCCTTGGCCGGACAGCGTCCGTGGGGCATTCGAGTAGGTCGCCCCATAGCCTATCCAAGGACTCTCCATGCCCATAGCGAAGCCCTCCATTAGGAGGCGGCCACGTCCCGAGTCGTCGATGGCCCCTGCATCTCGTCCCAGCAAAAGGCGCGCGCGAGTGTTCAGCTCTTCGTTACCGGATTGGAGTTGGTCCACCACGCTCGAAAGTGAGGCAAAAGTGATCACCAGAGCGACTCCCGCGAAGAGCAGTGCCCGCAAGCGCAGGCCGCCACGCATAAAGGCCAACACACCGACCAGCAGCGCGAGAAAGCCGCCGCGGCTCAAGGTTATGAAGCTCCCGAAAATCGTGACGCAGATGAATAGAACGCGCAGCGTGTTGCTGTGGACGAGCGGCACCGCCGCGAACAACAGAACGCCCAACGCGAACGAGGCGCCATTGCTGTTGATGAAATAACCGGCCGCACGTCCGGAGGTCACCGGAAAAAAGCCCGGCACGAAATAGTCGACGGTGATCGATCCGATCGCAACCGCGCTACAGGCCACCAGGGCCAGGGCAAGCCGGCGGCGCGCGCGTAACGCAACCCGCAGGCCGACATAGGAAACCCCAAAAAACACGAGGGCAAAAGCCGTGTTGCGGCTCGCAGCATCCTCGAAATCCACATAACGCTTGAGCATCGCCGCATCGAGGAACCGGCCACCCAGCCCACACGCGATCCCCAACGCCATCGGGGGAAGATCGATGGAGAACGGCACCGCCCCGGCAACCACGATACTACCGAGAGCGAGGATGATCACCATCGGACGGACCGTGATCAACTGCTCTTCCAGAAAGTAGAACGAAATCAGGTTCGTCATCACCGTCACCATCAGCACGATGAACGCCAGCAGAGCGAACGCCTCGCGAAAGTTGAGCGGCCGGTGCGGAAAGGCAACGGGCGGTTGGGGCGGCGGAGCGGAAGCAGGATTATTTCGAGCCATGTCAATTGAGTAAGTCTGCGCGGAAGTCAGGCGGCCATAGGCGGAGACGCCGGGAAAGGACAGATAATTGGCACGAAACGCGACAAAGGATGTGGTCGCTCAGATCGGGAGCTTTGGTGCTGCCCTCTCTGACTTTAATGCGGCCGCGACGGCCTGCTCCCACTGCGCCATCACTCGTGCCACCGAGTAGGTCTCCGCCACGCGGCTCGCCTGCCCCCCCAGTCGTTCGCGCAGGTCCGCACTGCCCATCAACCGCTCCAGCGCCTCGGCGAGCACGGGGACGTTGCCCGGGGGGAAGAGCAGGCCGTTTTGCCCATCGCGAATGATCTCCGCGATGCCACCGCGGCATTGAGCCGCAACGACCGGCAGACCTGCGGCCATTGCCTCCACGAGCGCGTTCGGGAAGCCTTCATAGCGCGACGGCAACACGAAGATCTTTGCTCCGGCGTATTCGACCCCGATCTCA
Organism: Candidatus Didemnitutus sp.; assembly: GCA_019634575.1. Lineage (NCBI taxonomy): Bacteria > Pseudomonadati > Verrucomicrobiota > Opitutia > Opitutales > Opitutaceae > Candidatus Didemnitutus > Candidatus Didemnitutus sp. Next base: position 86,326 of record JAHCAY010000005.1, read on the forward strand.
GGACGCAAACCTGGCAGGTCGACTCGATCACGGAGCCCCAGTTCAGCCGCTTGTTTCTCAAGTCGCGCACGCTCGCCACCTTCGCCGATGATGCGCAACCGCCAATCGGGGAATCGTTCAGCCACGCACGCCAACGCGGGCAGCAGGTAATCAAATCCCTTTTGCCGCGCCAGACGGCCCACCGCGAGAATCGTCTGCGACGGCGTCCGCGCTGGGGTCGAAGCAGGCGGCACCGGATTGGGAATCACACGGAGGCGAAGCGTTCCCCACGGCATGAAATAGGCCCGCATCTCCTCGCTCTGCACCACCACGCTCGCCGCACACCGGTAAACAAGCCATCGGGCAAATTGCCACGGCCACGCGGGCCGATGCATCAGCGGATCCACTCGTTCGGAAACGATCAACGGCCAGCCGCTTCCGCGGACCGCCAGCGAACACAGCACGTTCATCTCAGTGCAAAAGCTAATCACCAAATCGGGCTGGAACGCACGCAACGCCGCGCGCAAACGGAAGACCCGTTGCCCATGAGCGCGGAGCCGGCGAGCCAGCCCGTGCGGCGTGCCTTCCATGCCGAGCGACAGGTGCCGCACTCGCTCCGGCAGCGAATAAAAGGACTTAGTTCCCGCTGGCTCCAACGTGAAAATAGCGACCACATGCCCGCCCGCATCAAAATGCCGGGCGATCAAACTCATCACCCGTTCAGCCCCACCGGCCTGCATCGTTGGGATCACCAACGCCAGGCGCAGCCTTCTGTTCTCGAAGGTCTCCATCACCTTGAGGCTTCCTGCGGCTGCGTCTCTACTATCGGAACCGGGGCGCCGTTTCCTCTTCTGCTCCGCAACCAGCGGAGATTCCGAATCAAGTCCCTCGTCATCGCGACACCGATAAGATCGCACGGCAGTGGGAGGCCAGGCGGCTGCGCACATGCTCAGTGACTCCATCCCAGATATGGGAGAGGATCGAGGCAACCGTCACGACGCGGTCCGTCTCCGGAGCAAGCCGCTAACCACCAAGGAAAGGTAAAAAAACGACAGCACATACATGAGTGAATTCGCGAGGGGAATTCCCTGTAGGCCGAGCCAGCTTCTGAACAACAGGTTGAGCGCAATGTTCACCACCAGGCTGATCAACGAGCCCCACATCAGGAAGCGGTTGCCTTGGAGTGCATGAATCAATCGCACAAGGAATATGCCGCCGGCATAGAATGGCAGTTGGATCGCATAGAATCGCTGTAGCGAAGCGACCATCGCCACCGCCTCCGGCGTAAATTGCCCTCGATGGAAAAGCAGGCCCGCCAACCAGTCGGAACCCAACACTAGGAGCAGCGTCGCTCCTCCGCCCGCGCCGAAAATCAACCAGCGATAGGTGCGCAAGGTCCGGAGGACGGCGACCCAGTCGGACTTCGCCACCATCCCCGAGAAATACGGCAGCACGGCTGTGCCTAACGCAGTCGCGCAGATGCTGTTTACCACCCCAATCAACCGGTTGGCATAGCCCAGCGAAGCGATGCTGCCGTTGGGCAGGGCCGCGGCCATGAAACTTTCCACCACGGTTGTGCCACTGATCATAAAGGCCCCGGCAATCATGGGCAGATACTGGAGTAGCACCTCACGGAGTTCGGGCGACCACCCGGCCCATTCTGGCCGAATCACATAGCCAGCGCGCTTCAACCGCCAAGCCAGCACGGCTGCCTGCAGCGCGAAACCCGCTGTGTAACCGACCGCAAGACTGTAGATGCCAAATGTTCCAGCCCCCAGCAGCAAAAACACCAGTGCCACCACTGTGGCGATTGCCGGCAAGAACGCCGCCAGCGCAAATTTCTCTCCGGCGTTCAGCACCGCGCTCCAGACACTAATGACACTCTGCAAGACGATGATGGGGCTGAGCCAGTAGAACAACCGCAACGTCAGGGCCAGCTTGGCCGGACCGAAGGCGGGCGCCAGCAATGGCAGCAGTGTCGGCGCAAGTCCGGTAAACGCCAGTCCCGTGATGAACAACAAGCCGATCGTCGAAAACAAAGTGCCGGCGAGCAGGCGATTGGCGGCGGGCAGTCCCTGCCGCTCTCTCACCGCCACGAATGTCGGAATGAAGGCGGCATTGATGGTTCCAGCTAGCACATTTACGATGAAATTGGGCAGGACAAAGGCCATCAGGTAGGCGTCGACCTCGTCGCTGGTGCCAAAGCGGGCGGCAATCACCATCTCGCGTAGCAGACCGACGCCCCTGACAAGTAGAGTCAGTCCTGCAATCAGCAGCGAAGCTCGAAAAATTCGCCGATTCGTTGATAAGCCCTTAAGCATCGTCTGTCCGAAAAAGGAAGTCAGTCCGTTGGGGCAACGAATTCATCACAGTCAAGGCCGCGCAACAGGTTTTCAATTTTCGCAGCTCGAATCCGGCGCAGTGCTGAAATCGAATCCCTCCCCGCTTGGTGATCCTGAAGGTATAACGCCCGCTGGTAGATGGTGATGAGAGCGTCGAAATTCATCCCTGTGTCGGCCAGCGGCGTGGACCACGACGAACCCACCCAACGGCAGCATCATAAGCCACAGTCCAGCGAACGTCGGCTGCTCCTGCCGCGTGCACAGCTTGCGCAGTCCAATCCCGGCATGAAGCCAAAACGTGCATAGCGCACGACGACGTGTTTCAGAAACTCAACGGCGGGACGCGTCCCCAGTGCCAACTAAGGTCGATTGCCTCGAGAGGCGATTCCACAGCACCTCGCAAGTCCTTAAATGATCGCACCCCGCATCAGCGACCCGGTATCTGGTTTGCATCGGTAGATGGCGGCACCCGTGCGCCAGATATCGCGCCTGATGCCGCTGATCCACGGTGAACCAGACCACGCTTTCGCGCATTTTGGGAAAGCTGTTCGCCATCTGAAAATCGCCGAGACGCTTCATTCGTAATCAAAGTTGCCAGCCGTGTGCCGCAGCCTCGGGACCGCTGAGAAAACCCTTCACATCCACCAACACAGGCGGCCGCGCGGGATTCAGTTCGAGCAGCGCCGGCACCGAGAACCGCTGCTGGAGCGCCCGGTGCTTCACAGCCAGGATCACCGCCTCGTAGCCGGTCCCGACCTCGGGGGAGAGATCAATACCATACTCGTGCTTCACTTCGGCCGGATCGGCCTCCGGGTCGTAGCAGGATACCGCAACGCCGTAGGCCCGCAGTTCCTGATAGATGTCAATCACCCGGGTGTTGCGGATATCGGGCACATCCTCCTTGAAGGTCCAGCCGAGGATAAGCACCTTCGCGCCCTTCACAGGCCGGTCCGCGGCGATAAGCAGCTTGACGGTTTTCTCGGCCACGAACTTGCCCATGCCGTCGTTGATGCGGCGACCGGCCAGGATGACCTGCGGATGATAGCCCAGACTCTCGGCCTTGTGCGTCAGGTAGTAGGGATCGACGCCGATGCAGTGCCCGCCCACGAGACCGGGCCGGAACGGCAGAAAATTCCACTTCGTCCCCGCCGCTTCTAGGACGTCGAGCGTGCGAATTCCCATCTTCTCAAAGATCAGCGCGAGCTCGTTCATCAGGGCGATATTAAGGTCGCGTTGCGTGTTCTCGATCACCTTGGCGGCCTCCGCGGTCTTGATATTCGCCGCGACGAAGATGCCGGCGGTGATGACCGCGCCGTAGACCTGGCGCAGCAGCTCCGCCGTGGGCGCGTCGTCGCCCGAGACTACTTTTTTGATCCGCTCGACCGTGTGATCCTTGTCACCGGGGTTGATGCGTTCCGGCGAGTAACCGACGTGGAAGTCGCGCCGCCATTTCAGCCCGCTCTCCCGCTCGATGATCGGCACACAATCGTCTTCCGTGCAGCCGGGGTAAACGGTCGACTCATACACGACCGTGGTGCCGGGAGTCAGGTTGCGCCCGATCGTTGTGGAGGATTTCACCAACGGGGTGAGATCGGGGCGCTTGTGCTCGTCGATCGGCGTCGGCACGGTGACGATGATCAGCCCGCAGGACTTCAGCACGGCGGGATCAGAAGTGATGCCGAGTTTCGCCGTGCCGGCGGCGGCTTGCGCGGCGAGCAACTTGTCGCTCGCGACCTCACGCGTGGCATCGTGGCCTGCCCGCAGTTCAGCGACACGTCGTTCGTTGATGTCGAAACCAACCACGCGAAACTTTTTCGCGAAGGCGACTGCCAGGGGCAGGCCCACATAGCCGAGCCCGATCATGGCGATCGCGCTGCGACCGGATTCAAAATCAGCAAAGGATGGACGATGGCTCATAAGAAAAGCGGATCAATGCGTCCGAACCTCAGAAGGACGTAACCGACATGCGGCTGACTTCCGCCGTCAGACTTTTGGCGGCGATCGTAAGATAGTAGCCGGGCGAAGTGTCGAGCGCCGCGCTCACCACCACGCGCTGGGTGAAGTTCCAGAACTCGACCTTTCCACCCTGATAACTGACGCCGAATTCGTTCGGCGTATCCGGCGACAAGGGCGTCCCCTTCGCGGCGGCAAGTAGACGGGACTTGCCCGCCACGAAGTTCTCAATCCGCATGCGCCCGTCGGCCGTCACCACGAGGCGCAGGCCATTGAGCGGCACCCTCGGACTTTCCTCGTTCTCGAAGGGCTCATCGGTGTCGCAAAGAATCAGACTCCACCAATGATTCGAGTCGCTGACATCCTTGAGTGCGAGGGTCCATCGAATCATCATTTCACGGTAGGGGTGGCCATCGTTCAGCGGGGAAGCCCATCCGTGCAACACGGCGGCATAATAGCCTTTCTTGACCGTAATCGCCCATTTGTCGGGCGGGACGAACGCTCCTCGTGACTGGCCGGACATCGGCAGCATGCCATGCGGCATCGTCTGCGCGATAAAAGGATCATGCGTCAAGCGTCCGGCCCCGCCAGCGAGATAGCGGGGTTCGTCGGTATATACTCCGATGGCGCCGCGCTGCAGCGCCTGAGTGAGCTCAAAGCGGCGGTCCACGGTATAGAAGATGAACTTAGCTCCCGCCAGCCGCGCGCGCACCACATAGTCGTCCGAAATTCCCTTGAAGAAGGCGCAGAAGGCGTAGCCCTTCTGTCCGAGCGAGAACGGGTCCGGAGCGGATTTCTCGCCGTAAACCGACAGGCTCGCCGGGAAGCCCGCTTGGAGCGCCGGTTCTAGTTCCTCCGGATCGAATGAATTCACGAGGACATAGTCCGGTTTGATGCCCTGCGATTTCAGGGTCGCCACGATCGCCGCTCCCGCGCCGCGATTCTTGGCTTCGACAAGCACGATCGCCTTGTTGCCAAATTCGCGCAGCACGTCAGTCAGGAGCGGCGGCCCCAGTTCCTGCGGGTCATGTGCAACGTCCGCCGGAATCTTGAAGCGGAGCGAGCGCCAGCTCTGTTCGGTCTGATCCGCGGTGCGACCGGACGATTGGGTCGTCCGCTCAAGCGTGTCGTCGTGCATCACGCCGAGCGCTCCGTCCTTCAACAGAAAGCAATCGACTTCCACGAAGGGGCTGCCACCCTCGACTGTCCGCCGGTAGCCGTAGAGGGAATGCTCGACGAACATTCCGGACGAGCCGCGATGCGAAAGCAGATAGGGAGTCTTGAGGCTCGACCATCCGAGGCCGATCGCTCCGATTTGGTCTGCCCGAGCCATGGCAGCCAAACCGAGCGCGAGCGCGAAAACCCCGGCCCCGCGCGTGCCGAAGACGATTCGCGAACGGAAGCGGTAACTCCACTGGATATTCTTCATTGCATAAAAATTCATGGCCCCCTCCCGGCTCAGAGCCTTACCTCGCGCAACCAAATCCGATTGTCGAGATACCAATCCACCGTGCGTTGGAAACCCTCCTCGGGCAAAATACGCGGGCTCCAGCCAAGGAGGCGCCCGGCCTTGGTGATATCAGCCCACGTCTCTTTGATATCGGCGACGTGAAACGGTTTGCCGGCAATGACGGCTTTCTTGCCCAGCGCTTTTTCCATGAAGGCAATTACCGTCTGTAGGCTGATCGGATTGCGGCCGCCACCGAGATTGACGATCTCATAGCCGAGAGGCTTCGCCGCGAGGATCGTGCCCCGCGCGATATCGTCGACGTAAGTGAAGTCGCGCGACTGGGTGCCGTCACCGAACAATTCAAGCGGCTGCTCTTCGTCGATCCACTTGATGAAGCGGAAAACGCTCATGTCCGGGCGCCCCGCCGGGCCGAAAACCGTGAAGTAGCGCACCACGGTCGTGTCGAGGCCGTAGAGCTTATGGTAGCTGTAAGCCAGCAACTCGGCACCCTTCTTCGTCGCCGCGTAGGGCGAGAGCGGCGTGTTCACCGGCAATTCCTCGGTGAACGGCATCGCGCAACCGGCGTAGAGCGACGAGGTCGAAGCCAGCACCTGCTTCTTCACGCCGTATTTCCGTTGACACTCCAGGACGTTCAATGTCCCCAGCGTGTTCGTGCTGAGATATACGTAGGGATTCTCCATCGAATACCGCACGCCCGCGCGCGCGGCCAGGTTGAACACCGCGTCAAACTTGAACTCCGAAAACAGTGCGTCCAGTGCCGGCAGGTCTTCGATATCGACCGGACGAAAATGAAAGCACCCCGCCGACCGCGCGGAACCTTGAAACTGCGATTTCGCCGCGTCCGCCCGCGACCACCAGTCCGGCTGCGCGAGCAGACTGGCCAGCCGGTAGTCCTTTAGGCGCACGTCGTAGTAGTCGTTGAGATTGTCGACGCCGACGACAGTATGCCCCTCAGCGAGGAGAAATTCGCATACTTTCGAGGCGATAAAGCCGGCGGCACCGGTGACGAGGTAAGTGGACATGAAATCAGAGCTTCGCCCCGTCGCTTCCGATGGAAAGAAAGCGCGAGGGATAGGTGAATGATGTGAGCGCGGCCATGAGGGCCGATGGCTCCAGCTAGGAGCCCAGTTTCAAAAACGTGCGAGCGACAGGGAGCAAGGCACGCGCCTTGGAATTCCAATCGGAAAGGGATTTGAGGCGCTTTCTCAATTCTACAGCCTCGCCATTCGCTTCAGGCACAAGCTTAGAGAGCGCCGCGAGCTTGGAGCTGCCGGCCGAGAGCTGCTTTCCCAAACGATTCTCGAGAAAGCGCGCGACCAGCTTTCGCAGTTCCAAGTCGGGCGTGAACAACTCGGCGCGATTCACCGGCGTAGAGACTTCCTTCAGCGCCCCCACTTCGCGCAACACCCGCAACCCCTGGCTGATCGAGCCCTTGCTGATGTCCAAACGCGCCTCAATTTCGGCAAAGCTCAGGGGCTGCGGCGAGGCGAAGACGATGCCGTAGATCGCCGCGACGGATTTGGGCACCCCAAGCACGTCGGCGGCACTCACGAAGAAGTCCACCACCTGCGCGTCGAACGCGACGATTTCCTCGGGACGGCCAGCCGTCAGCACCAGTCCAGTTCCGGACGCGGTGGCGTATCCTGCGGGTGCGTCAGACGCGGGGCGAGCCATGTGTCCAAGGACCTCATCAGGGATTTCTCCGATGTTCAATTCAAAATGAATTAAACTCCATCCCTCCCCTTTAGCTGATCGCGCGTTGGCAAACGCAGGCCATTCCCCGCGCTCCCGAGGCAGATGTGCGACAACTGGAACATGAGCCGTTGCGTATCGCTCAGCTCGGTGGGCGAGTCCCATCCTAAGCGTTGCCCTCGTCGGCAAAACAGCACGCCACCCAGCCCATCCCGATCAGGTTGAGTGGAGTCAAGCGGCCTTCGGGAAGAAGGTCATCCCGCAGGCCCCGCTATCCCTCCGTCCCGTTGGATTCATCGGCCGGTAGAGATGACCCATTGTGAAACTTGAGCCGTCGCCTGGGTTTCGCCGTCGCTCACGACTCGCCTGCACACCCCGCGACGCCGGACCGGGGCGCGATCACCCTCCGGGCGACGACCACTCCGGCAGAGGCGCCTAAGGGCACGAGCCGGGTCCCCCCCTCACGACCCTGTAAACGCGATTTCTGCGATTTTTTCACCGAATCGCACGAACTCCCATAATCCCGGTTAGATGCGCATCGTTTCTCACACCAACCCATCCCACGACCACGCCCCGTTTGTCCATCCCGCGTCAGCACACAAGCGCGGGACGATCTCGCCCTCCCCCGAGGAAGATCGAGGCGGGTTCATTCAGAACCCTTCGATCTCCTGCCGACCACGAACTCCCGATGATCCCGAAAATGCCCACGTAGCTCGCACGCAAAAACGACCGCCAACGCTCGCGAGATCGTCCTGAACCGCCACCGGACAATCGCCTTACCGATCCATACTAGCGCTCCGTGGCCCGTCACGAAAGTTCATCCGAGCCCAGCCATCCGCCGCGACCAACGCCGCGCACGGTGCGTGAGGCACATGATCTCCTGACTCCACATCTCAGCGACCACGATCGCAATCTGTTGGCCTTGTTTGTTGATCGCGATCTATCTGCCCCCTTCGATTATCGGTTCTTTGAGGCACTAGTTCAGCGACTGTCAGAAATCCGCACTGCATGCTTCGCCGAAGACCCCGACCACGGTTCTCTCCAAATGGCCTTCAATCGGCTGCAGCTGCTTCTGGTTCGTCTGGGTCGCGACGCGATCCGGGCCGAATGCCGCGCCAGCCACCCACGTCTGCTCGGGCGGATTGCATTCCTCTGCCGGGTCCTGCCGCAGTTGTCACATATCAACCCCGTCTATGCTACTGGACGGATCCATTCCAGTTGCCTCGACCCTGCGACTGCGAAGCGTTATATTCCTCTATCGACGATTGAGCATTTGATCGGGAAGGACATCCTTGAGGAGTTATTCCCCAAGGAGTCCGAAGCGGACTACTCGCTGGAGATCGATCCGGATAACGCCGAAATCGCCTTTGGCAAAGAGTTACAGTGCATTATTTCCGCATCGGGATTGACTCACCAGCAATTCGTTGAGCGATTTGCTGTGCTCGGCGTCAGCAAGTCATGGATTACGCAAGCATGCAGTGGACTGCGTTTGCCCAGTGGGCGATATCTTCCCGTCGTTGCAACAATCGCGTCCGAACACCAATGTCCGCAATTGTTACGATATTTCGTTCTCGCCCGCAAAATGCGCCGAAAAAAGAAACCTCTGACGGCAAGCCGAGACTGCACGCCGAAGATCGAATACCTCGAACTCGTCGAACCGGAATGGGACCGGCTCGAGAAGACGACCGATGCGGAGTATCTTCGGGCAAACGGCTACGCGTTGGCTCCGGGGACGAAAAAAATCCACCGCAATCAGGTTGCGTCGCTGATACTTGCGGCAGTTGCCCCACGCGATGGCCCGCCGGGCGAAAAGGGTCTTGGCCTCGATACCTTGTCCCTTTCGATTACCGTGCTCGCGCGCCCCGACGTCCTAGACATGGCGCTTGCGAATGCCGCGGCCCGACGGAATGCAAGCAGCGGTGTGCTCGCAAATGCGGACAAGCTGCTGGCGGGCACCGTTGCCATGTTGACCCGTCCGCACGAGGGCGCCTTGTGGCTGTGCGCGGCAGAAGTGGCGAAACTGAACCCCGACGCGGCCTCGGGCTTGATCACGCAGTGGCCGAAAAACAGCGGACCCGACGGCCAAAAATGCAGCACCCCAACCGAGAGAATCCGCGCGCAGTGTTTTGAAGTATTCGCTCACGCATCTGCAATCGCCAGCAGGGCGGGTAAAGCGCCCGTTAGCGGATCGCATCTGGAAACTCTCTCATCCCTCTACACCAAGTTCAACTCGGGGATGTCGGTGATTTTTGCGATTGCGAACCACGCCTGTCCTCACCGTCCCCCGGCGACCCCTGAAAAGATCGTGGACGCCATGGTCTGCAATTTTCTCGCGGGGGCGATGCAGTCTCCGGCGCGCCTTGGAGATGCTCTCTCCCTGCAGTTCCACCATGTGGGACGCCGACCGGATGGAACTTTCGCCGAATATCAGCAGCCAACCCAGAAAACCGGACGCTTCGGAACCGGCAAAGCGGGAATGCTCCTGCTCTACCTCGGGCTCTCGCGCTTTCTCTTTCCGTATCATGATTGGCGAACCCGCCAGAAACCGGAAGGCCCCTATTTTATTCGACCGGACGGCCGCCCCTATGACCAAACATCCTTCCGGTATGCACTTGATAAGTTTTTCGCGCGAAAAGCGAATAACGTATTTCCGGTGGGGTTCCATCCCCATGATCCCCGCTATATCGTGATGTCCGATGCCTGCCAGGCTTACGGGCGACGCACAGGCGAGATCATCGGCGGTGAGGCGCTGCGCAATTGCGGGCCTTACACCAGCGGCTCTTATTGCGTGTTAAAGGTGGAGGACTGCCAACTGGAATTCCAGGGAACACCCAGTATTCAAAGCCTGATCAAGCAAGCGCTCACCGACTCGAAGCAAATCCTGCTTTCGCAATTGCGCCGCTAGTCCCCACCGGGCGGCGGCGCAGTCGGCCAAGCGAGAAGAGCAAGCTGACCAGCGTGGAGCCAAACCGCAACTACCGGTCCATAGTTCCGAGGCGCACACTTTCCGCTGTCGACGCGCAGCCATGCGGCCGAGGAAGCGCTGCAATGCTATCCGGTTGGTCTCACCTCAACGCGCGTGCGAGCCAGTCCGGGGTCGGCTTCGGACGCTCGACTACTTTGCCGTTTTCGGCGCGCAGGACCAATCGATAAGGGTGCTCCTGCGACGAGTTGTCGAAGACGCGCACGCTTGGAACGAACGCGAGAGCCGCCAACAGATTCTTGAGCGACTGATCGTAGCGCCTGGCCAGTCGCTCGGTCGGCACATCGTGGCCACCCTGCATCACGCGGACTGCCACGCGCACCTCCGAGAGATCGGCACCCGATATCCCGATGAAGTGAAGTTCCACCCGGTAACCGACCGCGATCGCTTTTCGTAGGAAATCGAGCTTCGCTCCAACCGGATCTGAAAACACGGTCTCGGTGATGAACGACTCGCCCGCGGCGAGCATCTCTGCGCGCACCTTGTCGGCATAGGTCGCCGCTTCTTCGACAGCAACGTGCAGGCGCGCCACCAATTCGTCAGCGTTGATGAACGGAAGCCCTGAGCTGCTCAGGAACGTCCGGTAGTAGGTCGACTTGCCGGCACCGTTCGGTCCGGCCAACATGACGAGGCGGCGCACTGGATCAGGAGGTGGCTGCAGTAACAGCCTTCGCTCGCTGTGCGACAAACCGCCGGTTCACAAATTTGCCGGCGCGAATGGTGCCGTCCGGCTGACGTTCAACAATGAGTCCGGGATACTTCGGGTCCGTGCCGTAGGTTGGCGTGCCGTGGCGCTGGATCTCGGCCAACGCCAACTTCCGGCCGTCCTTCGTGTCGATACGGGCAATGAGTGAGTCAAGATCCTGCACCTGCCCCATCTGTTTGATCGTCCGGATTCGGTCGTGCGAGAAGACGGACTCGGCTACTCGCCCCAACTTCGCCCAGAACTCGACTTGGGCGGTAGGAGAACGTTCCATGAGTGTCGCTGACGAGCGTGCATCGTGGACCAACTGGGCATCAAGGCGAAGAGGAGTGGTAGCGGGCATACGGGAGATATCGTAGCAAATTGCTACAATTTCAAGCCATGCGTTGGCTATTCACGGCAAGTCGCTGGTGGTTAGCACGGGAAGTGACTTCTGCTGGACCATCGGGATGGATGGACGGTCAGGGCGTGGTCACGCCGAGCGCGCGATAGAGAGCCACGATAAAGGGCCTCTCGGAAGATGCGTGGAGAAAATCGATAGGCTGTCTAGAGTCGGCCTGAACTCGAAATCCAGATCGGAGGTGTGGTGGAGCCGGGGGTGGAGTTCCACGGGAGAGCGCGGCGGCTCGCGGCTGCACATCACGTGAACGGCGCCCCACGGACGGCAGCGCGCCTTCGGCGCGTTCCGTCCGGTTGTTTTTCGGCGAAGCGGGCCGGAGCCATGTCGGCGTCCGGTTGATCGCTTCCCTGCCCTCTGGCGCAGGAAACTCCCGAAAGTAACCGTCCGTATGTCCCTCGAAGACGAGGCCGAACCCGGCTCGTCCCGCGACATTCGCATCCGTGCTGTCCGCGAAGCGCTCAAACTACTCGGAGACATCATCCGCGTTGTTGACGTCTTGGCGGCGCTCCTGGTGCGTCTGTTGTGAGGATCCGAGTCGAGGTTGGGCATCGTGCCGCGTTTGCGCGTAAGAAGCGCGAACGCGGCACATTCGCGGAACACGGCGGCTGACCAGCGGGGATTTCCGGCAAACGGCACGCGTCATCTCCGATTCCACAACTCAATGTCCTTCACGTTTGTGATGGTCTCACGGGCGACGCTCTGGCGTCAGCTCCTCCGCGACAAGATCGAGTCCGATCTGTCCGCCCGCTGCCTCGCCGATTGCGGGCATTTCGACGAACTCAGAGTCGATCTCGAATCAGTCGACCTCGCCATTTTCGACGCCGATGACGGCATCGGTCCGGCGATCGCTCTTGGCCACGCCCTTACTCCCGCCCGCTCCATCCGCCATTGCTGTTTTCTGACGTCCACGCGCGGGTCGTTTCTCGCCTACCATCTTTTCCAAGATGAAAAATTGCGCGGAATCGTGCATACCGCCGACACGGTCGCGGAAGTCCTGCGTGCGATCGGTGATATAGCAAACGGCGCCCACCGTCTATCCTCTCGCATCGATCAGAGGGAGCGGCGGTATTTCGGAGCGCTGCTCTCGCCGCGCGAAACGGAACTCGCGGAGGCTTTTGCATATGGAGCGTCGAATGAAGTTCTCGCGGCCCGCTTCGGCTTGTCACCGGAAACCGTGCGCACCCATCGGCGGAACCTGTTCCGAAAATTGGACGCCCACAACCAGACCGATCTCATCCGCTTCGCTTTGGGTTCCGGACTGGTCGCGACCCGTGAATTCGTGGACGGGGGACGGCACCCATGAGCGATCCGCAGCGTTCGCTCGAGATACGACGGGCGGCCCAAGCGCGGACGTTTGTGCCGCGACTCGCATTTCCCACGAAAGGCTGAAACCGGCGGAGCCTTTCGGCTCCGCCGGCTCAGGAACCTTCGCGCGGACCCTACACAGGCAACGCACGTTACCGCTTTGCCAAGGCACCGCGCGAAATATTGAGCCGCGCAACCAGGCAGTTGCGCGAGCGATGCGGAAACTGGGAGAGAAGATTCAAACCGACTACCATCTGCCGCGGTTCTTGTGGGCAGGTGCTCTGACCAAAAGCGGAGAATTTACGTCAAACAGCGTAGTCACCTTACCGCGACGATGCGCGACCCGCCGCCAACGACATCCGCCGACGCTCACTTCCACTTTGGCGGCTGCGGTCACGTCTTGAACTCCTCGACTCGACAACGAGGACGGACACGAAAGCGGTCAGAGACGCTCGCGCAAATGTTCGACGCCGCCCGGCCGTCGATCCCCGCGGAACGGACGATCGCCCCCCTCCTGCCCGCCGCATGTCTTGCTATGAAGGCTCTAGCCGGACCCCATCCGCCGCAGGCCGGTAGTCGCGCTTTCACCGTTCCGGTGCTGCCGCCGATCGATTCGATCGATCGACATGATCTCGGCGCGGCGCATCAAATTGCCCACCTCATCGAGCGAAACCAACCCGACTCGTGCGGCAAACGCGATGAGTTCGGTCTGCGACTTGATTTCGAGTTTGGCGAACACGTTACGCCGATGCGTTCGCAGCGTCGCCGCACTCATCGCGAGAGACTTCGCGGCGTTCTTGATCCCGGGTTGCAGCACCATCACACGCATCACCTCCACTTCGCGTTCGGACAACACGCGGGCGAAATAGAAACGTTCCCGTGCGTCCACCTGCGCGCTGACGTAGAAATTGCCCCGCAGGACGGCCGCCAAACCCGCACGGAACTCCTCCACCGTATCGCGTTTGTGCAGGAGGCCGTGAAATCCGTAACGCAACAGAACGTGCAAGTGATACCCGCCCGAGACGTCGGTAATGAAGATCACGCGACGCATGCAATGCGAGCGGATCAGCTTCTCCGCCTCTCGCGCGGAGAGCGGGCAGGTGTCGCAATCTACGATCAGCAGATCACTCGCATGACCGGCCGCGACGACGTCCGAGACCGAGACGAACTCGCCAAGGCATCTCGCCGCACCGAACTCTCCCAGAGCGGTTCTCAGCAACGCACGCGCGAGCGTTTGCCGCGATAGCAATATGAAGGAGTATGGGGTCTGATCGCCGATACCGGGAAGAGATCGCTCTCAACGACTGCGCGACAAGTGCCGCTTCTCGCCAAAGTCAGGTAGCGCCGATACCTCAATCGCAGGGCTTGCAGAACCGGGGCCGAGCGGCGCGAGGAAAACCTTGCAGCCGGTCTGCTCGCCGCGGCGACAACGCATGGCCTCCGATCACACCGGCTTCCACGATGCGTGTTCGCTGCCGCCTGCCGATCGTCGATCGGTATCTGGCTGGCCGACCAACGCCTACTCGTCAGGCGAGCGGGCAAATTCCAGCGGCTCCAGCCGTGGGACCACCCAGTGAAAAATCAGCCACGCGACGACGTAGGTCGAACCGGCGACGAAAAAGAGCATCGTGAAGGTGCCCCACGTCGCGAGCGCCCAACCCGTCACGAGGGTCATCAGCGCCGCGCCGATCTGGCCGGCGGTGCCGCCCAGTCCGACGACCGTGCCCACCGCATTGCGCGGAAACAAATCCGACACGGTCGTAAAGAGATTCGCCGTGAGACCTTGATGCGCGGCATGCGCCACTCCGACGAGCAAGATGACCAGCCACAGGTTATCCGAGACGCCGACCAGCATGACTGGAATCGTCGCCGCACAGCAGACGAACATCGCGAGCTTGCGCGCGAAAGTGACCGACCGCCCCCGCTTGATCAGGTGCGAGGACATCCACCCACCGCCCACGCTCCCGATATCCGCGATGACGTAGATGACAATGAGCGGCAGTCCAAATTGCTTCAGCTTCAGCCCGAAGTGCTGCGCGAGATACAGGGGAAACATCGCGCCATACCAATGCCACATCGCATCGGTCATGAATTTGAAATTCATGTAGGCCCACGTCTCGCGCCGGCCCAGGAGGCGGCGCCAGGACATCTTCGGCGGCGGCGGCGGAATCGGGTCGCTTTCAATGTGCGCCAGTTCCGTCGCGGAGACACGCGCGCTTTCGCGCGGGTGCGCGTAATATTTCCACCAGAAAACGAGCCAAACGAAACCGGTCGACGCCGTGAGCAGAAACGTCGCGCGCCAGCCGAACTCGTGGAAGAGCCATGGCACGAGCAGCGGCACGGTGATCGCTCCGACGTTGGACCCTGCCTTGTAGATGCCGGTCGCCAGTGCCCGCTCGGAGCGGGGGAACCACTCCGCCACGACCTTGATCGCCGCCGGCATGTGGCTCGGCTCGCTAAGGCCGAGCAGGAAGCGCGCGAATTTGAATCCGCCGAGCGAGCCCATCGCGCCATGCAACGCTGCCGCCACGCTCCAAATGCACACGGAAACCGCGAGGCCGAGGCGCGTGCCGACGAGATCGAGCACCCGCCCCGCCAGCAAAAACCCGATGCCGTAAGCCACCTGAAACCAGAACACCACGTCGGTGTATTGCTGCGGCGTCCACCCGAAGATCTTGATCAGCTCCGGCCCGACGACGCCGAAAACCTGCCGATCCATGTAGTTGTTCGCCGTGACGAAGAACAGCAGCGCGCAGACCACCCAGCGGAAACGCGAGCGCGGATCCGTTGCCGCCGCCGCGTGCAGCGCCTGACGGGTCGCGTCACTCACGCGGAGCGCCCTCCAACGGCCAGCGATACTCGTAGACGACCGCGCCATGCGTGTCGTGATGCTGCAACGTCAACGACGGCGTTCCATCCGCCGCCAATGCGATTTCGCCGCTGAAAAATCCGCCGTCGATGCGGAGGAAACGGTGCATCGGCGAACGCCGCACCTTGTTCACGAATCCCTCCGCCATTCCGAAACAGAACGGTCCGCAACCGAACTCGTTCAGTCCGCTCTTGGGATCGACCGAGTGATACTGCCAGTGGCGGTCGCCCGCGACGACGAACACGTTCTTCTGCGCCGCAAGGAAGCTCCGGATTTCCGCGCCCTCGGCCTCGAATGCCTCGTCGGACAGCGAGTCGCCCTTGTCGCCTTTCTTGTAGTCGACGTTCGGGCCGACGATCGCGTCGCCGCTGATCACCACCTTGAAGGTCGCATCCGACTGCGTGAGCGTCGTCATCAGCCAGCGCTTCTGTTCCGGACCGAGCAATGTGCGTTGTCCTCCCTTCTTGTGGCGAAACTCGCGCCCCTCGATCAGCCAGACCTCGAGGTGACGCCCCCACCGCACGCGCCGATAAGGCGGGTCGCGCGGCATCGGCAGCTGCTCGTATTCGATGTCGAGTCCGGTCTTGAAGTTCAGATCGCCGTAGGTTTCGCCGGGCGCAGTGTCGTTCTTCAGGATGTCGTGATCGTCCTTGATGAAGTAGGACGAGGTGCCGCGATAGAACTCGCGCACGAAGGGCCAGGCGCTCGTGCGGTTCCACTTGAAGCGAGCCAGGGCCGCGTTCACCGCGAACGGGTAATACTTGTCCAAGTAAACGTAGTCCCCCGTGTGGACGAAGAAATCCGGCCGCCACGCCGTGATCGCCGCATAGGCATCGAAACCGTTCTGCTCGTTGTCGCGCCGCCAGTCGTCGTGGCAGGTGGTGATCACGAAGCGAATCGGGCGCGCGTCGCTTGGCTCGGGCGGGGTCATGAACTTCCCCTCCACGCTCGCGCCGCCCTGCCCGCTCGCATCGCGGCTTTCGACCGCAAGCTCGTAGTGCGTCCCCGCGTGCAGATTCTTCAGGGGAACTTGCGCGGTGAAATCGGCGGCGGCGGCGACCGGGGTCCAATCCGTGCTCTGCGCGAGAGCGCGTTTCCCCTCGGGCCACCATTGCACGCGCACGCTGCCGGCTGCGCCGGGCACCGCGTATTGCATCTCGGCCAGTGTTTTGCCGGGCGGGATTTGTCCGCCCGCCACGGCGTCATGGATGCCCTTGTGCTTGGCCACCTCGACGAACGGCGTGCCGTCGCGCCGCGCGTCGGCTGCCTCTGTCAACCGGGTCCAGACCACCGCCTGCGACTGCGTGACTTCGCCGATCTTGATGCCGTTCGCCTGATAAACGGCGGCCGCGTGCAGCGTGCCGACGACCGCCGCCCCCACAAAGAAAAGAATTCCACGGTGCATGATCAGTCCTCCATTGCTTTTTTAGCCGGTAATTTGTCCACGCCGATCCGGCGCGCCCAGGCTTCCCATCGGGCTGCCAGATCGCGCACCAACTCCGGCCGCTGAGTCGCGAGGTCGTGTGTCTCGGCGCGATCACGCGCGAGATCGTAAAGTTCCCACGGGCCGTCCTTGCCGAAGGCCACGAGCTTCCAATCGCCGCGGCGCACGGCGCGGTCCTCGTTGTATTCCCAGAACAGCGCTTCGTGTCCCGCGCGGTGCCCGCCGACGAGCAGCGGCGCGAGCGACTTGCCTTCCATGGGTGGAATGGGCGAGCCGTTGAATTCGGCGGGATACTTCGCGCCGGCGAGTTCCAGCGCGGTCGGCATCAGATCCATGATGTGCGCGACCTCCGCCGTGATGGCGCCGGGCTTCGTTTTCAGGCCGGCTGGCCAGCTTACGATGAACGGCGTGGCGTTGCCGCCTTCGTATGTGGTGTCCTTGTAGCCGTAGAACGGCGTGTTGCTCGCGTCGGCCCACGGCGTGTCGTAGGTGTGAAACGAATCCATCGGGCCGGGACCGGAAGTCGGTTTGTCCTTCGGCGTCGCGCCGTAGTGATGCGTGCCGGAACAGGCGCCGTTGTCCGAAAGGAAAACGATCAAGGTGTTCTCCGCCTTGCCGAGCTCGCGGAGTTTGGCGCGCAACCGGCCGACGTTTTGGTCGAGCCGGTCGACCATCGCGGCGTAGACGGACATCTTGAGGTCCCATTTGTCGTGATCGCCCACCTGCTCCCACGGCAGGATTTGTCCGTTGCCGTCCCAGAACCGATTCATCCACTCGCCCGTTTCCCGCACGACGGCGCTCCGCGTGTTACCGCGCGGAGCGAGGTTCATGCCCGGCGTCAGCAACCCCATCTCCTTCTGTCGCTGGTAACGATTGGCCCGCACCTGATCCCAGCCGATGAGATATTTGCCGCGATATTTCGCGATGTCCTCCGGCCACGCTTGGATCGGATAATGCGGCGCCGTGAACGCCACGTAGAGGAAGAACGGCTGGTCGTCGCGCTGGTTGCCCAGGTATTCGAGCGCGCGGTCCATGAAGGCATCGGACGAGTAGTATTTCGGATCCTCGGGCGTCCAGGGCTTGAACACTTTGTCGTCGATCGCCCACGTGCGCTCGCCCTTGTCCTTGGCGGGAACGGGCTCGCCTGGGCGCTGGTGGCCGGGGTTGAAGTGATTGACCTGTCCGTCGACGAGACCGAAGAAGTGCTCGAAGCCGCGCGTCACCGGGATGTCTTTGCCGTGCCACTTCCCCACCATCCACGTGTGGTAGCCGGCCGTGCGGAGCACTTCCGCGATCGTGGTGCAGTCGCGCAATTTACCCGGCCGCCGCCCGAGCCCGGTCTGGTGCGGATACAGCCCGGTCAGCAACGAGGCGCGCGACGGGAAGCACTTCGGCGTCGTGTAGAACTGCGAAAAGCGCAGCCCGTCCGCCGCTAGCGCATCGAGATTCGGAGTCGCGATCTCGGAGCCGTAGCAACCGAGATCCGAGTAGCCCATGTCGTCCGCCACGATGAAGACGATGTTGGGACGCTCGGTCGCCATTGCCGCGAGCACCGTGGCGGAAAAAAGGGCGACGCCGAGACGCCCTCGCGGAGAAATCGGAATGTTCATGGCTGTTCGGTGGAAATTGCAGGCAAAGCGCGCGCCTGCGCGTCGGGAATGCCAGACAGTTCGGCAAAGTAGCCGTTGATCGACCGCACCCACGCTTCCGCGTAACGCACCTGCGCGACGAGCCGTGCCCGCACCTCCGCGTAGCGCGCGTCGTCGATGCGTCCGCGCAGACTATCCCAGGCCCGCACGAAGCCGCGTGCACGTTCCAAGCCGGCGAAATGACGATCGTAGATTTCCTGAATCAGCGTCTGACCGTTCCGCAGGCGATGCGTGTAGGGCACGTGATGGAAAAACAGCAGCAAGTCCTCGGGCGTCTCCGCCACGGATTCATAGCGCGATCGCCACGGCTCGAAATACTGCCCCGCGTAGCCGGTGCCGGTCGCGACGGTCCGGTCGGTGCCGACGCCTTGCCGATCGCCAACGTGGTAATCCACGCGATTCTTCGGGTCGGGATGGAAATGATCGCCGCGCCGGGTGAGATGGCCAAGGCCGAGCGGCGCCGTGTAGTCCTCGAATGCGCGCCACGACGCCAGCAGCATCTCCGCCACGACCCGTTGCACCTGCTCGTCGCGTCCGAAAGTGAGTGCACTCCACTCCGCGGCGATGCGCTCCGGCGGCGGCGCGGGATTCCACGCCAAACGTCCGAAAGCGAACGTGTTCGCCTGCGCCAGCGGATGTCCCGTCCAGTTGCGGCTGTCGCCCGTATTCATCACGCCGACGACTCCGTTTTCCGTGCCGGGATTCAGGCGATCTGCAATCAAGCGCGCGACACTCGAACCGGCGCCCCGCGCGTGCGTGTCGAAATCGAGCACTTCGCTCCACATCGGCGCTAGGAAGCACAGGTGTTTGTCCTGCCCTGTGTATTCCTGCGTGATCTGGAGCTCGAGCAGCTGATTCGTGTGCGGCATCGCACCGAGCAGCGACGACACCGGCTCCCGCACTTGAAAGTCGAGCGGTCCGTTCTTGATCTGCACGAAGGCGTTCTTCGCGAATTGGCCGTCGAGCGGCGCGAAGGTCGCGTAGGCCTGCGTGACGCGATCGCCGGTTGAGCGGTCGTAGACGAAGGCGCGCCAGTGCAACTCGCCGCCGTGCGGCGCCAGCGCCGCGGCAATCATGTTCGCGCCGTCGGCGTGGGTGCGTCCGTATTTCATCGGGCCCGGTTCGCCTTCGGAATCGGCCTTCACGAGGAAGCCGCCGAAATCCGGAATCCGCGCGTAAATCTCGTCTGCCTTCTTTCGCCACCACGCTCGGACGGCCGGATCCATCGGGTCCGCGGTCGGCAGGCGGTCAATGAGCACCGGACTGAAGAAGTTCACCGACACGAACAGCCGCACGCCGAACGGCCGCAGCACGCCGGCCATGGCGGCAAGTTTGGGCAGATACTCCGGCGTGAGCAGGCGCCAGCCCTCCAGTCCGCGTTTCGCCGTGTTCACGTTATTGATCATCACGCCGTTAATCCCCATCGCCGCGAGGAGGCGCGCCCAGTCGTGCAAGCGGGGATCGATGCGCTCCGGCAATTCGTCCCACTTGAAGAAACTCTCGCCCGCGTAACCGCGCTCGATCGACTCATCACGAAATCCGGCCGTGCGCACCGGATTGTCCCAGTGATTGGCGTAGCGACGCGCGATCTTCGGTGCATCCGCCAAATCGAGCGAGCTGAGCGCGTGGCCGAGTTGCAACTCCCGCGCCAGCGCGAAGGCTCCGTAAAGGACGCCGCGGTCGCCGCCGCCCGCAACCACCAACACGGGCGCGCCGTTCCACTCACCCGCTCTGAGCACGAAACCTTCGGGGCCCAGTTCTCCCAGTCGCTGCGCGTCGACCAGCGCAGCAATCGCCGGATGATCGCCGTGCAGACCGATCACCACGCGACCGCGCCCCGGCGTCCGGTCGCCGACGACGCCCTGCCAAGCGCGAGCGAGTTCCGCCCGCGCGGATTGGCAAATCGCGCGTTCCGGGGCGACAATGGCTCCGGCATACTGCGCGTATTCGGTGCGACGCGCCGCGTCGGCTTCGGGGCGATAGCGCAGCCACAGTTCATAGCCGTCCTCGTCTGCCGGCGCCGCCGCGAGTCGGCCGAGCCCGGCTGTCGCGCAGAGAAGGAGAAGCAGGAAGCGATGCATGTCAGATGAGCTCGCTCAAGCAGGTGGCGTCCAAGCGGAGCGGGACGAGTGAATCGATCGAAACCGGCATGCGCGAGGCCAGCGATTCGTTGGCCGCGATGCCAACCAGAATGGAGGCGGCGCCCTGCTCGTGGCCGGCGACGCGACCCCATTCGTCCTTCGCCGCACTGTCGCCGAACAGATGCTGCGTCAGCAAGGGATCTCCGCCCCAGTGGCCGCCGGTGGAAGGCCGCGTCGGCACGTCGTAGGGTTTGCCGTCGTGCGGATACACGCGAATCGAGCTGCCCTCGGCCGACGGCTTGTCGGCACGATCCTCGCGGTTTTCCAGATGGCCCTCGTCGTTCTCCGGCGTCGCGCCGTTGGATTTCTCGAACTGATGATACTCCAGGCGGCCGCGTGTGCCGTTGAAGACGACGCGCATCCCTTCGCGCGGGCTGAAGGCATTCAGCGAATAGGTCAGCACGAGGCCGTTGCGATAATCGACCAAAACGCTCACGTCGTCCTCGATATCGATGCCGGGTCGGAACACATTGCGGTCGCGGACGTAGCCCGTCTCGCGCTCAGCGTCGAGATAGAGCGCCTTGAAATGCGGATTCGCCGCGAGATCGATGGCAAAGGGATCGGTCTGCGCGCGCGACTCGCCCGTATAGCGCGGATAACCGGTCAACGCCGTCTGCCCGCGCGCCTTGGCGTTCGCCTCGCCGTAGAATTTCAGGCCGCCGGTCGCGTAGACGCGACGCGGGATGGAATCGGTCCACCAGTTCACCAGGTCGAAATGGTGCGTCGCCTTGTGCACGAGCAGGCCGCCCGAGCACTGCTTTTCGCTGTGCCAGCGACGGAAGTAATCCGCGCCGTGCCGCAGATCGAGCTGCCACTCCAGGTTCACGCTCTTGACGTCACCGATGAGGTGGCTCGCGAGGAGTTCCTTGATCTTCGTGTTGGTGGGCGCCCAACGGTAGTTGAAGGCGACCGTCACGCGCCGCTCCGGGTGGACGCGCGCGGCCGCGAGAATCGCGCGGCATTTGCTCGCGTCGGTCGTCATCGGTTTCTCGGTGATGACGTCGCAATTCATGGCCAGGCTGCGCCCGATGTAGGAGTGGTGCTCGGAATCGACGGTCGCCACCACGACGGTGTCGGCCGCGGTGGCGCGAATCATTTCCTCGAACTGTGCGGCGGAGAACTCCGGCACCGCCGCGTGTCCGTGCTTCTCGCGCAGCCAGCGATTCTGCGCCGCCATGCGCACGGCACTGACATCGCAGAAGCCGACGATTCGGGCCGAACGGCCCGGCTGCGCCAGTTCCTCGATGAAACGTGTGGCACGGTGGCCGACTCCGACGAATGCGACGCGAGCGCTCATGCCGGAATCAGAGTTCCCAGGTGACACCGAGTGAGTAGAAACGGCCCGTCAGGCCGTAGAACTCCTGACGCGACGACGTGCCGTGATACTGCCGCTCCGGCGTGTTCTCGAGATTGTTGGCCTGGAATTGGACCGTCCAGTGATTCAGGAATTTGTATCCGACCTGCAGATCCAGCCGGTGATCGCTGTCCCAATAGGTGTCGGTGCCCGGCCCGACGAGCGTGGTGAGGTAGCCGGAGCGCAAGGTGTAGGCGAGCCGCGCCGTGAGACCGTATTTCTGGTAGAATAGCGCCGCGTTGCCGAGCCACTTGGACTGGTTGAACAGCGGGAAGCTTTCGCCGGGGCGGGACGGAATATCGACGCTCGAGTCGGTGATCGTGTAGTTCGTGTAGATGCCCAGCCCGTCGAACGGACTCGGCAGGAAACGCAGCTGCTGCGTGTAGCTGACCTCGATGCCGCGCAGCGTGGCTTTGCCGGCATTGAGCGAAGTCGAGTAGATGAAACGCTGCGGTCCCGCGCCGGCATCGAACTGCAGCGCGGAAACGCTCGGGTAGATCGGACCGTCGATCGATTTTGAAAACGCCCCGACCGACGCCACGCCGATCGACGAGAAGTAATACTCCGCGGACACGTCGAAATTCGTCGACTCGACGGGATGCAGCGTAGGATTGCCGCCGCTGATCGTGAGATTGACGGGGTCGACCGTGAAGTTCGGCAGCTGCGCGGCCGCGCTGGGACGCGCGATCGTGTTCGTCCAGGCCGCTCGCAGGATGAATTTTTTGTTCAGCTCATAGCGCAGATGCACGCCCGGCAGCCAATTGTCGTAGCTGCTCGCGTGGTAATACGGCTGGTAGCGCGCGGGATTGGTGTTCGCCACCGTGGTGTTCTGCTGGCGCGCGCGCACGTCGAAGTCGGTGCGCTCCAAACGCGCGCCGGCGATGACGCCGAGTTTTCCCCAGTTCCAATCCGCCCGCAGGTAACCGGCGTGGATGTCCTCGTGCGACTTGTAGTCGTTGGCGAGCGTCGCGTTGAGCGAGCTGCTGATGTTCGGCACGAACAAGCCGGCGGTGGAATCGACGTAGACGCCGGTGTCGCGGTTGAGCTGCGCGCGATTCGCGTTGAAGAACTCGACCCAGTTCTGCAGCGGAACGAATGGCCCGAAATCGTAGCGCCCTCCGAGGAAGTCGGGAGAAATCGCAACCGCGCCGCCGAGACGCGCATCGCTCAGATCGAGCGTGCCGCTGCGCATCGCGCCGTAGTTCGCCACGTCGTTGCTGTCGTATTTCGTGTTCCAGCGGCTCTTCCAGCCGGCTTGGAATTTCACCGGCGTGTGCCCGAGCTCGAAAGTGCGGTTCGCATCCAGCCGGCCGGCGTATTCCTCGTTCTTTGAAAACTCGTTGCGGTGCCGGGAGGAGTTGATGCCCAAACCCGCGGGATCGAAGAACGACGTGCCGCTGAACTGTGTCCAGCGCCAGAAATTGCGATCGGTGTAGTCGAAGGCGACGTTGTTCGCGTTCGATTTGCTCACCCACTGTCCCAGATCGGTCTCGAAATCCTCCGTCGAGCGGCTGAACGATGCGGAGCTTTCCACGCCCCAATCGGCCGCCTGCCATGTGCCGCCGCCGGTGACGCCGCTGGAATGATTCAGAAAATTCTGCGGCTGCTCCTGCCGGCGCGAGGTGGCGCGCGTGGAGGCGAACTGCGTGAACGTGCCGTCCTCCGAGAGCGTCACCGGGCGCGTGACGTCCAAGTTGCCACCCGTGGCGGTCAGACCCGGCATGTAGCGCGAACCGTAGCGCTCATCGTCTTCGGAGAATTTATTCCAAAAGCCGCGCACAAACACGCGCCCGACGCGGCCGATCTTCTTTTCCAACGCCGCACTGACCGCTTCGCGTTCGCGCACGTCGTAAATGTAGGTCTGGAGCAGCGTCGTCGGGACGTATCCGGTCATCGTCGCGCCGTTCACCGTCGCCGTCATCTTAAACCAGTCGTTCGTCTCGTTGCTTTGCTCGAGCTCCGTCTTGCGCTCCTTGCTGTAACTCACGCTCACGCCCCAATCCTGGTTGGCGCCGAGCACGTCGGAATAGCTGAAGGTGCCGCGATAGCCGGACTTGTCCGCGAGATCGTTGTGCGTGCCCGCGAGGCTCGCGGTCGCCACCCGTCGCCCGTAGTCGAACGCGCTCCGTCCCTTGAGCAGCACCGCGCCGCCGATGCTGTCGCCGTCGAGATCGGGCGTGATGGCCTTGACGACCTCCATGCTGCCGACCTGCGAGGAGGACAAAACGTCCAGTTGCACCGAGCGCATGTCGCCGCCGAGCGCATCGCTGTGCGCGCCGTTGGCCGAGAGCACGGACATGCCGTCCAAGCTGACGGAATTCCACTGCGGGCTCGCGCCGCGAATGGTCACGTAGAGCGGCTCGCCACGCAGGCTGACCGTCGAGACGCCCGAGATGCGCTGTAGCGACTCGGCGACATTCTTGTCCGGAAAGTTGCCGATCGCGTCCGCCGCGACGATGTTCTTGATGTTGCCCGCGGTCTTTTGCTGGTTGAGGGCGCGTGCCTGGCCCTCGCGCACGCCGCCGACTTTGAATTCAGCCAACTGCACGATCTCGGAACCGAGCCGGGCGTTCAAAATCGCCTCCTGCCCCGCAACCACCGCGACCGTGCCCGTCTGCGCATCGTAGCCGAGATAGGCGAAGGTCAGGGAGCAGGACCCCGCCGGCAGACCGCTGATCCGATAAGTGCCGTCCGGCAACGTGCTCGTCGTCGCGCTCGTGCCGGCGACGGAAATTTCCACGCCCGGCAGGGCACTGGCGTTATTCGCATCGGTCACGCGACCGACGATGGAACCGGAAGACTGGGCGAAGGCGGCAACGGCGCCAGCCAGAGCCAGCACGGCCGTGGCGACAAACAAGCGGGGTAGTTTCATAGCGGGGACGGGGTGGAGAGGATGAACCGTCCGGACTTTAGAGAAATCCTGAAATGATAACTACGTCATTTCGCGCCATTCTATTGCCATTTTGCGACTTTCGCTCCTGCTTCGCCGGAGTGACCAGTCCGCGTCTCCGCCGTCTCGGCGCGTTTCTCCGCCTCGAAGCCTATCACACCCACGGGATTCTCCGGGGGCTGGCTCAGTTCGCCCGCGAGCACGCCGGCATCGAGGTGCTGAAGCTGCCGCAGCCCGCCTCCTATTCCCCGACCGCGATCCGCGCCTTGCGTCTCGATGCCATCGTCGCGCGCGTGACGTCCGCGCGCGACGAAGCCGCGCTCGCCCGCTGCGGCGTGCCGGTGGTGAATGTGTCGGGACAGTTCGCCACCCGCACGATCGCCTGGGTGAACACCGATGATGCCCGCATCGGCGAAATGGCCGCCGCGCATCTCGGGAGCCGCGGCTTGCGGAACTTCGCCTACTGCGGCAATCGCACGCATCTCGCCTCGCAGCGGCGGCGCGCGAGCTTCCGCACCGCGACTCAACAGTGGGCAGGCACGTTCCATGACCGCACCCTGGCCCGCAGCCATGAGGCGCTCCCCTTCCCCGGCACCGTGCGCCGCGAGCTCGCGCACTGGATTCGCACCCTGCCCAAGCCGGTCGGAATTCTCGGCTTCAACGACCGCGTCGTGCTGGAGTTGGCGCAAGCCTGCCAACTCGCCGGCGTGACCATACCACACGACGTCGCGCTGATCGGAGTCGGCAACGATCTCACGCGCCTGGAATTTGCCCCGACGGAGATTACCAGCATCGAGGTTCCCACACTACAGCTCGGCTATCGCGCCGCGCAGACGGCCATGGCACTGCTCGCCGGACGCCGCCCGCCCGCGGAAATCCTGCTGCCGCCGCCGAAAATCGTCACCCGGAGGTCGACGGACCACTTCGCCGTCGATGACGAACAGGTCTCCGTCGCGCTCGACTACATCCGCGAGCAGCGCAGCAACACCATTTACGTAACGGACGTGGCCCGCGCGGCCGGACTCTCGCGTCGCGTGCTGGAGCGGCGGTTCCGCGCCGCGCTCGGCTTGTCGGTTTATGAGCATGTGCAGCGCATGCACCTCGAACGCGCCCAGGAACTCATGGCGGATGCAGCGCTGTCGCTCGCCGAGATCGCCTACGCCAGCGGCTACGAAAGCCAGCGTCACCTGAACCTCGCGTTCCGCCGGTTGTTGGACACGACGCCGGGGGCGTTTCGGAAAACCGTTCTGCAACGACCGGCGTAAGCCGGCCCGCCGCGTCAGTTCGCCCCGCACCGCCATGCGGCGGGAGACCCTCCCTCGGCGTGTCATCATTTCCCCGACACGCCGGCCCGCCGCCGTGCCTGGGCGCGCGGTTATTTCTACCCAACCTGTCACCGCCGGGCGCCCGCCGGCGTCTCTTGCTGCTGTCATGCCCTTAAGCGCCCCTCTCGCCCTCTCCGCCCGCACGATCGGCCGTCTCGCGTTCGCCGCCTTCCTGGGTTTTCTCGCCCGTCCCGCGGCTGGCCAGAATACCCCCGACACGCCGCCTGTCGCACCCGCCGCCGCAAATGAAGAAGCCCCTCCGCCCCGTCGCGACCGGAGCGAGCGCGGCGAGGCTCGCCGAGCCAATTTCAATCCCGCCGAAATGCAGGCGCGTCTCCTCACCGGCCTCCGCACCCAGATGGAAGTCGCCGATGACGCCGAGTGGCAGATCATCTCCGAGCGCGTCACGCGCATCCTCGACCTGCGCCGCGCCGAAGCCGCCCTCAATCTCGCCGGCTTGGGCCGCCTGGGCGGTGCCATGGCCAACCGCCTCGGCATCCAATCTTCCGCGGAAATGGACGCCCTGCGCAGCGCCGTGACCGACAAGGCCACCGACGCCGAGCTCAAGTCCCGCCTCGAAAAGCTCCGCGAGGTCCGCAAGCAGAACGAGACGAACCTCAACCAGGCCCGCGAGGAACTCCGCGCCGTCCTGACCGTCCGCCAGGAAGCCATCGCGGTTCTCGCCGGCCTCCTGACATGACGCCCCCTTCCTCCACTCCGGCAGCTCGGACGCATCCCGAGCTGCTCACGCGCATGCTCGCGGCCAATCAGCTCGCCGCAAGCGACGCCGACGCCTTCGTCGCCGTGTCGACCGCCGAGCCCGACGCCGTCACCGAGGAGCGCGTGCTGCGCTGGCTGGCCCAGGAATACGGCCTCTCGTTCGCCACCCTCGAGGCCATCGAGCCCGATCAGGAGCTCCTCGCGCTCTTCCCCGCGCGCCTCCTGCTGCGCGACGAACTGCTGCCGCTCCGCCGCGCCGACGGTCGCATCGAGGTCGCCACCGCCCGGCTCTTCGCCAGCAGCGGCCTCGATGGCCTGCGCGCCCTCGCCGACCAGCGCCTCCAACCCGTGCTCGCCACCACCGAGGCGATCCAGCGCGAACTCAAGAAACACCTCGGCGTCGGCGCCGACACGATCGACACCCTCGACGAAGCCGGAGGCCTGCAAGTGCTCGACGAGGACACGCGCGGCCAGACCACCGACCTCGACGAGGCCGCCGAGGACGCCTCGATCATCCGTTTCGTCAACCAAGTCCTCAAGGACGCCATCGATCTCCGCGCCTCCGACATCCACCTCGAGCCATTCGAGGACGAGCTGCGCATCCGCTACCGCATCGACGGCGTGCTCCAGGAAATCCCCGTGCCCGCGCAGGTGAAGCGCTTCCAGTCCGCCATCGGCGCGCGCGTGAAGATTCTCAGCCACCTCAACATCGCCGAGAAGCGCCTCCCGCAGGACGGCCGCATCAAGGTCCGCATCGAGGGCGCCGAGGTCGACATCCGCGTCTCCGTCATCCCGATGCTGCACGGCGAGGCCGTCGTCATGCGTCTGTTGCGTCAGGACAAATCCCTCCTCGGCGCGAGCGAACTCGGCATGGCCCCGCGCGAACTCGCCTGCCTCCACCGCGTGCTGCACCTCCCGCATGGCATCGTCCTCGTCACCGGCCCGACCGGCTCCGGCAAGACCTCCACACTCTACACCGCGCTGCACGAGATCAACGACACCGAGCGCAAGATCATCACCATCGAGGACCCGATCGAATACCAGCTCAAGGGCGTGAACCAGATCCAGGTCTCCGAAAAAGCCGGCCTCACCTTCGCCCGCGGCCTGCGCTCCATCCTGCGCCACGACCCCGACGTCATCCTCATCGGCGAAATCCGCGACCAGGAAACCGCGCAGATCGCCGTGCAGGCCTCGCTGACCGGCCACCTCGTCTTCTCGACGCTGCACACCAACGACGCCGCCGGCGCTGTCACGCGCCTCGTCGACATGGGCATCGAACCTTACCTCGTTTCCTCCTCGCTCGAAGCCGTGCTCGCGCAACGTCTCGTCCGCCTGCTCTGCCCGCATTGCAAGGCCGTCGACACCAGTCCGGAAACCCAACGCGGCAAAGCCGTGCTTGGCGTCCCCGCCGATGCCACCGTCTACCGCGCCGTCGGTTGCCGCGAATGCCGCTCGACCGGTTACCACGGCCGCCGCGCCATCTTCGAATGGATGGACGTCGATGCCGACATCCGCCGCCTCGTGCTCGAACATGCCTCGACCGACACCATCCGCACCGCCGCCGCGCGCGGCGGCATGACCACGCTGGCCCAGGATGGCGGCCGCCTCGTCGCCGCCGGCGTCACCACGATCGAGGAAGTCCTCAGCGTCACAACGGCACAAGAGCTCGCACCGGCGCGCCCCGCCTGATCCGCGCCATGCCGCAATTCGCCTACAAAGCCCTGCAACCCGACGGCTCGCTCACTGAAGGCGCGCTCGAGGCGACCAACCGCCAGGAAGCGCTCCGCCAGGTCGAGCGCCGCGGCCTCAAGCCCGTGCGCCTCACCGAAGTCGCCGCGCCCACCCGCGCCGCGAACGCAACGCCCGCCGCCAGTGGATTCTCTTTTGGCCACTCCTCCAAGATCTCCGCGCGCACGCTCGAGAACTTCACGCGCCTGCTCTCCAGCCTGCTCGCCTCCGGCGTGCCGTTCAGCCGCGCCCTCGAGATTCTGCACCGCGAGGCGAGCGAGCCCGCGGCGAAAGCGAAGTGGAAGGAAATCCACGACCTCGTCATCGACGGCATGTCGCTCTCCGCCGCGATGGCGCGCTCGCCTGAAACCTTTCCCAAGGTCTACGTCGCGATGGTCGAAGCGGGCGAGACCGGCGGATTCCTCGACGTCGTGCTCGCGCAGATCGCCGACTTCCAGGCGCGCGAAAAGGAGATGAAAGGCAAGCTCACCGCCGCGCTGATGTATCCCGCCATCCTGCTCGTGCTCGCGCTGGGCGTGCTCGTGTTCCTGCTCGTTTTCTTCATTCCGCGTTTCCAGCAAATTTTCCACGGTTTCAACGCCGAGCTCCCGCTGCTCACCCAGCTCATCATCGGCGCGAGCGAGGCGGTGCGCAGCTACGGTCTCTTCCTCGCTGTCGCGGCCGCGCTTGTCGCCTATTCGCTGCGCAGCTGGATTCGCTCCGCCCGCGGACGGCGCACTTGGGAAGGTTTCGTGCTGCGCCTGCCGCAAGTCGGCCCGGTGCTCGCCGAGTTCGCGATGGCACGCTTCTGCCGCATGCTCGGCACCCTGCTGGCCGCCGGCGTGCCGCTGATCAACGCCCTCAACGTCGCCCGCCGCTCCATCGGCAACCAGATCCTCGTCGACGCCGTATCCGAATCCACCGACCGCGTGAAGGAGGGCAAGCCGCTCGGCGCCAGCCTCGCGCGTAACCGCATGCTCTTCCCCGGTGCCATCGTGGAAATGATCTCCGTCGCTGAGGAAAGCGGCCGCCTCGACAATGAATTGCTGCGCATCGCGCAGGTGACCGAGAACGACCTCGACCGTCAGCTCAAGGCGGTCGTCGCGCTCGTCGAGCCGCTGATGCTGTTCCTCATCGCGGCGTTCATCGGCACCATCTTCATCGGCATGGTTTACCCCATTTTCTCCCTGCAGGATCACATCAAATGACCTCTTCCATGAAAACCCACCGCTCGCTCCGCTCCGCCTCGACGCGCGGCTTCACGCTCGTGGAGCTGCTCACCGTCCTCGTCATCCTCGGCATCCTCGCCGCGCTCGTGCTGCCGAAGTTCACCGGCCGCACCGAGGAGGCGCGCGTCACCGCCGCACAGACGCAGATCGCCGCCTTCGGCACCGCGCTCGACGCCTTCGAGGTCGACACCGGCGCCTACCCGCGCGGCTCCGACGGCCTGCAGCAGCTCATCGTGCAGCCGTCCAACGTCGTCAACTGGCGCGGCCCCTACCTCAAGGGCGACATCCCGCTCGATCCCTGGGGCCACGCCTACACCTACGAATATCCCGGCTCGGTGAATCCCAGCGGTTACGACCTGCGCTCCGCCGGCCCCGACGGCCAGCCCGGCACGGCCGACGACATCGCGAATGCCGCTGTCACTTCCAGGTAAGTTGGCCCTCCGGAACGTCCGCGCCCCACTCCGCCGTCGCTGCCGCGCCGGCGGTTTCACCCTAATCGAGTTGATGCTGGTCATGGCGCTGTTGGTCATCGCCGCCGCGCTCACCGCGCCGCGCCTGATCACGTTCTTCCGCGGTCGCGCGCTGAGCCAGGAAGCCCAGCGCATCATCGCGCTCACGCACTACGCGCAAAGTCGCGCGATCGCCGAGGGCGTGCCGGTGATCCTCTGGTTCGATCCCGCCACCGCGCGCTACGGACAAAACATCCAGGACGGTTTCACCGACACCGACGCTCGCGCCTCGACCTTCGCGCTCGAATCCTCCCTGACACTCGAAGTGCCCGCCGGCGAAGCGCCGCCCGTGTCCGAGCTCGGCGACGAGACGCTCGGCCTGCCGACGAATCAATCGGTCATCCGCTTCACGCCGGACGGTTTCTTCGATCCGAGCAGCGTGGCGAAACTCATCCTGCGCCAAGGCACCGACAGCGCCCTGCAAATTCTCCCCGCCGCCAACGGCCTCGACTATGAAATCCAGCCGCTCGCCTCTCGCTGAGATTTCCCGTCGCGGCTTCACGCTCGCCGAGGTCCTCGCCGCCCTGCTCGTCATGGCGATCGTCATTCCCGTCGCGATGCAGGGCCTGAGCGTCGCCAGCCGCTCGGGTCTCGTCGGCACCCGCAAGGCCGCAGCGATGCGCATCGCCGAACGCGTGCTCAACGAGCAGTTCGTCACCGGCCAGCTCAACCAGAGCCAGACCTCCGGCACCGTCACCGAAGGCGGCACCGATTATCCGTGGACGCTCGAGTCGTCCACTTGGCCGTCGGACGCGGTGACGCAAGTCACCGTTCACGTCACCTTCACCGTGCAGGGCAACGCCTACGAAGTGAGCGCGAGCACGCTCCTCGATCCCGCCGCCAACGCGACCACGACCACCACGCTCGCCGCCCGATGACGCCGCGCCCCTCCAGTTCCGCTTCCCCGCGCGACGGCTTCACGCTGCTCGAAGTGATCATTGCGACCGCCGTCGCCGCGATCGTCCTCCTCGTCATCAACACCACGTTCTTCACCGCGCTGCGCCTCCACAACACCACGCAGGACCGCATCACCGAGGACCGCGCCTTGCAACGCACGCTCGGCACCGTGCGCCGCGATCTCGCCGGCATCATGCTGCCGAGCTCGAGCGGCGTGTTCGCGGGCGCGCTCCAGACCACGCTCGCCAGCTCGCTCACGCAGGGCACCTACGGCGACAAGATCGGCCCCGATCTCTACACCAACACCGGCGCGATCAACGGCTGGAATCCGTTCTCCGAGGTCCAGCTGGTCGACTACTACCTCGCGCCCGCCGAGGACGGCAGCAACACCAAGAACCTCGTCCGCGCCGTCACCCGCAACCTGCTCCCCGCGCAGGTCACCACGCCCGAACTCCAGACACTGCTCACGCGCGTGGCGGATGCCTCAATCGATTTCTACGACGGCACCGCGTGGACCGACGCATGGGACTCGGCCGCGAGCAACACCATGCCGACCGCGATCCGCTTCCAGCTCACGCTCGCCGGTCCGGACGGCAAGGCTCCCGCGAACTCCGTCCCCGTGACGCTCGTCGTGCCTGTGCTCGTCGCCACCACCGAAAACCTCGACGCCACGGCGAGCACCGGAGGTGCACCGTGACCTCGCGCGTCCGCCTCCCTCACTCCGCGCATCGCCGCGGCGCCGTGCTCATCATCGTGCTGTGGGTCTGCCTCGGCGTCGTGGCGCTCACGCTCTATTTCGCCAACGAGATGAGCAGCGAACTCCGCGCCGCCGACAACGCTGCCGCCGAGATCGCCGCGCGCCAGGCGCTCGCCGGCGGCGTCCGCTACGCCAGCCACATCCTCGCCACCTACGCCGCCAACGGCACCGTGCCCGAACTCAACGCCGCCAATTCCGACTGCCCCTACAGCGCCGAGAACCTCGCCGTCGGCGACGCCAGTTTCTGGTTCATCGGCCGCGACCCGAACCTTCCCGTCGGCACCGAGCCGGTCTTCGGCCTCATCGACGAGTGCTCCAAACTCAACCTCAACACCGCCACGCGCGCCATGCTCGAGGCCCTGCCCAACATGACGCCCGACCTCGTCACCGCGATCCTCGCCTGGCGCAGCCGCTCCGGCACCGGTGGCGCCGACGCCAGTAACGCCTACGCCGCGCTCAATCCGCCGCGCCTCAACAAGGGCGGCCCGTTCGAGTCCGTCGACGAGCTCCGCCTCGTCAATGGCCTCACGCTCGACCTCCTGCTCGGCGAAGACACCAACCGCAACGGCGCCCTCGACCGCAACGAGGACGACGGAGACCAGTCGCCGCCGCGCGACAATCAGGACGGCCAGCTGCAACCGGGACTGCTCGAATACGTCACGATCTACAGCGCGCAACCGAACACCAATCCCGACGGCACGCGCCGCGTGAACATCTCCACCGCCCAGACCCGCACCGGCCTCGCCGCCCTGCTCCGCCGCCGCCTCGACGCCGGCCGCGCGCAGGCTGTGCTCCAGCGCATCGGCGAACGCCCCTTCGGCAGCGTCGCCGAGTTCTATCTCGAGAGCGGCCTCACCGCCTCCGAGTTCGCCCAACTCCACAATTACCTCACCGCCTCGACCGGCTCCGCGTCCAACGGCCTCGTCAACGTCAACACCGCCAGCGCCACCGTCCTCGCCTGCCTGCCCGGCCTCGACGCCACGCTCGCCGCCCAAGTCGTCGCCTATCGCACCACCGCGCCGGCCGCGCTCACTTCCTTCGCCTGGCTGCCCGACGTGATCGGCCGCGCCGCCTTCCTCCGCGCCGGTCCCTACATCACCGATCAATCGTATCAGTTCTCCGCCGACATCGCCGCCGTCGGCCGCAACGGCCGCGGCTTCTGCCGCGAACGCGTCGTCTTCGATCTGCGCCGCGGCACCCCGCGCATCGTCAATCGCCAGGATCTTTCCGCCTTCGGCTGGGCGCTCGGCCACGAGGCGCGCGAAACCCTCCAGAATTCCTCCACCTCTTCATGAATTGGCCCCTCAAACAACGCCCGCGCTCCGTGCTCGGCCTCCGCTTCGGTGGCGACCAGCTGAGCCTGTGCCTGCTGGCCCGATCCAACGGCAGCGCCGAGGTCGTCACGGCCGCGACGCTCCCGCTGCCGCCGGACTTCCTGCGCCTCGACGCGGCCACCGGTGGACGCCAGCTGCGCGACCTGCTCACCCAGGCCGGCGTGCGCGAGCGCGCCTGCGCCGTCGCGTTGCCCGATCACTGGTTGCTCGCCCGCACTTGTGCGGTGCCCGCCCTCGCTCCCGAGGACCTCGCGGCGTTCCTGCAGCTCGAGGCGGAAAAAGGTTTCCCGGTCGACCCCGCGCACCTGCAAATCGCCATCTCCACCTGCCGCGTCGGCGACGCGACCTTCGTCACACAACTCGCGGCGCGGCGCGAACAGCTCGACGCCCTCGCCGCACTGCTCGTCGCCGCCGGCTTGAAGCCCGTCAGTTTCACGGCCGCCCTCCCCACGCTGTCCGGCGCGGTTCCGACCGCCACCGGCCGCGTCACCATCGCGCTCGCCGAGGAGCGAGCCACTTTCCTCGCCGGCGCAGGCGGCGGCGTCGCCGCCCTGCGCAGCGCCGACAGCGGCGACTCGCTCGCGCGCGAAC
Source organism: Candidatus Didemnitutus sp. (assembly GCA_019634575.1). Taxonomy (NCBI): domain Bacteria; kingdom Pseudomonadati; phylum Verrucomicrobiota; class Opitutia; order Opitutales; family Opitutaceae; genus Candidatus Didemnitutus; species Candidatus Didemnitutus sp. The sequence continues at coordinate 120,591 of JAHCAY010000005.1, forward strand.
TGCGCATCACGCTCGAGCAGATCCCCGCCGAGTTGCGCGGCACGCTGAGCGAGCTCGACCTCCGCGGCGACGCCAGCGCCGTGACCGCCGCGGAAAACACGCTCGGCCGGAGCACCGGCCTGACGCTGGCCCCGCGTGCCGCCGGCCGTCCTTTCGGCGAACAGCTCGCCGAGTCCGCCGGACGCCAATGGCTTTTCCGCACCGACGCCGCGCTCGAATTTCTCCCGCCACGCCCGAGCCGCTTCGCCGCGTGGTGGCCCAAACACGGCTCGCGCCGCCTGCGCCTCGCCGGCGGCATCGTCGCCACGGTGCTCGTTGCGACCCTTGGCGCCTTCGGCTGGCTCGAATACCGCCGCTGGTCGCTCGGTTCCGAATGGAGCGCGATGAAAGCGCAAGTCGACGACCTCAGCGCGATCCAGTCCCTCATCCGCGACTATCGTCCGTGGTATGATACCTCGTTTCACAGCCTGAGCATCCTGCGCGGCGTGACGACGGCGTTTCCCGAAACTGGCAGCGTCACCGCCAAGTCCTTCGAAATCCGCGGCCCGTCCGCCGTCGCCCTCAGCGGCACCGCGCGCGACAACGCCGCCCTGTTGCTCGTGCTCGATCAGCTGCGCAAAACGCGCGAAGTGCAGGACCTCAAGGTCGAGCAGATCCGCGGCAAGACGCCGCTGCAGTTCACGGTTTCCCTGCGCTGGAAGGAGGCCGCCCCATGAGCGCCGCCATGGCCAAACGTCAGCGCTGGCTCCTGATCGTCGCCGCCGCCGGCCTCGTGCTCCTCGGGCTCGACCGCCTCGTGTTCACGCCGCTCGGCCGCACCTGGCAGGCGCATCGGACCGAGATCGCCACGTTGCAGCAATCGATCGCCAACGGGCGCACGATGATCGCGCACGCCGCCGACATTCGTCGCGCCTGGGCCGACATGCAGTCAGGCGCATTGCCCAAAGACGCCGCCCAGGGTGAACAGGATCTCATCACCGCGATCGACCGCTGGGGCCGCGCCAGCGGCATCGAACTCGGCTCCATCAAACCCCAGTGGAAACGCGGCGCCACTCCGCGCTACTCGCTCCTCGAATGCCGTGTCGACGCCACCGGCACGCTGCCGGCGCTGAGCCGCTTCATCTACGAACTCGAACGCTCGCCGCTCGCGCTGCGCGTCGATGCCCTCGAACTCACGTCGCGCGACGACTACGGCCGCAAGATCGGCCTCAGTCTCACCGTCACCGGCCTGCGCCTCAGCCCGCTGGAGGGCCGTCCATGAGAATTCCCGTCTGCCTCCTCTCGCTCGCGGCCGCCGCTGCCAGCAGCACACTCGCCGCCGCGCCCGCGCGCCCGACCGCGCCGGTGGGATTCGAGACCTTCCAGCTCATCAGCGAGCGCAACATCTTCGATCCCGGCCGCGCGCCACGCAGCAGCCGCACGATCGACGACGCGCCGCGCGGCGACACCCTCGCGCTCGTCGGCACCATGCGCTACGAGAAGGGCCTGTTCGCCTTCTTCGACGGCTCGCTGCCCGCCTTCCGCAAGGCACTGCACGAGGGCGACACGGTCGCCGACTACACCGTCACGCGCATCGACCAGCGCGGCGTCGAGCTGACCCGCAACGGCCAGAAAACCCCGCTCGCGATCGGCCAGCAACTCCAGCGCCCGCCCGGCGGCGATTGGTCGGCCGTCGCGATCGACACGCCGCCCGCCCCGACGCCTTCGTCCGGCACCGGCAGCGCCGCCGTTCCCGCTTCCTCCGACTCCCTTACGCCTCCGCCCGGCGCCTCCGACGTCCTCAAGCGCCTGATGGAACAACGCCAGAAACAACTTAAGCCATGAAGACCCACCCGCTGCTCCCGCTTCTCTGCCTCGGCCTGACGGTCCTGCCCGCCGCCGCGCCCGCGCAAGATCCCTCGCCTCCGGCCCTCGCGCCGGTCGCCGCAGAGACCGGGCTCCGTTTCAATTTTCGCGGCGCACCGCTCGAGACCGTGCTCAATTACCTGAGCGACGCCGCCGGCTACGTCATCGTCCTCGAGACGCCGGTCCGCGGCACCGTCGACATGTGGAGCTCACAACCCGTCTCGAAGGAGGAAGCGGTCCAGCTCCTCAATCTCGCCCTCAACAAGAACGGCTACACCGCACGCGTGCAGGGCCGCAACCTGATCGTCTCGTCGAAGGAGGACGCGAAGAAAACCAACCTGCCCATCCGCACTGGCAACGATCCGGCCGAGATTCCCGAGACCGCCGACATGGTGATGCAGATCATTCCGCTCCGGCACATCGACGCCACGCAGGCCGCGCGCGATCTCGGCACGCTCCTGCCCGCCACCGCCACGCTGACAGCCAATCAGGACAGCAACTCGCTCGTCGTCACCGACACGCAGATCAACGTGAAGCACGTCGTCGAAATCGTAGCCGCGCTCGACGGCTCGATCGACTCCGCCGCCACCGTGCGCGTCTTCCCGCTGAAGAACGCCGACCCCTACGAAATGGCGCAGCTGCTCACGAATCTCTTCGGCACCACCGCCACGCCTACGGCCAACGCCGCCGCGACGCCCGGCGGTCCGGGCGGCTTCTTCGCCCGCATGGCCGCCGCCGGCGGTTTCGGCGGCGGTGGCAACAGCGGCAGCCGGCGCAACGGCTCGACCGGCACTGGCCGCACCACGCCGGTCGTCGCCGTCGCCGACCCGCGCACGTTCTCCGTGGTCGTCACCGCATCGAAAGCCCAGATGGGCGATGTCGCCGCGATGATCGCGCAACTCGACACTTCGTCCGGCCGTAAACAGCGCGTCTTCGTCTACACGCTCCAAAACGCCGACGTGAAACAGGTCGAGACGATCCTGAAAAACCTCTTCCAGAGCAACACGACGCGCACCACCGCGAACTCGAACCAGGCCGACCCGCTCGGCACTCGCGCCAACAACAACAGCCAGACCACCTCCGCCAACCCGAGCCTCACGCTCGGCAACAGCACCGGCAACCGCGGCCGCTAACCCGTCGCCTTCCGCAGCCCGCCATGAAAATCTCCGCTTCCTTCATCACGCGCCTCCTGCCCTTCGCTGGCGCATTTCTCCTCGCTCTGACCGCCGCCAGCGCGCAGGTCCGCACCCAGCAGCAGCCCCAGCGCAACTTCGGCGTCGTCTCCGGCGGCGGCGTCGGCAGCGCCGGCGCGTCCAACGGCGCCGGCTCACGCCAATACAACAACGCCACCACGGTCGGCGATGCCATGATCTCGAGCGACATGGACACCCGCCGCATCATCGTCGTCACCGACGACATCACCAACGAGAACATCAAGGCCGTCATCGCCAGCCTCGACGCGCCCAAACCGCAGGTGCTGATCAACGTCGTGTTCCTCCAGGTCGAGCACGACAAGGATCTCAACCTCGGCGCCGAGGCCTCCTACACCGGCCCGATCTCGCTCAATTCCTCGCCGGCCACCAACACCGCCAGCACCAACTTCGGCATCGCCGCCAACGCCGCGCAAACCGCCGCCACCGGCGGCGCCGTCGGCGGCCTCTACACCATCGCGAACAGCAAGGTGAACGCGACGATCAACCTCCTCGCCAGCACCAACAAGACCCATGTGCTCTCGCGCCCGTCGATCCTCACCCGCAGCGGCCAGCAGGCCTCCGTCATGGTCGGCCAGTCGATTCCGATCGTCACCAACTCGCAGATCAGCTCCGTCACCAACGCCATCACGAACACCGTCACCTACCAGGACATCGGCATCATCCTCAGCGTCACGCCGTTCATCACCCAGGACGGCAACGTCGAGATGATCGTCTCGCCGCAGACTTCCTCCATCAGCGCGACCACCGTTCAGACCGCCACCGGCGTCAGCTCGCCCGTCATCGACAAGACCTCCGCCGACACCGTCGTCGTCACCCCGAGCGACCAGACGATCATCATCGGCGGCCTCATGTCCGACCAAAACACCGACAAGGAAAACAAGGTGCCGCTCCTCGGTGACATCCCGCTCGTCGGAAATTTCTTCAAGCACAAGGTCACCGGCAAAAAGAAGTCCGAGCTCCTGATCTTCCTCACGCCGCACGTCGTGAACCGTCCCAGCGAGCTCGCCAGCCTCGTCGAGCGCGAGCAAGGCAAGTTCGAACTCCTCAAGAACGACACGCCCACCATCGCGCCGCCCCCCGCCGCCAAACCCTGACCCCGGCCAAGGACAAGCGCCCCATCGCCGCCACCCATCGATCCGCAACCGCGTGGCGCCTTCGGCAACGTCGACGCACCTTCTCCACTTCACCTCCGAGCGAACCAGCGGCCGGCCGCGCCATAGCTTGCGATCGAATTCGGGCCGGGAGAACAGGTTCCGGTTTCCGAATTTAGCCGGCGGGTCCATGAGGAGCTGCGCACCTCAGCGCCGCCCTGGCATCGAACGCCACGACTGATCGATCACTTCCGCTTCACCCTGCATCAGCGGGCTGTCGCGGTGTGATTCTGCAGCGAATGCAAGAACGCCGCGAGTGGTGGCAGATCCGCTTCGGCAAGACGCATGGCCGCGAACTCGGCGGGGGCGTTGCGCATCGCGCCTTGCCGGGCGAGGTCGCTCATTCGCCGGTAAATCCGGAGAACGTCCTCCACCGTCTTGGCGCTGCCGTCGTGAAGCAAGGGAGCTTCTCGACCGAGGTTGCGAACACTGGGGGTCTTGAAGCGCGCCAACGTCGCCGACAGGACGGCTTCGCGCGCGAGCGTGCCAGCACGATTGAGCTGACGTTCGATGACCACCTGCGGAGCCGGCATGGCGGAGTTTGCGTAGACATTCCACAGGCCGAGATCGGCGTGCGCCGGCTGCGCACGGTCAGGAACGCTCCGCCACGGATCCGCGGCACGCGGGTGCGTGGCGGCAGGCGGAAGCCAGCGTTCAGGGTCGGCGTTCCGCTCCGCCAATGACGGAACCTCCAGATTGGCGAATGCACCTGCGCCGTGCACGGCATCGTAGCGATCCTGCGTGGCGCCGGTGTTGTGGAAGGCGAAATCGGTGAACTGCGGAGGCACATGGCACTCCGCGCAATTGCCCGCGCTGGCCGAGCGCACGTAACCCATCGCACCACGGAAGAAGATGCGCATGCCGCGCAGTTCCTCTTCGCCAAACCGAAACGACTGACTGCCTGCAGTGAGCCGTCGTGCCGGGTCGTCGACGAAGATCGGCTGGCGCAACGCCGCTACCGTGGCGTGCAAACGACGCGCGTATTCGTGCGGAGTCTCGCCCGGATTCGGCGCGCGTGGCAGGCGATTGGCGGAAAGGAAGGCGTCGTAGGGCGAACCGCTGTGGCGTCCCTCGGCATCGCGCGGCAGGCGGATCGTGCGCAGGTAGGCAGCCACCGCCCGCGCGCAGACGTCGAGGATCAGCCCGTCGCCCGTCGTCGCGAGAACCATCGCCGGCTCCGTTTCGCGCAGCTCAATCGCGTAGGCCGCGCGGCCTTCCGCGCCGACATCTTCGCGCACGATGCGAGCGAAGTGCGCTACGGCCGCGGCACGTTCGTCAGCCAGCCAGCCGAAATTGCGACCGGTGAAGGTGCCCTTGATCAGCTCCTCCAACGAGGCAAATTCTCCGTCCCAATGCAGCAGCCCCCAACCGCCCGGCTCAGCAACATCCAAGAGGGTCGAAGCGTGGCGTGGCGTGACCCTCTGTCCATCGGCGCGATCGGGCACGGCACTCTGCCCCGCCCGATCGGCAAAGGCGCCGAGCTGGCCTTCGCCGGTGATCGACGGATGGCAAGTCGCGCAGCTCATCGCCGCCGGTGAGCGGGCGAAGCGGGCGTCGTGAAACAGACGCTCGCCTAACTGGGCTTCCGAGGACGCGGCGGAGAGCGAGGTCAGCGCCAGAGCGAGGAATGCCGCGAGACGGAGCTGGACGGCAATAGATACGTGAAGCGCTAATGCGCGGAGCCAATTCAGCATGGCAGAAAAGAATGAGAGATTAGCCCGCGACCAACTTGGGCGGCCCGCCGACTCCCGGCAAACGAGAACTCCCGCTGTGCAGACTGGCCAATATCTGTCGGAGGCTACTCGATGGAAAGACATAGCCAGTCGAGTCGCGCGGCTGACCCGGTTCGAACGACCTCCGCGGGGACGTGCCTCGCGCAGGAAGTGAGGTTGCCGAGGGACAGCACTTGCAAGGGCGGGAGCCTGTGTTGCCGCGTTGTGGATCGTAAGACGCAAGTCCAACAACCTCTGCGTCGAGAAGCTCGGCTGGCGCTTTACCCAATAGCGCTGGCACACGCCCCGCTATGGTTGCCGCTATTTGGCGTAGATGACTTTAGACTGACTTCTTCAATTCGTTTTCGACCGCAGGTAGCAAAAAAACCTTCGCTTCTAGCCCAAGCACTTGGAGGCCGGAACGTGTTCGTGCTCGCGTCGCAATCGGAACTACAAATTCAGCGAAGAGCGCCGCCAATTTTCGTTCTCTCTCCTGTCCATCCATCGGACATCCAAGATCGAGCGCATCTCGAAACTTGTCCGGAGGCCGCGTGAAGACATCCCCCGTGCTTTTTTTCAGTAGATCTTTGTTCTTCACGTAGGTGTTTCCAAACATCCCTTGGACATAGATCTTCAGGTTCAGCTCAAGGTAGTTTCCGAAGTTCGATTTTTGAAGATCGAGAGCAATGATGCACTCTGGGGAATCGGCAAACCAACCGCCGAACGCCGAAGTAAATCCATTCTGCTCAGCAACGGCTGAGAAGAGGGCTTTGAAGTTTTTCGTTTCCATCGGTCAGTAGGTATCTAGCACGGTTCGCCAATTGATTCCTTTAAACTGCGGCAGCGATTGCAACTCTCGAAGATACTGCTGTAGCTGCCTCTGCCCTGCTGCAATCGCTCGCGGATTGTTCGGCTTCAGCTCGTGGATAACACCGTTCTTTAAGTCGAGGAAATCGATCCGTCTCCCGCTCGGCAGCCTGAACTCCTTGAACGCATTCACGCCGTTAGCGAGATCGGCCTTGTAGGCTCTGTGCATTTGCTGTCCGCGCGCCAGGCTGCTTTTTGTGAACTGCGGGGCTGGTGTAGCACGCCGGAACGCTGCAAATCCCTTGGCTACGCCAACAGCTGTGCCGGCGGAAATCGCGCCGACCACGGCATCGGTCCCGAGTTCGGTCAAGGCGTCTTGAAATAAGTTTCCGCTGAAGTCCTCCGGAGAAAGACCCAACGCGTCGAGCAAGGCGGCACTTTCATCGTAGACACCAAGCGAGCTGAGGCTGTAGCGCGCATTCGCTCCGCCACCAAGGTAACCGACCACGTTTGCGACTACTGGTCGCACGGTCGGGTAAGCAATCAGAGCCACGGTGCTCACGACGCTGACAGTCACAGCGATCTCGGTTATCGAAAAATTGCCGCTCGGGTCCGAGAACATCACTGGGGCGGCGTTTGCGTAGAGGTAGCGATGCAGTGACGCGGGGTCGTTCGGTGAACCTTCATACGTGTCGGCGTTCCAGAATCGTCCGGCGTTCTGGTTGTAGAAGCGGGCGCGGAGCGAATACATCCCGAGATCGCTGTCGAAGCGTTCGCCGCGATACTGGTAGTCGTTCACCGTCGTGCCCGTGTGGCGGAGCAGCACACCGAAGGCGTCGTAGTCCCAGGTGTCGGTGATCGCGCCGGCGGCGTCGGTGAGGGCGCGGACCGACGCCATGCCGTCGTAAACGTAGAAACGCTGCGTCGAGGCGGTCGCGCCTGGGGCGAGCGTGGCCTGCGAGATCAGGTCGGCGCCGTAGGTGTAAACCCGCTCTGTCACGCCGCTCGCAGCGTTGGCGTATTCCTCCACCACCTGGGCGTAACCGGTGAGGTTGTTGCTGTCGGTCAGGTAGCCGGTCGCGCTGACGAACGTGGCCGACGCGCTGAGAAGCGTCTTCTGCCGCAGGAGGCCGTCCGCGTCGTAGGCGAGATTGACGGTGGAGCCGTCCGCTTTTTGGCGGACGATGAGCCTGTCCTCGAAGTCGTAGATATCAGGTTGAGAGACAAGAGTTGAGAGTTGAGAGCTGGTCAGCGTGTTGCCGTTGGCGTCATAGCCATCGCCGGAAAGTTGGTCTCGGCTGTTGAAGCTATTCGCCGCGGAAGGCACGGATGAAACAGATGAAGTCCGGTTCAGACGGTTGCCGACTTTGTCCAAGGTGTAGCCGATGGAGCCGTTGTTGCTGGCATCACCGGCCACTGTCTCCGTAGTGAGGCGGTAAATGCCGTCGTAGGTGTAGCTGGCCGTGCGGCCCGTGCTCTCGGCGATCTGGCTGCGATGGCCGGAGGGGTTGAGCGTGTAGGTGTAGCCGCGAAGGACTTGGGCGGCGGCATTCTGCACGCTGAGCGAGGTCAACCGGTTCAGGTTGTCGTAGGCGTAGCCGTGGCGGACGCCGTTCGCGGCCGTGACCGTGGCCAAGCTGCCGACGGCGTGGTAGGTGTAGGCGGTGGTGCGCACGGGCGCGCCGACGAAGTCCGCACCCGAGGCATCGTCAACGAAGGCGAGGCGGTTGAGCGCGTCGTAGCGGTAGCCGGTGTTCACGCCGTTGGCGTTTGAGGAGACCACGTCCTTCAGGAGGCCGTTAGCGTGATAGGTGTAAGCGAGCGTGCCGAGCGGCGTGGCCTTGGACGTGACACGGCCAAGCGAGTCGCGCGGGGTCGTCTCGGCGTAGAGCAGGGTGTTGCTCGAATTGTAGGTGAGCGCGGCGACGCGGGCGCCGTTGTCGTCGTAATCGTATTCGACGCGCGCGATGGCGTGCGAATAGATGAGCGAGGGATGAGTGGGGTCGGCGGTCTTGGTGACGAGCCGGTTCTGCGCATCGTAGGCGAACGTCGTCGTCTTTCCGGCGAAGTCGGTCCGGGCCGTGAGGTTGCCGACGGAGTTGTAGGCGTAGGTTTCGAAGGCCCCGTCGGGGAGGACGCGCTTCACGCGGCGACCGAGGGAGTCGTATTCGTGGCGCGTGACGCGATCGAGAGCGTCGGTTTGCGTCGTCCGATTACCCAGCTCGTCGTAGGCGAACCTCGTGGAAACGACGTTCGCGGTCGAGGGAGCCAAGGTGAAGTTGAAGTCGGCAGCGGCCAAAGCCTGATCGACGTATTGGCGGACCTCGACGAGGCGACCGAGTGCGTCGTGGCGATAGCGGGTGATTTTCCCCTCCTGATCAGTGTCAGCCACCTTGCGGCCGAGCGCGTCGTAGGTCGTGGTCTGCGTCGTGCCGTCGTGGAACGTGACGCTCGTGCGCTGGCCACGGGCGTCGAATGCGTAGGTGGTCGTGCGGCCGAGCGCATCCGTGAAGCCGGTCTGGTTGCCGCTGTCGTCAAAGGCGTAAGTCGTGGTCTGGTTGAGCGCGTCTTTGACTGCGGTGCGGCGGCCGGCGGCATCGTAGGCGAAGGTCGTCACGTTGCCGCGGGCATCGGTGGTGGAGGTCACTTGCCCCGCCACATCGTAAGCGGTCTGCGTGAAGGTGCCGTCGGCTGCGGTCACGCGCGTGACGCGACCGAGCGCATCGTAGGTAGTACCTATGGTGTGGCCATTGCGGTTCGCGGTGGCCGTGACGCGGTTCTCCAAATCGTAGGCCGTAGTCTCGAAGGTGCCGTCGGGATAGTCGGTGCGCGTGAGGTTGCCGCGCGCGTCGTAGGTGAAGCTGGTCACGCGCCCGAGTTGGTCCTTGGTCGAGGCGGTCTTGCCGAAGGCATTGTAGGTCGTCTCGACGAAAGTGCCGTCGGGGAACGTCGTCTTCGTCAGCCGGTTTTCGCTGTCGTAAATATTGGTCGTGGTCTCGTTGACCGTCGTGCCGTCGGCCTTCGTGCGCGTGACGGTTTGCGTGAGCGGGTTGCCGTTGGCGTCGTATGTGAAACTCGTCGCATGGCCGAGCGCGTTGGTCGTGGTGGCGATCCGGCCATCGGCGCCGTGGGTGTGCGTGGTCGTCTGGTTCAGTGCGTCGCGGGACTGCGTGAGCCGTCCGGCAGAATCATAGACGAAGGTGGTGGTCGCCGCCTGGGGTGTGTCCGCCGCGACGGTGTGCGTGAGCAGGTTGTTGTTCGCGGGGTCATACGTGAACGTCTGCACTCGTCCGTCGGGGTCGGTGATGCGGGTCGGCACGCCGAGCGCATTGTAGAGCGTCGAGGTGGTCTTGCCGCGCGCATCGGTCTGACTGAGCACGTTCTTCTTGGCGTCGTAGGTCATCGTGCTCGTGCGACCGAGCGGGTCGGTCATGCTGATCTGGTTGTCGTCGGCGTCGTAGGCAAACGTCGTGATGCCGCCCAACGCATCGATCTTCGTGGTCACGTTGCCGCGGTCGTCGTAGTAGAACGTCGTGGTTTTGCCGAGGCGGTCGGTGACTTTTTCGAAGCGGCCGGTGGTGTCGATGCCGCGGACGAAGACGGTCTCCTTGCCGTCGGCGTCGATCTGTTTCACGAGGCGGCCGTCGGCGTCGAACTCAGAACGGAGGGCGGCGATGCCGCGCGGATCGATGATGCGCGTGAGGTAGTGCGGGAACGTGGTGTTCTCGTAGCGGAATTGCGTGGTGTTGCCCTCGCGATTCGTGAACGAGTCGAGGCGGCCCTGCGCGTCGTAGAGGTAATCGAGGTCGTGACCGGCTGGATCGCGGATGTAGTCGACGCGGCCTAAAGCGTCTCGATGAATCGAGACGCTAGTTGAGGTTGAAGTGGAAGCTGAAGTTTGGAGCGTGCTGACAATGCTGCTCACGCGGTTCTGCGCGTCGCGGTTGACGACGAGGGTGTTGTCGTTGAGGTCGCGCAGTTCGAGCAGGCCGAGGCGTTCGTCGAGCAGGTAGCGCGTGCCGTCCTTGGTAGTGAGGCGGAAGCGCGTGGGGTTGAACGGCGCGGCGAAGGGATTGCTGACGGGGTCCTCGGCGGTGATGTCCTGATCGCCGGTGCCGGCGATCCAGAAGTCGTCGGCCAGCGCGCCGGCGGCGTCGAGCGGCTCGAGCGTCGAGGTGGTGTCACCGAGCGGGTAGAACTTGATCTTGCCGGTGCGGACGACGACGGCGAAGGAGGCGTTGTCGGGGTCGCCGGATCGGTTCTTCACGTAGGCGCCGGCGCGGAAGCGGTGCGTCTCGCCGTCGGGCATCGTGACCGTGACGATGCGTTCGCGCACGGGCTCGACGTAGTAGAACTGGATGCCGTTGCCCGACTGCGGGGTCTGCCACCAGCCGGTGCCGAGGTTGCGGTTCTTCTGCACGCGGACGTTGGCGACGGCGATGCGCCAGGCGGGACCGAAGTCCCCTACCCGTGCGTCGCGCGAGTCGTAGGTGCGCGTGATGGAGATGGGGATACCGGGCAGCGGGAGCTTGAGATCCTCGAAGGCGAGCGTGAAGGCGCCGACCTTCATGTTGCCCTCGACGACGACCGTGATCGGACCGGCGGTGAGCGTGGTGTTGGAGGCATCGGTAACGCGGAGGCGGATTTCGTAGATGCCGTTGAGGAGGAGGGTCGGGTCGAAGGTGCCGAGCTCGCCGCCGATGGCGGCGTTCGATCCGTTCGCCGGCGTGCCGACGAGATTCGCGCCGGTGGCGAACTGCGTCCAAGCCTCGGGCGTGTCGCCGTCGGCGGCCTTGAGGCGGTAATCGAGCACCCACGACGTGAGCGCGGAGTGCGCGACGACGCCGGTGACCTTCACGGGCGCGGAGATGCGAGTGTCCTCGCCGGGTGTGAGGATGAGCGCTTCGGGCGCGCCGGTGTAGGTGCCGGCGGTGACGGCAACGGCGGCAGAAGTCGCGGTCGAACCGGTGGAGGACGTCGCCTTGGCGGTCAACGTATGCGCGCCAGCACCGAGGCCGGCCGAATAGTTGAAGGTGTAAGTTGAAGTTGAAGCAGGGTCAGCGGCCGTGCGTTCGCCGAGTTTCACCGAGCCGTCGTAGAACTCGACTTTCGCGATCGTGCCAGCCGCGGTCGTGGCGGTGGCCTTGAGGGCTAGCGGCACGGCGGCGGCGATGCTGCTGTTGTTCGCCGGGTCGGTGAGGGCGACGACGGGCAACACGATTGCGGCCGTGACATTCACCGGCGCGGACGTGGCGTAGACGCTGGCGGAGGCGTAGGCGCGAGCGGTGAGGCGATGCGAGCCGGTGGCGAGGCCGGCCGGGACACTGAGACTATAAGTCGTGCCAGTCGTGGGCGCAGTGGCTTCGCCGAGTTTGGCGAGGCCGTCGTAGAACTCGACTTTCGCGATCACGCCGGCGCTGTAAGTCGCTTCGGCCGTGAGCGTGAGCGGCAAACCGACCGCGATGTTCGCGCCGTCGAGGGGTGCGGTCAGGCTGACGACCGGGAGCACGGGCACGACTTGGAGCGCAACCGCGCTGGACGTGACGACTGCGCCGCCATCGTCGGTGGCGCGCGCGGTGAGCGTGTGCGCGCCGAGCGCGAGGCCGGCGGACACGGTAAAGCTGAAGCGCGTCGGCTGGCCGGCGTCGGCCGCGGTGGATTCACCGATCTTCGTCGCGCCGTCGAAGAACTCGACCTTGGCGATCGTGCCGTCGGTGTCGCTCACGACCGCGCTCAGGCTCAGCGACGTATTGACGACGACAGATGAGTTCGCAACGGGTGCGTCTAGCAGGACTGTCGGCGGGACATTCTGAGTGGGTGGTGTCTTCCCGTCGGTGTCGGCATTATAGATTGCCGCAATCTCGGTGATCGAGAGCGGCCGCGTGTAGAGCGTCAGTTCATCGAGCTGGCCTTGGTAATAGCGGCTCTCGCCGAGGCGCGCGCCGAGCACCAGCGGATAGGTCGTCTGCACGGCGAAGATGCCGATGGAGCGCTCGTCGAAGAGGACGCCGTTACGGTAGATCCGCGCCCAACCGGTGCTCTTGTCGTAGGTGAGCGCGAAGTGCACCCATGTGTTCACGGTGAAGAAGCCGCCGAGATCGTAGAAGTGGTCGTTGTTGGCGGTGTCGCGCAGGTTGATGTGCAGGCCGGCGCCGCTGTTCCACTCGAAGATGCGCAGGCCTTCGGCGTTGGCATCGTTGCGCCACATCACCAGG
>JAHCAY010000006.1 GCA_019634575.1 Candidatus Didemnitutus sp.
GAGTTCGTCCTATCTTTCGCGATCGCCCCATTCCGGCCGCGTCATCTGGTCCGAGCTGAATTCGTGTCTCCGTCACCACGTTAGAGAACCCGCGCCATCCTCTGGACGACGCGGGTTTTCCTTTGGCCGGCGGCCGTTACGGCGTGCCGACGAGGCCGGTGACGTCGCTCGTGACGAGCTTCGAGCGCACGTCCGAGTTCACCAAGGTCGAGCTGCAGCCGCTGAAGGTCACGCCGTTGACGTGGCGCAGGTAATACGCCCACGGCGGCAAGTCTCCGAACATGTTCGATTCCGGATATTGACCCGGCGTGGCTTCCGGCGGCGTGCCGGGCACGCTCGTGCGGCCGCCTTCGAAAAGGACGTTGGTGTTCGTGAATGCCAGATTGGTGATCTTGTAGGTCGTGCCGTTGTAGATGTGGCCGGTGATGAGCGCGGCCTGATGCGGCGAGTTCGGCCAATTCGTGGTCCAGCCGGTGATGTCCGTGAAAGACACCGCGTTCATCGAGCCGAGCTTCGGCACGTCGCCGACGGGATGCGTCGTCGCCTGCTGCGCCAGATAGACGAAGAACGCGCTGCCGACGTTGGCGAACTCCACGCGCCGAAAGCGGATCTGATCCACGTCCGCGCCCTCACGCGATTCCAAGGCCATGGCGGCGTATTGGACGTCCTTCACGTAGTTGTCGTGGATATCGAGCGCGTAGAAGCCGCCGTAGGTCGCAGTGCCGAACTTGATGCCGTTCGAGCCGCCCGACGTGCCGTCGCCGCCGAAGACGGAGTCGCGAATCGTCATCGTGTCGATGCCGCGCCGCACGCCGGTCTTGAGGCACATCGCGTCGTCGCCGCTGCGCACCTGGCAGTTTTGCACGATGATGTCGGCGCCATCGACGACATCGATGCCGTCGTGGGTGATGTTGTTGCTCTGAAGGTTGATGTTCGAAATGAGCACTTGGTCCGACTCCATGCTCACGAGGCTCCAGACCGCGCCTTTCTTCAGGTAGAGGTTTTGGATCGCGACGTTGTTGGAGAGCACCGACCAGATCAGCATCGGCCGATCGCCCTCGGCGCCGCCGAAGGAGTCGCCCTGCCCGTCGATCGCGCCGCCGCCGTCGATGCGCACTTGCGAGCGACTCGGCACGTAGAGGAGCGCGCGCTTGCAGTTCTTGCTCACCTGCGTGTTGCCGGTGCCGGAGGTCTGCGCCGGATAATCCGCCGCATTCGCGCTGCCGAGCAAGGTCGCCGTCGGATCGATGAAGAACGTCATGTTGCTGCCGAGCGTGAGCGTGCCGGTGCGATACGTGCCGGCCGTCAGCAACACCGAGCCGCCGGTGCCGGCGCAGGCGTTGATGGCGTTCTGGATCGCCGTCGTGTCGTTGGTCGAGCCGTTGCCGGTCGCACCGTAGGAACGCACGTCGTAGACTGGCGTCGGCGCGGCGCCGATGAAGGTCGCCTCGTTGTAGATGCGCACGCCGTCGACGTAGAACGTGCCGGTGTTCGTGCCGTCCATGAAGAAGCTCACCTTGTTCACGGACGCGGTCGCGGCGCGCAACGGCTGGTCGTTCATCTTGCGCACGCCATCGACATAGAGATCGAACTCGTCGGTGCCGGTGTCGACGACCACGCGCACGCGATACCACACATCCGGCTCGAACGCCTGCACGGTCGTCTTCGTGCCACCGACGTAGGCCTTGATGTTGCCGTCCTCGAACAACACCGACGCCACCGTCGTCCCGCCGCTGTTGTAGATGTAGGGCAACGCCCGTGCGCCCGCCGTCTCCCGCGCCATCACATCCGCCTCGAAGACGACGCGGCCGCTCTGGTCCGCGAACGTGGTCGCCAGGCTCGACGTGCCCGACGGGTTCAGCTTCTGCACCCGCACGCTCTTGTCGTCGGCAAACGGCACGGTCTTCACGCTGACCGATCCGCCGCCGGTCGAGACGACCGTCCACGGACTCGCCGGCGTCGCATCGGGCGCGAGCGTATCGAAGCGCTCCGCCAACACCGTCGACGGCTCCGTATAGACGCGCACGGTATCGACGTAGAAAGTGCCGGTGTTCGTCCCATCCATGAAATAGCTGAGCGCCGCCACGTTTGTCGTCGCACTGCGCAGCGCGGCCTTGCTCAACCGCTGCGCGCCGTCGACGTAGAGATCGAATTGATCGGTGTTCGTGTCGATCACGAGGCGCAGGTGATACCAGACGTTGATCGCGAAACTCTGCACCGCCGTCGAAGTGGCGCCCACGTAGGCGCGGATGTTGCCATCCTGAAACGCGACCGACGCCACGGTCGCGCCGCCGCTGTTGTAGACGTAGGGCACCGCGCGGAAACCCGCCGTCTCCCGCGCCATCACGCGCGCCTCGAACACGACGCGTCCACTCAGACTGCCGAGCGCCGTGGACAAACTCGACGTGCCCGACGTGAGCAGCTTCTGGATGCGCACGCTCTTGTCGTGGGCGTTGAGTTCCTCCTTCACGAGCACGGAGCCGCCGCCGGTCGAGACGACGCTCCACGGACTGCCTGGCGTCGAATCGGTCGCCAGCGAGTCGAACTTCTGGTTGAGGGTAAAAATATTGGCCGCCCACGCGGAAGTCGTGGTCGTGAGCAGAGCCAACATCGTCAATGCAGACAGCCAGGCGAACGCCGGCCGGAAGCGCCCGCCAGCGGACGCGATGACACAGGGATTATTCATCGGAGTAAGGCGCCGCACACGGCGACGCAGGGGTGAGACGGCCACGACACCGGGGAAAGCGCGCGGCCGCGGGGTTGAGGGGTGCGCGTCCGGTCTACGCCGTCCACGGCCGGCTTAAAGTCCCGCCGAGGGGAAATTGTTACCTCCGGCGCACTCGCACCGATGTGCTCACCGCGGTGCCCGCGAGGTTGTGCGCCATCACCGCGTAATCGCCTGGACGCGCCTGACTCGACGGCAGGCGCAGTGTCGCATCCGTCGCGCCGGCGATCGCTTCGCCGTCGCGCAGCCACTGAAATTCCAGCGCCGGCGTGCCCGCGAAATCGGCCGCGAGCACCAATTCCTCTCCCGCCGCCAACTCACGCGCCGCCGGCAGCGGCGTGCGCAGGTGCGGCGTTTCCGCCCCGCGAATGCTTCCCTCGGGCGGCGCACCGGACCAGATGAACGACGCGCTCCGCGCGGCCACACGGTGGCCGCGCAGATCGTTCACCGTCGCAGTGAAAACCACCGTTTCGCCCGGCGCGATGTCGGGCGGCGGCTGCCAAAAAACGCGATACGGCGGCGCATCGTCGGTGCCGATCAGTTCGGATTGCCCCGGACGCGACGCGCGCGCAAACGTGAAGGTGACTTCCGCCGCGCCATCCCCGCCGGCGACCTCGGCGCGAATTTCCTGCCGCAGTGGGAAAATCGTGCCCTCGATCTCGCGCGAACCGTTCACGAGCGCGGCTCCCGCCACCGGTGCGACAAGGGAAATCCGCGGCCCATCCGCCGGAGCCGGCAACGCACGCTGCGCGCGCCACACGGAAAATTGCAACGGCGCCAGAGTCACCGACGCCATGCCCGCGTCGTCGACCGTGAGGTCGCTCGTCGGTCCCGCCTCGACCGAAGTGAAGAGCGTGGCGAGCCTTGCGTGCGCCGGCTGACTCGTCGGCACGCGCGCCGTGACCGCCTCGGTGCGCGAGTTGTTGAAGACGGCCAGGTATTCGACGCGCTCGGCGCGATCCAGTCGCGAAAACGCAAAGATGCCCGGCGCATCCGTCGCCCGCAGCAACATCGCCCCGGTGCGCAGGGCGGGATGTTGCGCGCGCAGTTTCGCGAGCGCTGCGATCAGGCGATACAGCGGATGCTGCGGATCGAACTTGTCCTCGGCGCCGGTGCGCGCGGTGCCGAGCAGCGTCGCTTGGCGGAACTCGTCGGCCTGCGCGGGGAACATGTCCTCGCGCGCGTGATCGTGATCGCCGCCGCGACCGACCATGCCCTGCTCGTCGCCGTAGTAGATCACCGGCTGCCCGCGGGAGAGGAGCAGCAGCCCGTGCGCGAATTTCGTCAAATCGAGCAGCAACGCCGACGGCGCGGACGGATTGTCCGTCACGAGCGCGAAACCGAAGCGGCCCGCGTCGTGATTGCCGAGGAAGATCGTGGCCGAATGCGCGTTGCTGTCGTGATCGGTGTAGTAGTCGTCGCGCTCGAAAAATGTCTGCAGCGCCGCGGCCGGGCCCGTTTGCGAAACGTAGGCGCGCGCCGCGCCGGAGAACCCGAAATCCAGCGTCGCGTCGAGCGGCCACGCGACGGAGAAACCGCTCAGATAGGCCGGATCGCCGCCCTGTCCGACCACTTCGCCGAATTCCAAGAAATCCGTCCGCCCGCGCGCTCGCGCCGCCGCGCGCATCGCCGGCGCGAAGGCCTGCCAGAACTCCGCGTTGACGTGCTTCGCCGTGTCGATGCGGAAACCGTCCACGCCGACGTCCTCGATCCAATGGCGAAACACGTCGATGAATCCGCGCACGACACGCGGGTGCTCGGTCATGATGCCGTCGAGGCCGCGAAAATCGCTGTAGATCGCCGATTCGGGCGCGGCTTTGCTCAAGTCGCCGCGATTGTGATAGAGCGTGGGATCGTTCAGCCACGCGGGATTCTTCACGTTCTCCTGCCCCACGGGCACAAGCGGACGGCGCGGGAAACTGCGCTCGGCCGACAGCGCGGGAAACGCCGCGGGATCGTTCAGACCGTTGTAGGCCGCCGCGCGGAGATCGAACGGCTGCCCCGCGGCATCGCGAAACGGGGCCGTCTTCGTATCGATGTAGTCGGTGCCGTCGGCGTAGCGAATCACGTCGGCGGTGTGGTTCACCACGATGTCCATCGTGACGCGGATGCCGCGCTCGTGCGCAGCGTCGACGAAGGTCCGGAACTCCGCGTCGGTGCCGAGGTGCGGATCGATGTGCAGGAAATCGAGTCCCCAGTAGCCGTGATAGCCGGTCGACTGCCGGCCGTCCGGACGCGTGCGCACCGCGAGGTTGCGAAACGGAGGTGTCACCCACACCTCCGTGATCCCGAGATTTTGCAGGTAATCGAGCCGCGCCGTCAGGCCGACGAAGTCGCCGCCGTGAAAATGCGTGAGGCGCGCCGGATCGAAACCGCTCATCGGGTCGTCGGCCGGAAGCTCGCCGCCGTCGTTCGCGGTCGAACCGTTGGCGAAGCGATCGGTCAGGACGAAGTAGAAGGTCTGCCCCGCACCGGGATGCGTGAAACGCGGCACGGCGACCGGCACCGTCGCGCTTTCGCCTGCGTCCTGTGCGAGGGCTGTCAGCGCGAGAGACACCGCGAGGCAAAATGGACTCACTGTCCGGCGGACTTCGGCGATGAGAGCGGGCATGGGCAACAGCGGTGGCGGTGGGGAGCAGGCATCGTCGCGGGCAGCGCGGCGAGGACCAGCCAAAACGAGGCGCGGCCCGACGCCCCCACGCGTCGCGGCCGCGCCTGCCTAACCAATCAGAAGCGATAGTTCGCGCCGAGGAGGTAGGTCCGGCCGTAACGCTGGAATTCCTCGATCTGCGCGTGCGTCTCGCGATAGGTGCGATAAGCCGAGTCGGTGAGATTGTAGGCCTGGAGCAGAATGCCGAGGCCCTTGAGCTTGCCGTCGCGGAACGTGTAGCCGACCTGGGCATCGACGACCGCCTCGCCACTCACGAAGCGCAGTGCGCGGGTGTTGGCGAAGGCTGTGATTTCACCGACGAAGTCCGAGCGCCAGCGACGGCTGACGCGGGCGGAGAAGCCGCTCTTCTCGTAGTAGAACGTCAGGCTGGAAACCGTCTTCGACAGACCGGGCAGCATCACGTTGGAGCCGATGTTCGTGTTATCGATCGTGATCGCGCTGTCGTTGCGCGAGACGCTGCCGACCACGCCGAATCCGTCGAGCGGACGCGCGAGCAGTTGCAGCGGCACCGACACGGTGAGCTCGAGACCCTTGAGGCTGCCGCCGCGACCGTTGAGCGGCTGGCTGAAGCGACCGAACGGCGACGTGACCGTCGGATCGCCCGCGGTGAACTCGGAGAAATCGTAATTCTCCGTCGTAAGGTCGAAGACGTAGCTCTTGATGTCCTTGTAGAATCCGGCGAGTGCGACGTAGCCCTTGGTGGCGAAATATTTCTCGTAGGAGATGTCGAAGGCGTTCGCGCGCCACGGGTCGAGGCGCGGGTTGCCGCCGGTGGCACTGGGCTGGCCGTTGGCGCCGTTGACGGAGAAATCGAGCGACGCGCGCATCTGGTCGAGACGCGGGCGGGCGACCTGCTTGGCGGCGGCGACGCGCAGCACCTGCTGGTGCGGGAGCTCGAAGGAGAGATTCAGGCTCGGAAGCACATCGGTGTATTTCTTGCCGTCGGTGCGGCGCTTGATCTGGTTCGCGAGGACCGGCTCGCGGCGGTCGACGTAGTCGGCGCTGGAGGATTGATCCACGCCGATGACTTGCGCGCCGAGGTTGCCGCGCACGTGCACGGCGCCGAGCATCGAATCGATGTTGAACTGCAGGTAGGACGTCGCGAGGTCCTCCATGACCTTCCAGCGCTTCGACGCGAGGTCGGCGGCGGCGCCGGTCGACGATCCGATGCCGGACGTGCCGTAGCCGGGCGTAAACGGCGCGTAGTTGACGCCGAGCGCGAGGATTCTCGGCACGTCCCAGCTCAAGGCCGCGGGCGTGCCGGCGAAGGCGAGCGTGGAGTTCGGCAGCAAAGCGTCAGCGGCGACGGAGAGCGGGAGGTCCGTGGTTTTCTCGATCAGGCGCTGCTCGGGCTGATCCTTGACCTTCTGCCGGTCGCCGTAGTTGAAGCCGACTTCGACGTTGTCGAAGAATTTGCTGAGGCTGCGCGAGGCGGTGACGCGGTAGGAGGTGAGCTCGTCCTTGATCGAGGGCACCTTGCCGTAACCGGCGCGGAAGATGGTCGGTCCGATCTTCACGGTGCTCGGGTCGGCGTAGTTGAGGCCGTAGGAGACGGTCGGGAAACCGTCGGGCGTGAGATCGTAGGTCACCGTGTCGCCGACGGGCGCGTTGGTGGCGGAACGCTGCGCGGCTTGCGTCTCGAGATTGAGTTCGTGGCGCTCGGCCTTCGAGTGGCTCACGTCGGCGCTGAGGACCCACTTCGCGGTGCGGTATTGGCCGTTCCAGCCGATGGCGGAAAGTTTGTCGACGCGGTCGTTATACATGTTGCGGACCGCGGGGTAGACATTGGCGACGGTCGCCGAGAGCAGTGCGTTGTTGTAGAGCTTGCCCGGCGTGAAGGCCAGGGCCTGGACCGGCAGGAACGGCGCAGTGAGGCTGCCGCGGTTGCCGTCGAGGCGGGTCTCGATGCCGCGGTTGGTCTGCTCGCGGCGGAACTTGGAATAGTAGGCGTCGATCACCGACGTGAAGGACGCGGTCGGGCGCCACTCGAGCACGCCCATGAAGCCGTCGCGCGTATTCATGCCGCTGCGAGCGAAGGTCTTGATGCCGCTGGTGAGCGTCGTGCCGGCCGCGAAGCCGGTGCGGTTCGCGTTCGCCGTCTGGTTCGTCGACCATCCGTAGGTGCCGAATTCCTGCGCGAGGATCGGCGATTCCATGTGTGCGTAGCCCAGAGCGACGCCGATGGTCTTATGGGCGAATTGGTCGACGTAGGTCGCGCTGATGCGATTGCCCGTGGTCTTCGAGTCGGCGCCGAGATTGTTGAGCGTCTTGCGCTCGCCACGGACGTTCACCGCGAGCGTGCGATGATTGAGCGCGAGCGGACTGATCGTGCGCAACCCGATCGTGCCGGAGAGTCCCTGGCTGATGAGGCTGGCGTCGGGCGTCTTTTGCACGAGCACGCGGTTGATCAGCTCGGAAGGATATTGGTCGAACTCGACGCCGCGGTTGTCGCCGGTGCTGACCTGCTCGCGGCCGTTCAACAGCGTGGTTGCGAAATCCGGCGCGAGGCCGCGGACGGAGATGACTTGCGCCGCGCCATCGACGCGTTGCGCGGCGAGGCCGGGCAGACGCGCGACGGACTCGGCGATGCTCACGTCGGGCAGCTTGCCGATGTCCTCGGCGGTGATCGATTCGACGATGGAGACGGACTCCTTCTTCGCGGCGATCGACGACTCGATGCCCGCGCGGATGCCGGTCACGACGAAGGTGTCGAGCTGGACCGTGACATCGTCTTTTGCGACGACCGGAACGGCGGCGGTGGTGGTGGTGGACGTGGTGGCACTCGACGGAGCGGTCGTCTGGGCGGACGCGAGCGCGCCGGCGAACACGGCGGCCGCGAACGCACTCGTGCGCCAGATGCCGCGGGAGTTTACGGGGGGGATTTGCATGATGGCCTCGGGGTTTAGGGGAAAATCGGAGAGCGCGGTCAGAGCCGGATGGGAAGCTTCGCGGTGCTTTCCGGCGTGGCCGGAGGATGCTCGGGCAACGGGCGTCCGTTCACCTGAACGTTGTCGAGCCGCAGCGAGACAGCGTGGCGAAGAAAGAGCGCCTCCCGCGCCTGCGTGACGGCGACGTTGCGCAACAGGACGTCTTCGATCGGCGACTGCGGCGTGCCTTCGGCGAAGATGGCGTAGTTGGTCGCGTTGGCGCAGGTGACGTCCTCGATCACGAAGTCACGGTAAGCCGTCGGCGCGTTGCCGCCGCGATAGCTGTGATAATTCGTCTCGAAGCGCACGACGCCGGCCCGCGAGAGGTCGATCGCCACGCGCCGCACGCGGACGTTCTCGATGAAGCCGCCGCGATCGGCGTTCGACTTGAAATAGATGCAGGACTCGCCCTCCTCCACCCGGCAATCCTCCATGAACACGTGGCGAACGCCGGCCGACATCTCGCTGCCGATGCACAGCGCGTTGATCTTCGATTGGAAGAGGCAGTTTCGGATGATCACGTTCTCCGTGCGGCGGCCGTCGCGCCAGGCATCGGCGTCGCGGCCGGCCTTCAGCGCGATGCCGTCGTCGCCGGTGAGGAACCGGCAATTTTCGATCAGCACGTCCGTGCACGAGTCGGGATCGCAACCGTCGTTGTTGATCAGCAGGCTTTCCACGGTGACGCCGCGCACCGTGACGTTCGTGCAGAACGTCGGGTGCACGACCCAGAACGGCGAGTCCTTGAAGGTCACGCCCTCGATGAGCACGTTCCGGCACTCGTAGGGCTGGATCAAACTCGGGCGTAGGTAAGAACCCTCGCCGAATTGGCGCTCGGCCAGCGGCGTGCCCTCGGCGCCCATGCGCCGGCTGATTTCCTGCGCGCGATCCTGGAGCTTCGAGATGTCCATGGCCCACTGGCGGAACTCCCGGCGCGCATTGCCGTCGATCGTGCCGCGGCCGGTGATCGCCACATTCTCCGCACCGCGCGCGTAGATCATCGGCGAGTAGTTGTAGAGGATCACGCCCTCCCACCGCGTCAGGACAACGGGCAGGAAATCCGCCGGGCGACCGCTGAAACGCAGCGTCGCGCCTTCGGCGAGATGCAGGTCGATGTTGCTCTGCAGGTGAATCGGTCCGTTCAGGAGGTAGGTGCCGGCGGGAACGACGACGTGGCCGCCGCCCGCCGCGACGCCGGCGGCGATCGCGGCGCGCACCGCCGGGAGGCTGTCGGTTTCCCCATCGCCCTTCGCCCCGAACGCCGTGATGTCGAACTCGCGCGCGGGAAACTGCGGCGGCGTGATACGCGCGAGGATCGCGGGCACGTCCGCCCAATCGAGTTTAGGCGCGGTGGTGGCCGCGAGCGCAGGGAGCGCCAGCACGACCGCGGCGACGAGCGCAGCGCCGAACGAACGCCGAGACGGCCAGGCGCGGGTCGCGCGAACGATCACGCGCAGGGACGGGGTGAAATGCAGCCGCGAAAAACTCATGCGGGGTAAACGGGGTGGAACGGCGGTCAGCTCTGGCCAACGCGGACGGGGAGTAAAGGGAGCGCGGAGGTAAATTGTTACCCGCGCGTCGGCCCCGCGTGATACGGGACGCCAGCGGCACATGCGAACGCTCATCGTTGTTGCATGGCGCTGCCGCGCGGCTCAGGGTCCCGCGCGTTTTCCCGCGCCATGCCCGCCCCCACCGCGCTCGCCTCCGCCACGTTTCACTCGTTCGACTGGGTGGACTACGCTATCCTCTGCGCCTATCTCGCGGTGAATCTTCTGGTCGGCTGGTGGCTGTCGCGTCATCGGCAATCGTCCGAGCACTTTTTCCGCGGCGATCGCCGCGTGCGCTGGTGGGCGGCCGGCATCAGCTTCTACGCCACCGCGACCACGAGCATCAGCTTCATGGCGGTGCCGGCGAAAAGCTACGCGACCGACTGGCGCGCGATCGGCTCGGCGCCGGCGCAGGCGTTCGCGACACTCGTGATCGCGTTCTGCTTCGTCGGCGCACTCCGCCGCTTGAACATCACGACCGTCTTCGAATACCTCGACCGGCGCTTCGGCGCGGAAGTGCGCTTGCTCGGTGCGACCCTGAGCGTGCTGCTGAAGGTGTTCGGGCGCATGAGTGTCGTGATGCTGCTGCCCTCGCTCGCACTCGCCTCGCTGACCGGCTTCAACGTCTATGCATGCATCGTGCTGCTCGGCGGCGTGACTGTCGCCTACGCGATGTTGGGCGGGTTCGTCGCGGTGCTGTGGACCGACGTCTTTCAATTCGCGGTCGTGTTCGGCGGGGTCGCCCTGGCCTTGTGCTATATGGCGGCCGGCGTGCCGGGCGGCTTCGGCGGCATCTGGGAAGTGGGCCTGCGCGAGGGCAAGCTGGCCGCCGTGTCCTGGGAATGGAATTTCACCGAGCCGACCGTGTGGGTCTTCGCCGGTCTGATGGCACGCACGGTCTTTTTCCAGCTCAGCGACCAGTCGCTGATGCAGCGCGTATTCGCAACGGCCGACGAACGCGCGGCCCGCCGCACGGTCGCGCTCGGGGCGTTGCTCGGTCTGCCGAGCTCGGTGTTGTTCTTCTTCGTCGGCACCGCGCTGTTCGCTTTCTACCGCGGTCACCCTCCGCCGCCGGCCGGCATGGCGAACGACGCGATCTTCCCCTACTTCATCGTCAACGAGCTGCCGCACGGCGTCGTCGGCTTGGTCATCGCCAGCGTGCTCGCCTCGGCGATGGGCGCGCTGAGCAGCGACGTGAATTCGGCCGCCACGATCGTCGCCACCGATTTCCTGCCGCTCTGGCGGCGCGAGCCGGGCGACCGGATCCGGTTGCGCGTCGCGCGGCTCGCCACGGTCGTCGCCGGCTGCGCGGCGACCGCAATGGCCGCGTATCTCGCCAGCCTCAACGTGCCGTCGCTCTGGGATCAGGTGCTGAAGCTCGCCGCGCTGCTCGGCGGCGGGTTGCCTGGAGTGTTCGCGCTCGGCCTGCTCACCCGCCGCGCCAACGCCCCCGGCGTCATGGTCGGAGCGCTCGCGAGCATTGTCGGCACGGCCGCGCTGCAAACATTCACGACCGTCAACCCGTTCTTCCAAGGCTTCGCCGCGCTCGTCGTCTGCGTCGGCACTGGTTACCCGGCCAGCCTGCTGCTGCGGCGCAGCCGCCCGCCCCGTGACTTACGCGGCTTGACGCTGTGGGATTTATCCCGCGTCGCTAAATGACGTGATGCCCGGCGCGGTCGTCCGCCGGCAGATAGTGCAGCGTGTGGCCGGGATGCCATTTGCCCTCGATGGTCAGCGTGATGGGATCCTCGGGCACGCCACTCTCGTTTCGCTCGACCAGGTCGATCAACTTGTCGACCGCCACCCGTCCGATGAGTCGCGCATTCTGGTGGATGCCGGAGATGCGACTCTCCGGATCGTGCACGGACAGACTCACCAATCCGAGTTCCTCCGGCATGCGCAGCCCGCGCGCCGCGAGTTGCTGCATCTGATCTTCCTGCAACAGCGAGATCATCACGTCTGGCTTCTCGCGCCGCACCCAGCGCCGCACTTCGTCTGCATCCCACGTCTGGTAAAGCAGCGAGCGCACGCCGGTGTCGAAGCCGAGCTTCTCCCGCTCGATCATGAACGCCGCCTCCCAACGATGCTCGAGCCGCTGGCACAACGGCCCGTCCATGACGAAGCCCGGGCGCCGGTAGCCGTTCCGGTGGCATTCGTGCAGCGCGAGCATCATCGACTGGTAGTGGTCGTTCGACGTCCGGTGAAACACCGGATGGGCAATGCTCAAGCCGTGCGCCACGACCGAAAAATACTCCCACTTCAAGTCGATCTGCATCCCGAGTCGCGGCAGCGGTGTGAGGAACACGCCGCGCACTCCGCGCGCACGCAGCATCTCGCTGAACCGCTGGTTGCTCATGCCGTCGCGATAGAGCCAGAAATGCGACAGCTGATAACCGCGCCCCGCCGCGCGCTCCTTGGCGCCGTCAAACAACAACCGCAAGAGCGGTGACGGCATCTTCGCCCAGCCGTCGTGCGTCTGAAACGCCGTCACGTAGGCGAGCACCGGCTGTTGCGCACCGCTCGTGCGCTTGCGCCGGCGCGTCTGCATCAGCGCGGAGACGAACGGATGGGTGCGATAACCCATTTCCTCCGCCAGACGCAGCACCTCGGCGCGCGTCGCGGCCGAGATGTTGCCGCGACTGCGCAGGCATTTCGACACGGTCGCGACCGACACCCGGGCTCGCTCCGCCACATCTCGCATCGTCACTGGCATACGGAAACACGCGGATAGCGTCCGGCGCGGAAAAGGAAACTCCAATGTCGCGTGCAGTCGATTTTTCGCTCGGAGCCGGCGCAGGGTAACAATTTGCCTTTGAGCGCCCTTTTCGCAGGCAAAGCCACGGATTAAACGCGTGCACCCCTGCCCCGCCGTGACCCGCCGAGAATTCATCCGCAGCACGTCCCTCCTCGCATCCGCCGTGGTGTTGCGCGCGCGAAGCTCCGAAGCGCCCGCCGCCCGTCCCCGCGTCGATCTGCTGGCCGGGCTGAGCGACCACGGCGATTTGCGGCTGCCCGCGTGGGGACCCTACACGAAACACCTCGCCGGCGTTTCGCACCTGCCGGATCCCGCCAGCGGCCTGCGCTTCGATCTGGCCGTTTTCCCCGGACTCTATCGTCGCCGGCAGTCTGTCCCGATGGTGACCTACGACTCGGGCTTTCAGCCGTGGAGCGCCACGCCCGACCTCAGACACTACACGCTGCGCTATCCCCTCGGCGGACTCGAAGACTTCTACGCCGATCTCATCTTTGATCAGGAACACGGCGGCACCTCGATCCGCGCGCAGCTCGTCAACGCCACGGCGGAGCCCCAGCAGCTCTCGCTGCACTTCCTCGCCTCGCTCCACTTCCCGGAAGCGGGCCCGTATCGCCAGCCGCCACTCCGCGCCGCGCGCGTCTCCTTGCCCGAAGGCGCCGTGTGGCTCGAGGCTTCGCACTACGAATCGCTCACGCTCGACGAGGAGGCTCCGCAACGGCACCTGCCGGACAACGCCGAGATTTGGGGCGAAGTCCGGCGCGACGGCTGCGTCAACGGCACCGCGCTGGCCGGCGGGTTCGGACGGAAGGAAGGACAGCGCGTCAGCTACGCGCGGCCGGCGGGCTTCTCGCCGGCAGACACGGTGGCGTTGCTGCGCTACCGCTCCGGCGCCGGCGCGCGCACGCACCTGAGTTGCACCGGACTCTACGCCGCTGATCTGACCCTCGAGGGCGACGGCTCATTTCGGATCGTCGAGATTCCGCTCGCCGATCCGACCGCGCAGGGATTCACGCTCGCGGTCAGCGAAGGCAGCGAAATCGAGATCGATGGCTTCGCGCTGGTCCGCCGCGCCGACGTCGCGCTCGTGGCATTCCACGTCCCGCCGCTCGACTATCGTCCGGAAGTTACGTCACTCGACTCGTCATCGCTCGCCCTCACCTATGCGGCGATTCCCGGCGTCTACGGTCTGGCGTGGGAATCCGCCGACGCCGAGATCCGCGAGTGGCTGACCGACCGTATCGAATACGACTTCCCGCTCTACACCCACGAGCATGTGAAACGCCGGTTCGAGCTCGGCGGCCTGCGGCACTACACGAACGTTTTCGTCCGGCCGCTGTTTCTCGCGCCCGGCGAGCGGCGCAACTTCTCCGCCTTCGTCTGCCACGCCCCCGATCTCGCTGCGGTGCGCGCGAAGCTCGCCCATCTCTCCGCGCAGCTTCGCGGTGAGCTCGATGCGAGCCGTTCCACCGTGCCGCCGCACACCGCTGCGGGCCGCACCTACGCCTACGGAATCGAACGTCTCGCCGCCACCGTCGCGACCAATGTCGTCTATCCGGTTCGCCGCCGCGGGAAATTCATCCGGCACTACACCCCGGGCCGCTGGTGGGATTCACTCTACACGTGGGACTCGGGCTTCATCGGCCTGGGCCTGCTCGAACTCGATCCGGCCCGCTCGGTCGACAATCTCGCCGCCTATCTCTCGCGCGCCGACGAGGATGCCGCCTTCACCTTTCACGGCAGTCCCGTCCCGGTGCAGATCTATCAGCTGCACGCGCTCTGGAATCGCACGCAGGACACCGCGCTGCTCCGCCGCTTCTTCGCGCCCGCGCGCCGCATGCATCGCTTCCTCGCGGGACGCAGCGAGGGTTCGACCACACGCAACCTCGGTTCCGGCCTGTTGCGCACCTGGGACTATTTCTACAATTCCGGCGGCTGGGACGACTATCCTCCGCAGAAATTCATCCGCGGCACGGCGCTGACCGCAGGCACCACCCCCGTCGTCAACACCGCGCACGCCATCCGCACCGCGAAGATCCTGCGCGCCCTCGCACCGCTGCTCGATGAGCCGGCCGCCGAGTTCGATCGCGACATCGCCGAATTTTCCGCCGCCCTCCAAAGTCACGCGTGGGACGCGGCCAGCGGCTGGTTCAGCTACGTGCGGCACGACGCCCACGGCGCTCCGCTCGGCCCGCTGCAACATGACAGCGGCACGAACTTCAACCGCGGGCTCGACGGCATCTACCCGCTCGTCGCCGGCATCTGCACCGCAGCGCAACGCACGCTCTTTCTCGAGCGGTTGCGCGACCGGCGCGTGTTTTGGACCGACGTCGGCCTCACCACCGTGGACCAAAGCGCCCCGTATTACCGCGACGACGGCTACTGGAACGGCACCGTTTGGTTTCCGCATCAGTGGTTCTTCTGGAAGACCCTGCTCGATCTCGGCGAAGGCGATCTCGCGTGGCAGGTCGCGGAGACGGCACTGCGCACCTGGGAGCACGAAGTGCGCGCCACCGGGTGTTGTTTCGAACACTTCATCGTGCGAAGCGGACGCGGCGCCGGCTGGCACCAGTTCGCCGGACTCACGCCGCCGCTGCTCAGCTGGTTCGCCGCGTATTTCCGCCCCGGCGCGGTGACCGGCGGGCACGACTGCCTGGTCCTCGATCATCAGGCGACGGCAGCCCGCCTCCGGACCCGCCTCCGATTTCCGCCCAACAGCACCACGACCCCGATCGTGCTCGCGGTCGTCGATGCCGCCGCCGACACCGCACGCTGGAACGGCCGGCGCGTGCCGGCGCGGTCGCGCGCACCGGGCACGCTCGAGATCGCGTTGCCCGCGAACGCCGGCGAGGGAACGCTCGAGATCGGCTGAACGCCCGCCGATACCCAGCGCGGAGACCCGCCAATATCCTCGCTGCCCGACTGCGACGTGCCTACGTCTTGCCGCACCGGTATGCGCCCGCGAACCCGACTCTCACTCCTTGTCCTGCTGTGCGCTACCCTCGGCTTCGCTCAGGGGGCGATGCCTGCTTTCTCCGGTGCCGAAGGTTTCGGCACGGATACGCCCGGTGGCCGCGGGGGTCAGGTCATCGCGGTCACCACGCTCGGCCCCGATGGGCCCGGCAGCCTCGCCGCCGCGCTCCGCGCGAAAGGTCCGCGCATCGTCGTGTTTCGCGTCGGCGGCACGATCCGCCTCGCGCGCGATCTCAATCTCGACGAACCGTTCGTGACCATCGCCGGCCAGACCGCGCCCGGCGACGGCATTTGCATCCGCGGCGGAGCCCTCCGCATCCGCACGCACGACGTCGTCGTGCGTCACCTTCGCTTCCGCGTCGGCGACGATCTCGCGGGCCCCGATCCCGACAATCGCGACGGCATCGGCATCGGCAATCCGCGTGAACCGGTCCACCACATCGTGATCGACCACTGTTCCATCAGCTGGGCAATCGACGAGAACGTCTCCCTCTGGCACCCATGCCACGACATCACGGTCCAGTGGTGCCTGATCGCCGAATCGCTCGAGCACAGCCTCCACCCGAAGGGCGCGCATGGCATGGGGCTGCTCGTCGGCGACCATGCGCAACGCGTCTCGGTCCACCACAATCTTTTCGCCCACAACCAGGACCGCAACCCGCTCCTCAAAGGCGATACCTCCGCCGAAGTGGTCGACAACGTCGTCTACAACTGGCGCTGGTTCGCGACGGGCCTCACCGACCTCGAGGGCAGCGGAGTGCAACGCGCCGACATCGTCGGCAACACCTATCTGCCCGGCCCGCAAACGCGCAACCGTTTCGGCGTGGGTCTCGAAAAGACCGTCCGCACCGGCTCCGTGGTTTTTCTGCGCGACAACACCGTCGAAGGCATTTCCGCCGACGGCGCGCGCGGCGAGGAGTGGAAAATCGTCGTCTCGCGCGCGCCCTTCGATGGACGCTCCCCCATGCCGACAATGCCCGCCAGCGGCCTCGCCTCCGAACCCGCCGTCGACGCATTTCCCCGCGTGCTCGCGCAGGCGGGCGCAGTGCTCCCACGCCGCGATGCCGTCGACACGCGCATTGTCGCTGCGGTGCGCGGACGCACCGGGCGCATGATCGACTCCCCACGCGACGTCGGCGGTTGGCCCCTCTACCATTCAGCGCCGCCGCCACTCGATGCAGATGGCGACGGAATCCCGGACGATTGGGAGCGGGCCAACGGCCTCGATCCGCGGGATGCGCGCGATGGCTCCACCACCGCGCCCGACGGTTTCACGTGGCTCGAGCACTACCTCGCGTCCCTCGACCCCTCGGACTGAGAGGCCGGCGACGCGTCAGCCAAAGATCGGCCGCAGCGCTCCGCTGAGCGCGTTTTGCCTCGCCTGCGATGTGCGATAAAGCTTCGCGCGTGCCTTGTCCGGCACGCAACGGCTCGACTCGTCGAGCGCCACGGTTCGCGCACAGAGCGCCGCGAGATCGAGTTTCTCACCGCGCCGCTGTGCATCGCACCACGCCGCTTGCAACGCCCCGCCGAGCGCCGCGCCTTCGTCCTCGACCATCTTCACGACGGGCACGCCGAACACGTCGGCCATGATCTGGCGCCACGCGGCGGACTTCGCGCCGCCGCCGGTGAGACGGATCTCGCGTGGCTTGATGCCGAGTTGGTCAAGGCGTTGCAGGCCGTAGTTCATCCCCATCGTCACGCCCTCCATCGCCGCGCGCATGAGGTGCCCGGGCGTCGTGTTGTGTCGCGTGACGCCGTAAAGCACACCCCGTCCGTTCGGCAGATTCGGCGTCCGCTCGCCGTCGAAATAAGGCAGCAACAACAACCCGTCCGCACCCGCCGGCGTCGCCGCGACCGCCGCCTCCATCGCGGCGTGATCGGCGCCGAAGAGCTGACGCATCTGCTCGGTGACGAGCGTGACATTCATCGTGCACAGCAACGGCAGCCAGCCGCCGGTCGACGAACAGAACGCCGCAATTTCGCCCTGCGGATCGACGACCGGCTGCTTCGCGAAGGCGTAGATCGTGCCGCTCGTGCCAAACGACGCCGTGACGACACCGGGCGCGACATTGCCGGTGCCGATCGCGCCCATCATGTTGTCGCCGCCGCCGGCCGAAACCACGACGTCAGCGCCGAAACCCCAGCGTTGCGCCAACTCGGCTTTCAGCGTGCCGGCCGCGGCGCGCGAGTCGGAAATCGGCGGCAGACAGTCGATCAGCTTGCGATCGATCGCCGCACACACCTTCGCCGACCAGCGGCGCCGGCGCACGTCGAACAGCGCCGTGCCCGAGGCGTCACCGGCTTCCATGAAATACTGTCCCGCGAGGTGGAAATTAAGGAAATCGTGCGGCAGCAACACGTGGCGCAGCTTTCTGAAGTTCGCCGGCTCGTGTCGTTTCAACCAAAGGATCTTGCCGGCGGTGTAGCCGGGCAGGAACGGCAAGCCGGTTTCGCGGATGACCGCTTTCGCACCGCCGAGCTTCCTCGTCAGCAAAGCGCACTCGGATGCGGTCGACGTATCGCACCAGAGCTTCGCCGGGCGGATGACCGCACCGTGCTCGTCGAGCGGCACGAAGCCGTGTTGCTGGCCCGAGATGCCGATGCCACGCACGCGCAGCGCGTCGATTTTCGCCGCGACCGCTCCGATCACGTGCTCCATCGCCGCCGCCCATTCCTGCGGGTGCTGTTCCATGTGACCGGGCGGCAGCCCGGCGATGAGTTGGTGGGGGGCGCGCGCTTCCGCGATCACGCGACCGGTTGTAAGGTCGAGCGCCACGCACTTCGTGCTTTGCGTGCCGCTGTCGATGCCAAGGTAGATGCTCATGGAGAAAATTATCAGCGCCGCGCCGGGATCGGACACGACGCTCCGTCGAACCAGGTGCCCTCGACAAAGGTCGTGGTTGGGATCGACGGCACGCCGAATTTGTTGTGATGCAGCTGGCCGGCGAGAATCTCGACTGCAAGCGCACCGACGGTCTCGTAGTTTTGACGGACGCCTGCGAACTTCCCATCGAAGCTGTCGAGGAATACGTCCACGAGCGCCACGTCGCGCGGCACGCGGAGCTTCATCGCGGCGAGGCACGGTTGCACGAACGAGGCTTTCGCTATGATCACTTCGGGCCGGTGGCGCTCATACCACTCCTGAAAACGGTCGAGCGGCGCGACCACGTCGGTCTTCGACTCGTTCATCCAGTCCTCGATCGGCTCCGCATCGGGGAAGAGCAGCATCGGCACGCGGTCACGCGTCGGCAGGTTCGCCTGCTCACAGAGAAAGCCAGCCGACCACAAGTGATCCACGCTGTAGTTCCAGCCGCGGTGCATGACGAAGCCGATGCGTCGGTAACCCGCCGCGATGACGC
Organism: Candidatus Didemnitutus sp.; assembly: GCA_019634575.1. Lineage (NCBI taxonomy): Bacteria > Pseudomonadati > Verrucomicrobiota > Opitutia > Opitutales > Opitutaceae > Candidatus Didemnitutus > Candidatus Didemnitutus sp. The sequence continues at coordinate 18,955 of JAHCAY010000006.1, forward strand.
GCTGCATCGCGAGGCGGATGATGCTGCATTGGTCGTTGGTGACGTTGTGCAGCTCGGGCTTGTGCGGGAAATAGTCGATTTTTACCGCGCTGAAGCGCTGCCACTCGAAGTGGATCGAGTCGTCCGCCTCGCGCTGGTGCGAAGCGATGATGACGCCGTTGATGCCGCGTGCCGCAAGGATGCCGCTGAGCCGGCCGTGCGTGAGGCCCGGCTCGCGCATCCAGAAATGCTCGAGCTTGTAGCCGAGTTCCTCGGCCTTCGCCTTCGCGCCCTCGTAGAAGTTTGGGTGCGCGGTGACTTTCTTCCAACCGACCGCCGAGTCCCAGTTCGTCACGTAAGCGAGCGTCGACGGCGAGCGGCGCTCCATGTTGCGGCCGCGGTAGGCGACCAGCGCGCGCAACAGCGGATCGGGCGTGTAGCCCATCTTGCGCGCGAGATCCTGCAGGCGCTCGCGCGTCTCGGGCGGCAGACGCGGGTGGTTGCGGAGCGCGAGGGAGACAGTGGTGACGTGCACGCCCGCGGCTTTCGCGACGTCAGCGAGCGTGGTGCGGCGATCGTTCATGGGGTGCGGGGTGCAGCGGCTCTTGTCTCGCGCGAGAGCACACGGCGGGCAAGCGCTCCTCAAGTCTAATGTTAGTTCCCGGGGGTGATTGTGCAACGACGCGACTCCCGAAAATGTCGCCGTCGTCCCGGTTCGCTGCTACCCATCTCACTCTGTCATGAAGAAATCCCCCGAGCATTTCCGCGGCATCGGCCGCATCCCCTACGAAGGCCCGCGCTCTGGCACGGCGCTCGCGTTCAAGCACTACGACCCCACCGAACGCATCGACGGCAAA
>JAHCAY010000007.1 GCA_019634575.1 Candidatus Didemnitutus sp.
TGTCACGGCCGGGGCGAATGCCACCAGGCGCGCCGGAGTGAAATGCCACCACCTTTGAGCGGGGTAGTTTACGCCGAAGGCGAAGTTGTGCTTCGCCGGAGGGGTAATGAACCGCATCAAAGTGAACCTCCAACAGTCGATAATAGTGCTGGCCGAGCGCGGCTGGTCGAAGCGTCGGATCGCCCGAGAGCTGAAGGTGGACCGTCGGACGGTGGATCGGCACGTGGCGGCAAATGCCGCCACGAACCCCGCCCTCGGCTCGGCCGGCGCGGGGCCGCCGGCTGGAGACGACGCTGGGGGTGAGCCAAATGCCGCCACGAACCCCGGCGTCGGCTCCGAGTCGTGGTCAAATGCCGCCAGTAACCCCGGCGTCGGCTCGCGGCCGGGGCCGGCGAGTCGGTGCGCGCCGTATGAGGCGTCCATCCGGGAGGCGGTGGAGGCGGGGCTGACGGCGAAGCGCATCCATCAGGACCTGCGTGAGCGGGGCTTCGCCGGCGGCTACAGTGCGGTCAAGCTGTTCGTCTCGCGGCTGCGGCTGACGGTCGAGTTGCCGCACCGGCGGATGGAGTGCGAGCCGGGCGCGGAGATGCAGTTTGATTTTGGCCAAGGGGCGTGGGTGCGCAGCGAAGTCCGGCGTCGCCGACCGCATCTGTTCCGAGCGGTGCTCTCGCACTCGCGCAAAGGCTACAGCGAAGTGGTCTGGCGACAGGACACCGAGACGGTGATCCGTTGCCTGGAAAACGCCTTCCGCGCCATCGGCGGGGTGCCGGCGACGATCGTGCCGGACAACATGAAGGCCGCGGTGATCGAGGCCGACTGGTTTGATCCGGAACTCAATCCGAAGCTGCGGGAGTTTTGCGCGCATTACGGCACGGCGTTGCTGCCGACGCGGCCGGCGAAGCCGGAGCACAAGGGCAAGGTCGAGGCCGGCGTCAAATATGCCCAGAACAACGCGCTCAAGGGTCGTGAGTTTGAGAGTCTCGCCGCGCAGAACGCGTTCCTCACCGACTGGGAGCGCACAGTCGCCGACACGCGCATCCACGGGACGATCCGCCAACAGGTCGGACGCTACTTCCTAGAAGCCGAGCGCGGCGCGTTGCGGCCGTTGCCGGCGAGCCTGTTCCCGTGCTTCGAGGAGGCGAAGCGCACGGTGCATCGCGACGGACACGTGGCGTTCCGCCAATCGTATTACTCCGCGCCGCCGGAGTATGTCGGCCGCGAGGTGTGGGTGCGGGCGGAGGCGCGATTGGTGCGAGTGTTCAACGTGCGCATGGAGCCGATCGCGGTGCATGCGCGAGCGGAGCCGGGACGCTTCGCGACGGCGGCGGCGCACCTGCACAGCCGCAAACGCTCCGTCGTCGAGCGCGGCGCCGAGTATCTGTTGGAACGCTGTCGGTTGATCGGCCCGCACACCGGCGCGTGGGCCGAGGGCATGTTCCGTAATCGCGGCCCCATCGGATTGCGCATTATGCAGGGATTGCTGGCGCTGGCGCGCGAGCACCCGGTGGCGGAGTTGGAACGCGCATGTGGTCGCGCCGTGCATCTCGGGCGCTGGCGCCTGCGTGAGGTGCGTGAACTCACCCAACCCGACGAGCACGTCGTGCAGATCGACTTCCTGCAATCCCACCCGCTCATCCGCGACCTGCGGCATTACCAGATCGAACCATGAACCAACTCCATCAACTCCTGCATGAACTCCGACTCTCCGGCTTGCGCGAGACGTTGTCCGTGCGGCTGCAAGAAGCCGCCGCCAATCGACTCGCACCCGAAGAGTTTTTGACCCTCGTGCTTCAGGACGAAGTCAACGTGCGCCAGCAGCGCCAGATCCAGCGTCGGGTGAAGCTCGCCGACTTCAACCGGCTCAAGCCGCTCGATGAGTTTGATTGGCGCTTCAATCCTTCGATCTCCCGCAAGCAGATCTACGAACTGGCGGCCGGGCACTTTATCCGCGCGAAAACCGACGTGCTGTTCATCGGACCGCCCGGCGTCGGCAAAAGTCACTTGGCCCAGGCGATCGGCTACGAGGCGATCAAGCAGGGCTTCGTCGTGTGCTATCGCTCGATCTTCGACCTCGTGCGCGACTTCCTCGCCGAGGACGCGCTCGCGCAGCGCGATCGCGTCCTGCGCGGCTACATCAAACCTGATCTGCTCATCATCGACGACATGGGCCTGCGCGCTTTGCCGAAGCACTCCGGCGAGTATCTGCTCGAAGTCATCATGCGCCGCTATGAAACGCGCTCCACGATCATGACCAGCAACCGACCGCTCGAAGACTGGGGCAAGTTGCTCCAGGACGTGCCCACCGCCGGCGCCGTCCTCGACCGCTTCCTGCATCACGCCACCGTCATCGCCATCACCGGCGAGAGTTACCGCTTGAAGGACGCCGCCGCCGGCAAAGTGAAGTCCAAGTGACAACCCAACCCCTCTCACCCCGCGCTCTCCCCAAGGAGAGCGAGCCCCTCCCGCGAACCGTCCCGGTTCGCTCCGCCAGCTCGCGTGCGAGCGCTTTAACCTTGTCCCACCTCACCGATCCTTCATGAGCAATCCACTCGCTTAGGGGTGGTGGCGTTTAACCCCGGCGCGCGTGGCGGCATTTAACCCCGGCGGTGACA